>JAFWUG010000002.1 GCA_017524185.1 Bacteroidales bacterium
AATATGCGCACGGGTTCATTTGACGATGTGCGAACAACCACCGAAGGTAGAGCGCAAAATCATAGCTACACGGTGGGCGCATATTTTCAGCCATCAAAAAAGCATGGCATCAGCGCGCAGCTGCTGGGCTGGAATAACCATTCGCGCCCCGATGCAACCGTTGAAACCGACTTTAGCAGCGTTAGTACAAAGCAGCATATCGATACCCGCCGCAACACCGATAGGCGCGAAAATCACTACGACATGAACCTGGGCTACGATGCCAAGCTGGGCGAACGCTCGGCGCTGCGAGCCTCGGTGGGCTATGTGCTCCACGAGGCAAATAGCACCGAAACGATAGAGGAGCAATGCAACAGCGCGTTGGCGCATATCGACTATCGCTTTTCGGGGCGTAGCCGTCTGATGGACGCGCAGCTGGCCTACGAATTTAAAGCAAAGCTTATATCGTTGCAGGCGGGTGCTAAATATGGTCAAATCCAAAATGTGTCAAGCAGCGAGTTGGGCGGCGTAACGAGCGATAGGTTTACGTATGGCTATAACTTTGAGGAGTCGATTCCAGCTGCATTCGTAAGCGTTGAGAGCCGTTTGGCCGGGCTGGTGCTGTCGGCTGGACTGCGCGGCGAGCGCACGGCGTTCAGGGGTGCGCTGAATGGCGTTACGGCCATCGACACCAACTACATAAACCTCTTCCCCACAGCCAGCTGCGCGTGGAGTTTTAGCGACAAGCATCGCATCAGCCTGAGCTATGCCCGCCGCATTGTTCGCCCCGCCTTTCGCCGCATTAGCCCCGAAACGCGCTACGACAACACATACACCTACGGGCAGGGCAATCCTGGTCTATTGCCCACCATCACCGATGAGGTGCAGCTGCTGTTTTCGGCCAGCAAATTTAGGGTTTACGTTGGTTTTAGAGACAGAAAAAATGCTACCATTTTTGAATATATCGCCGATGCTCAAAACCCTGATATTACAGTGGCTCGGCTTGCAAATCATAAAAGGATGCATTTTATTTATGCCGGTGCGCTATATCAGTTTAGGTTCAAAAAATTTGCCTCAACCAACAGCGGCTCGTTCACCAAGCCCTTTGCCACCGTGGCCTATGGCGATGGCGTTTGGCGTTATACTAAGCCCGCAATCTATTTAAAAAGCGCAAACGAGTTGAAATTGAATAAGCATATTTCTTTTTATGTTGATATGCTCTACAACAACTTGGGCGAGACGCTGCTGGAGCTAAAGCAGCCCATGTTCAATCTGTCGGCGGGCATGTCGTTGTCGCTGCTTAACAATAAATTGCGCATAAATGTTGAGGCTAACGATATTTTAGACACCTATAATTTCCGCGATTTACGCTACTATTTGGACTATCAGGTGGAGCATACCTATCAGCCCGATAACACCTATGTGCGTGTGAATCTAACCTACAGCCTGCCCACCAAGCAGCGCTACAAGGCCAAGGCAGGCATGGAGGGGGCAAGGCGACTGTGATTATAGTCCTTAATGCTCCTATGTTTTCAGCTCCATAATATGGCTTCGGAGCGTTTACAAAATTGCTTTCATGGGTGTGCAAAAAAACGGGGAGAACAATGCGCTCTCCCCGTTCCTGTTGTTTGGCGGTGTGATGCTTACGATATGGCGTTTGCGCCGCCGCGTTCCAGCTGCATCAGTTCGGCAAAATGCCGGTAGAACATCGGTATGGTTTTGATGCCGTTGAAGAACTGTTCCAGCGGGTAGTTCTCGTTGGGCGAGTGTATGGCATCGGAGCCCAGGCCGAATCCCATTAGAATTGATTTGATGCCCAGCACCTCCTCGAAACGGGCGATGATGGGTATGCTACCGCCCGAACGGGTGGGGATGGGTTGTTTTCCGTACACGTCCATGTAGGCAGCTTCGGCGGCCTTGTAGGCTGGCAGGTCAATGGGGCAGCCGTAGGCCTGTCCGCCGTGCAGCGGCGTAACCTTCACCTTAACGTAGTCGGGGGCGTTCTGCTCAAAGTAGTTCTTCACCAAAACCGCAATCTTCTCGTGGTTCTGGTTGGGAACCAAGCGGCACGATAGTTTGGCGTATGCCTTTGATGGCAGCACGGTTTTGGAACCCTCGCCCGTGTAGCCACCCCACATGCCGCAGAGGTCGAACGATGGGCGAATGCCCACGTGCTCAATTTTGGTGTAGCCCTTTTCGCCGCGTAGCGCCTTAACGCCGAGGCTTTTCTTGTATTCCTCCTCGCTGTAGGGGGCTTTGTTGAGCAGTTCGCGCTCGCGGTCCGAGCATTCAATCACGTCGTCGTAGAAGTGCGGTATGCTGATGTGGTTGTTCTCGTCCATGCATTTGGCAATCATCTCGCAGAGCGTGTTGAGCGGGTTGGCCACGCTGCCGCCAAAGATGCCCGAGTGCAGGTCGGCGTTGGGGCCTGTAACCTCAATTTCCCAGTAGGCCAAACCGCGCAGGCCAGTGGTGATGCTTGGCACGTCGGCGGCAATCATCGAGGTGTCCGAAACCAAGATTACATCGGCCTTTACCAAGTCCTTGTACTCTACAATCCACTCCGATAGGCTGCCCGAGCCAACCTCCTCTTCGCCCTCAATCATAAACTTCACGTTGCAGGGCAGGTTGTTGGTACGCACCATATACTCAAAGGCTTTGGCGTGCATGAATGCCTGTCCCTTGTCGTCGTCGGCACCGCGACACCAGATTTTGCCGTCCTTAATCACTGGCTCAAAGGGCTGCGTGTTCCACAGCTCCACGGGATCCACGGGCATCACATCGTAGTGGCCGTACACCAGCACGGTTGGGAGTTTGGGGTCGATAATCTTCTCGCCGTACACCACGGGGTTGCCCTTGGTGGGCATCACTTCGGCCTTGTCGGCACCGGCGGTCAGCAGGATGCTCTTCCACTGCTCGGCGCAGCGCAGCATGTCGGGTTTATGCTCGGCCTGCGAGCTGATGGAGGGGATGCGGAGCAACTCGAAGAGCTCCTCAAGGAATCGATTCTTGTTCTGATCGATGTAAGCTTTGATGCTTTCCATTGTTGTGTGTGGTTATAGGGTTGATTTGTAAGTATTTGCGTTGCTATTCCTCTTGCTGTTCGAGCAGTTTGTGGGCTTCGCAGAGCTTTTGGTAGAACTCTGCGCCGTAGGCTCGCTCAATGGCCTCGCGAACGGCTATATATACGGGAATTTTGCGTTCTTCGCCTATTTTACATGCGGGTTGGCATACGCCCCATCGGTCGTAGTTGAGGGCTTCAAAGTTGGTGTATTGGCGTGTGCGGATGGGGTAGAGGTGGCACGATATGGGTTTGCGATAGTCCACGGCCTTGGCAAGCCAGGCGCGTTCGATGCCGCACAGGGCAACTGGGCCGTCGAACACGGCGTAGGCGCATTCGGCGTTGCCCACCAAGGGCGTAACTAGGTCGCCGTCGCGGTCGATCACGGCCACGCCCTGCTGCTCAATGGCCTCGATGCCCTCGGGGCGTAGGAATGGCCGCAGCTGGGGCATAATCTGCTTCAGCGTGTCGGCCTCGTTGGGCAGTAGCGGAGCACCCGAATCGCCGTGTACACAGCACAGGCCGTGGCATTGGTGCAGGTCGCAGCAGAAATGCTCGGTTAGCAGCTCGGTGCTCACCACCTTATCGTCAATCTCAATCATCATGGCCTTTAGTGCTTATATTTTGTCGCACAGCACTTTACCGGTCATTTCCGTTGGGATGGGTAGCCCCATCATGGTGAGCACGGTGGGAGCCACATCGGCTAGTATGCCGTTGCGGGCAGCGCGGTGGGTGTCGCTAACGATGATGCACGGCACGGGGTTGAGTGAGTGCGCCGTGTTGGGCGAGCCGTCGGCATTCAGGGCGTGGTCGGCGTTGCCGTGGTCGGCTATAATCATCACCTGATAGCCGTTTTGCTGGGCGGCCTCCACCACTTGACCCACGCAGGTGTCCACCGCGCCGATGGCCTGCTCAATTGCGGTGTATATACCCGTGTGTCCCACCATATCGCCGTTGGCGAAGTTTAGGCACACAAAATCGGCCTGTTGCTTGTTGAGCTCCTGCACCAGGGCCTGGGCCACAAGCGGTGCGCTCATCTCGGGCTGAAGGTCGTAGGTGGCCACCTTGGGCGAGGGTATCAGTATGCGTTGTTCGCCAGCGAATTCCTGCTCGCGTCCGCCCGAGAAGAAGAACGTTACGTGGGCGTATTTTTCGGTTTCGGCTATGCGAAGCTGTTTAAGTCCCTGATTGGTAACAACTTCTCCCAGCGTGTTGGGCAAGTAGTCCTTATCGTAGGCCACGTGTATGTTGCGGAAAGTCTCGTCGTAGTTGGTCATGGTAACATAGTGCAGGTTGGGCACTGTGGCCATGCCGTGGTCGGGCATATCGCGCTGGGTGAGCGCTGTGGTGATTTCGCGCAGCCTATCGGTGCGGAAGTTGAAGCAAATCACCGCATCGCCCTCTTTGATTAGTCCCACGGGATTTCCGTTGGCATCAACACGCACCATGGGCTTTATAAATTCGTCGGTTAGCCCCTCGGCGTAGGCCGCTTTCACGGCATCCACGGGGTTGGTGAATGGTGTACCCTTGCCGTGCACCATCAGGTTGTAGCCCTCGGCCACGCGCTCCCAGCGTTTGTCGCGGTCCATGGTGTAGTAGCGGCCCACGAGCGAGGCAACTACGCCGTTGCTGTGCTGTAGGTGCTGTTCCAGTTGCTGCACGAAGCCCAAACCGCTTTTGGGGTCGGTGTCGCGCCCATCGGTGAGGGCGTGGATATAGACGCGGGGCAGCCCGTAGTCGCGGCTGATGTCGCACAGGGCGCACAGGTGGCTGCTGAGCGAGTGTACGCCGCCATCGCCCACAAGACCAATCAGGTGGAGGGCTACGCCCTTATCGCGGGCGTGCGCCATGGCTGCCTCAATGGCAGGGCGGTGCCGCAGTTGGTCGGCGGCAATGTCGTTGTTGATGCGCACCAGGTCCTGATAGACCACGCGCCCCGCGCCAATGTTGAGGTGTCCCACCTCGGAGTTGCCCATCTGCCCGTCGGGCAGCCCCACGTGTTGGCCGCAGGTGAGCAGCTGGGTGTGGGCGTATTGCGATTTGAGTCGGTCGATGTTGGGCGTTGGCGTGCGGCCTATGGCATCGGCGGCATCGCCTTTGCCAATGCCCCAGCCGTCGAGAATCATCAGTAGTACTTTGTTGCTCATGATGCTAAAATAGATTTTAAGCATACAAAGTTAGC
Organism: Bacteroidales bacterium; assembly: GCA_017524185.1. Classification (GTDB taxonomy): domain Bacteria; phylum Bacteroidota; class Bacteroidia; order Bacteroidales; family Tenuifilaceae; genus RGIG6076. The sequence continues at coordinate 5,223 of JAFWUG010000002.1, forward strand.
GATTTTTGTACTATTGGCATCTGTTTTGGGTGCAACCTGTTGCGGTTTGCATCAAATTTGTAGAACTTTGTGGCATGAAACCAATCGCACATAAATCGGTTTGGCTCGTTGTGGTGCTTCTGCTGCTGGGCGATGCGTTGTGGGCGCAGAGTCCGCCGGCCGATATGCTGGTACCAGGCAAGTATCACGCCATGGTGATTGACGGCGACACCATTCCAATTATGTCGATTCCGGTTGTGGTTTGCAAGGGGCGTAGGCGTTTCAAGAGTAAGGTGGACATGCGCCGCTACTACCGCTTGGTTCATAACCTGAAGAAGGCCTACCCCTACGCGCAGATTGCCAAGCAGGAGATGCTCGTGCTCAACGACACCCTGCGCCTTGTGGCCGACAGCCGCGAGCGCAAGCGGCTCATCAAGGAGACCGAGAAGCGGCTCTTTAAGCAGTACGAGGGTCAGCTCACCAATCTCACCATCACCCAGGGCAAGCTGATTATAAAGCTTGTGAAGCGCGAGACGGGCAACACCACCTACAATCTGGTGCGCGAGCTCAAGGGCGGGTTCTCAGCGGGCTTCTGGCAGGGCGTGGCCCGCCTGTTCGGCTCCAGCCTCAAGCTCGACTACGACCCCAAGGGCGAAGATGCGCTGATTGAGGAGATTGTGCAGATGATAGAGATGGGAACAATTTAGTTTTTTGGGCTTATTCTGGTTATAGACCATCGTCGGGGCTGGATACAATACCGTTGTTGCTATTGGAGCCGTCGAATAGTCGCAGCTGTTCGTCGAATGGCAGCTTTTTGTAGGCCGGTGTTGGGTCTTGGGCTATAAATTGGCCATATTTTGTGGTGGTATCGGCAGGGCTAATGTTAGTATCGTTGGGGAATAGCGGCATTGGTGGAAGTTCCGATTTTTGCGTAGGGCCGTTCTGAATGCGGTCGAGCAGGCTGTTGGCGTTGAACCCAGTTGCAATCACTGTGATTTTCACCTCCTCGTCGTTTTCTATTGTGCTGTCGATGCCGTGTCCCCATATCATGTTGGCGTTTCCGCCTGCCGCCATTTGCACAATGTTGAGGCTGTTTTTGGCCTCCTTGATACCCACCCTATTTTTGTAGGCGATATGGATTAGCAGGTCGCGGGCATTGCTGATGTTGTTGTCGTTGAGCAGCGGCGAGTGTAGGGCCATGTTGGTGGCCTCCTGTATGCGGTTTTCGCCCTGGGCTATTCCAATGCCCATCAGAGCCACCTGGCTATTGCGTAGGCTGCTTTTCACGTCGGCCATGTCGATGTTCATCTCCCAGGGCATGTTAATCATGTCGGCTATGCCCTTAACAGCTGTGCTCAGCACTTCGTCGGCCTTAGAGAATGCGTTGGATATGTCTAAATCGCCATACACATCGATTATTTTCTCGTTGTTCACCACAAGCAGTGTATCCACGTGTTGGCGCAGTTTTTCGATGCCTTTCAGGGCTTGGTTGAAGCGCTTGGGGCCTTCTATTTTGTCGGGGAAGCTCACCACGGCCACGGTGAGTATGCCCAAATCGTGCGCAGCTTTAGCTATTACGGGTGCTGCGCCGGTGCCAGTGCCGCCGCCCATGCCCGCTGTGATGAACACCATGTCGGTAACGGTCGATTTCAGTATCTCCTCAATTTCGGGCAAACTTTCGATGGCGGCTTTTTCGCCCATTTCGGGGTCGTTGCCTGCTCCACGGCCACGGGTGAGCGTGGCACCGAGTACTATTTTGGTAGGTACTTTACTTTTTTCTAGCACCTGCGAGTCGGTGTTGCACAGTATAAGGCTAACATCTCTGATGTTTTGGCTCAGTAGATGATTCACGGCATTGCCGCCTCCACCGCCTACGCCTATCACTTTTATGGGGTAGCCATTGGGGTCTGACTTCTGTGGGATGTCGAATTCAACTTCGCTCATTGTGGTGTGTTTTGGGGTGAGTAATTGTGGGGTTTATATATCTGTTTATGAGATGTTTATGTGTTTACGTGTGGGCCTATTCGAAGGCTTCGTTTTCGTTGTCGTCGCCAAATAGAGAGGCGGCTCCAGTTTGGATCATGTTGCCGATATTTTTAAGGGAAAATCCCTTTTTTTTCTTGTTAGTTTTGGGTTGGGGTGCAGGTTTGTTTGGCGCAGGTGCTGGTTCGGGCTGTGGTGCAGTGCTGTTGTTCGCTTCCACCATGGCTATGGGCGAGTTGCTTAGCATGGCCATCTTCACAAGTCCTAGCGCGGTGGAGAATTGCGGCGTGTTGAATCTTTCGGTTGAGTTGCTTGCCAGATTCACCATGGGTAATCCGATGCGGGTTGGCATCGATGCTCTGAACTTGAACAGCTGGGGCAGATGTTTTAGGAGTGCGCCACCGCCTGTAATCACCAGGCCAGCTCCCAGTTTGCCAGTGAATCCTGCCTCTTCAATTTTGAGCTGGATGCAATTCCAAATGCTGTCCATGCGGGCCTGGATAACGCCTGCCAGCTGTGCCTGTGGCACATTGATGTCGGCTTGCCCGTTGGAGCGTGAGATGCCGATGTTTTGTTTGTTTGTAAGCGATGTGGCAAGGGCGCAGCCATATTGCACTTTGAGCTGTTCGGCTTCTGCCTCGGTAACCTGGAATGCTGCTTTGATGTCGTTTGTAACGTATTGTCCGCCATCGGTAACCACGCTCGAGTAGCGGCACTTTCCGCCATGATAGATTGCAATGTCGGTGGTGCCGCCGCCGATGTCGACCAGAGCAACGCCAGCCATTTTTTCTTCTTCGGTTAGCACTGCTTCGGCCGAGGCCAGCGGTTCGAGCATCACTCCTGCCGCTTTTAGGTTGCTTATAGAGAGGCATTGCTCGATGGCCTTAACCGAAACGCGGTTGCTTTTAACCATCAGAAAGTTACCGTCGAGACGTTTGCCAGTTTTTCCCTCGGGATGTTCGCATGATACGCCGTCTATCATGTAGCTGTGGGGTAGCACGTGCAGCAGTTGCTCGTTGTCGGTTGTTGCGCGGGTGCGCATCTGAGCGTCGAGGGTTTGCAGGTGTGCTGCGCTAACCATGCCTTCGGCTATGTCCAAAGAGCCGTGGTCGATGGTGTAGTGGATGTTGTCGCCAGCAATGCCCACGTAGGCAGCTTTGATGGTTGTGCCCGTTTGAGCCTGTACCTCGTCGATTGTGCGGCGCATGGCTGTGGCTGTGTCGCTGATGTTCTGTATGGAGCCACGCACAATACCCTGCGACGGGGTTGTGCTGAGGCCAATAATATCAAATTTGCCGTCGGGATTGGCTTTGGCCACCAGCGTTACCACCTTGGTGGTGCCAAGGTCTATGGCGGCTATGAGGTTGTTGGTTGTTATAGTAGTCATAATTTCACCATTTTGTACATATAATCTGATTGGAGTATTTCAGGTTGATTGTCCGATAGGTGTTCCAGCCCTCGTGGGGCAGGGCATCGGAGTAGAACTTGCGCAACTTGCGTAGTTTGCGGTCGTAGCCTTCTGCGCTGCCCAGCAGTATGGTGTGTGGCCCCACTGTGGGTATTAGGCGTATGTCGGTGGGAGTGGCCACATGGATTTGCTCCACCTGTGCTCGCCAAAATTCGTCGTCCACAATGTGGGAGGCGAGTTCCAGCAGTTGGCATATCAAAGGCCTCTTATTGCCCTGTAGGCTATCGTTCCAATGCATTACATTTACGTTGGCGCGCGGAACAAAAGGCTCTTTGATGTTGCCCGATACCACCAGTACGTGCGCCGTGAAGTTGGGCATCGATGGCATAATTAGCCCTTGGCTGTCCACGTAGTAGCTCACCCCGTTGGCATTGAAAATGCGCACTATTGGTTGTCGTTGCTTTATGTCGATGCGCAGCACGCCGTCGTTCGATGCATGCACCTGAACCTCTCGCACGGCCATCATCTGCGCCACTTGCTGTTCGAGCGTGTGCAGGTCGATGCTATGCATGGGAATGCCTAGGGGCATAAGTCCCGATTGTGTGAGTTTTTGGCGTACTATTTTGGGCGTAACGAATCGGTAGTCGCTGCTGTCGGTAATGTTTATGCTCACCCGTTTGCACACCACCTCGTCGGCTCGTTGAGCCGAATAGCTTAGGCTCAGCACTAAATAGGCTATAAGGCCGAGCCATATTGCTATGAAGAGGATTATTTTTATGCGACGGGTCATAATGCTATGTGCCGTGGTGTTATTGGGTGGCGGTATTTGTTCCGAATCGTTGTTCCAGCAGGTTGGCTATTTGCGCTACAAGTCGGTCTATGTCGCCAGCACCCATGGTGGTTAGTACATCTATGGGTTCGTGGGCAAGTTTTTGGAGTAATTCCTGACGGCTTAGCACTGGTGCGGGACGTTGCATCAGGTTGGCTATGGAGTGCGCTGTGATGCCTGGAATTGGTTCCTCGCGGGCGGGGTAGATGTCGAGCAGGTAGGCTCGGTCCAGTCTGTCGAGGGCATGGGCAAAGCCTTGGGCAAAGTCGCGGGTGCGGGTGTAGAGGTGGGGTTGGAATATGCCCGTTATGGCACGTCCTGGGAATGTTTGCCGCAGCGACTCCACTGTGGCGCGTATTTCGTCGGGGTGGTGAGCATAGTCGTCAATATAGACTGCTCGATTTGAGCGGTAGCGCATGTCGAAGCGGCGCACTACGCCTGCAAAAGAGGCTAAGCCCCTGCGCAGTTCGTTGTGCTGTATGCCCACCGATAGAGCCGCAGCCGCTGCGGCCATTGCGTTTTCGAGATTATACAAACCAGGAATGCCCAGTTGTAGGTTAGAAATTATGCCCTGCGGGGTGTTTAGGTCGAAGTGGTATAGCCCGTTGTGCAGGCTGATGTTGCTGGGGTATATGTCGGCCTCGACTTTCATGCCGTAGGTGAGCGTGCGCACGCCATTGGCCATGCTTGGGGCGAAATCTAAACCATACCTTTTCACCAAAAAACCATTGGGTTCGATGCGGGCGGCATATTGCTCAAACGCTTCGTACACCATTTCGGGCGTTCCGTAGATGTCGAGGTGGTCGGGGGCGGTGGATGTAACCACAGCCAGATGTGGGGTGAGGGTGAGGAAACTGCGGTCGAACTCGTCGGCCTCGACCACCAGTAGGTTTGCGCCCCGATTGGCCAGTAGCAGATTGCTGCTAAAGTTTTTGGAGAGTCCGCCCACCAGTGCGTCGCAGCCCATGGCCGATTGTCCCAAGATGTGGGCAAGCATGGTGCTGGTCGATGTTTTGCCGTGTGTGCCAGCCACGCCCAGCGTTTTGTGCTGGCGCGATATGGCTCCCAGCACCTGCGCCCGTTTCAGCAGCGTAAATCCGCCTTGGCGAAATAGGTTCAGTTCGCTGTGGGAGGCGGCTATGGCGGGGGTGTAAACCACCAAAGTTCCATCGGGGTTGGTATATTCGGCGGGAATTAGCGCGGTGTTGTCCTCATAGTGTATGTCAACGCCCACCTGCTCTAAGGCGTGGGTGATGTCGGAGGGGGTGCGATCGTAGCCCGCCACGCTTAGGCCTGCCTGAACAAAGTAGCGAGCCAGTGCGCTCATGCCAATGCCGCCAATGCCAACAAAATAGACGCGTTTGGCGTTTTTTAGGGTGTATGTGTGTGTGTTGCTTTCCATTGGCGTTGTCTATTTGCATAGATTTAGCACTTGCTGCGCTATGATGTGTGCCGAGCGGGGAGTGGCCATCTGTAGGGCGTTCTGCGACAGTTGCACGCGGAGAGCCTCGTCGTTGATTAGGGCTATGGCTTGCTGGGTTAGTTGCTCGGGTGCGTCGGCATCGGCAATCATTAGGGCAGCCTGACGGTCGGCTAACGCACGGGCGTTGTGTGTTTGATGATCCTCGGCCACGTTGGGCGAGGGTACCAGTATGGCTGGGCGTCCCACCAGGCACAGCTCCGAGATGGAACATGCTCCAGCACGCGATATTACTGCATCGGCGGCGGCATAGGCCATGTCCATGCGGTTCAGAAAGCCGTGTAGGCGTATGTTGCTGGCGTTGGTCATGCTGTTTAGGGCTTGTTGTATCTCGTTGAGGTAGAGCTTGCCCGTTTGCCAAATCACGGTGAGTTTGGGCTGAGCCGCCAGCGCATCAATGCCCGCCAGCAGGCTGCGGTTGATGGTGCGTGCGCCTAGGCTTCCGCCTATAACCAGCAGCACGCGGTGGTCGGACGGAATGTCGAAATGTTGTAGTGCTTCGGCGCGGCTAACGCGTATGGGCTCCAGGTCTTGCCTAACCGGATTGCCTGTGAGCATTATTTTTTCGGCTGGAAAGAATCGCTCCATATTGCTGTAGGCCACGCATATTTTTTGTGCCGACTTGCCAAGCATTTTGTTGGTTTTGCCCGCAAACGAGTTCTGCTCCTGAATCAGGCAAGGAATGTGCATTTGGGCGGCGGCAGCCAATGTTGGGAAACTGGCATATCCGCCCACACCCACGGCTACGTGTGGTTTGAATGTTTTGATGATGCGTTTCACCCGTCTGGAGCTTTGCCAAATTTTGTAGGGCAGACCTACGTTGCGCAGCAGGTGCTTGCGGTCGAAACCGCATATTGGCAGCCCCTCTATTGGGTATCCGGCTTGCGGAACGCGTTCCATTTCCATGCGTCCTTGCGCCCCAACGAATAGGATTTCGGCATCCGGACGTAGTTCGCGTAGGGCGTTGGCTATCGAGATGGCGGGGAATATATGTCCGCCCGTACCTCCGCCGCTAATTATTATCCGTAACGGGTTGTTCTCCATCGAAAAGTTCTTTTTTATTCTGTACTCTGCTAACGCTCAATATCATACCGAACGCCACACAGGTGAGTAGTAGCGATGTGCCGCCCATACTTACCAGGGGCAAGGTTTGTCCGGTAACAGGAATCAGGTTCACGGCCACGGCCATGTTTATTAGGGCTTGCAGCACCATTAGCATTGCCAGCCCAAAGGCCAAAAAAGCGGGGAATGTGTATTTTTCGCGTCTAACAATCACCCCCACGCGGTAGAGCAGCACCAGGTAGAGCAGCACCACCAGTGCGCCGCCAAACAGCCCATATTCCTCCACTATTATGGCAAAAATGAAGTCGGAGTAGGGGTGGGGCAGTATGTTGCGCTGGGTCGATTTGCTTGGACCTTTGCCTATGAAACCGCCTGTGGCTATGGCAATTTTCGACTGTTCGGCTTGGAA
>JAFWUG010000023.1 GCA_017524185.1 Bacteroidales bacterium
GCTGGTAGGTTTCGAGGAAGAGCTCGAGGCTATCAACACAACTAATAGTGCTCCCCTCGCCCACCGATGTTGGCTGCACCTTGCTGCCCACCTTGAATTTGGTGATGTACAGGTGCTGCAAATCGATGCTGTCGGCGACCTCGAATGTTACGGCGCGTTTTTCGGTATCGATTTGCGCTTCCCCTATTTGCCCATCGACCTCGAATTCCAATATCTCGGCTACGATGATGGGATACGGGATGTCGTTCTCGATGCACGACACCACCAGCAGGGCCACCACCACGGCCAGCTTCAGCAGTATGGCTTTAACGCTTCGCATGGCTTAGAATGGGTTTAGCGTGGGTATGTAGAACGACACACCGAGGTTTACGCTCAATAGGTTGAGACGGAAGTTGGCTGCGGTGGACTTCATCCCGCCCTTGTACACCTGATTGGTGACCTGATCCACCCGCTTGACGTTGAAGCCAAGCACGGATATGGACACATCGACCGCCGCAAAGTTGTTGAAGAAGGCCACCAGCCCGGGCACAATGCCCACCTCGAGTTCCTTGAAGGTTTGGTAGGTGCCAGTTTGGGTTTCGCCCTTGCCCAGGGTCGTCTTGCTCTGACCGCCGCCCAGGGTAACCTGTATGTCGTTGTAAAAACCGAACCGCTTGCTGTTGCCAATGCTGGCGTAGCTGCGGAAGAAAGCCGTGCCGTAGTAGGAGTGGGTTATCATGTAGGCATCGTTGAGACCGAACGACAGCCCCTCGCTCAGCGAGATGGTTACGCCCCGCAAATCGACCATAGTGCGCTTGTAGCGGAAGCGCACACCCGCGCCCATGTTGTCGGCGAAGGTGTAGCCCATGTAGGGGCTTACGCTCAGCGAGTAGCCCTCACCGCGCAGGTCCTCCATCACCAGCAGGCGGTAGTCGTTGCTTTCTACCACGGTATACGATGCACCAAATCCTGCAAAATACTGATGCTTAGGCACAAATAGGCTCTGCTCAATGCCACGGTCGAAGACTTGTTTTTTGTGTTTCTTGCTCTCCTGTGCCGCAACCGATGATGTAGCCAACGCAACAAGCGCTAGCATTGTAAGCCCCAGCCTGTATCTATTCTGCATATTAAAGTGGTTTCAACAATCGTTTTAGTCCGCAAAATTAGCACTTTTTACCGATTTTTGCAGCACCAAAAATGTACATTGATGGGTAATTTGTTGATTTACAGATAGTTGTAATCACAAAAAATACAACACGCATAAGCGATTGGCTGTGCGAGGCAATGAATAAAACAGTATGACACTGATGTGTAATAGTAGTATACATCGGTGTTTTTGCGGTACACAGTGTTGCACCCCAATGCCCGTAAGCGTATGATACTATGCCATCGAAAAAAGAGGGCTGCAATACTATTGCAATCCTACAAACACTTGTTATGCTATGTTTGCTCGATTTGGATGTGCTATTTTTGGTTGCTTTTCACCCAGTCCTTTATGTCCTTGTCCGTTGAATTGTTGAACAGACGGCCATCGCGCCATTTGATGTTGGGGTATTGCAGCCTGAAGTCGGTCATCGACTTGTTGATGCTGCTACCGCCCGATGTAGCAAAGGGTATCAGTGTTTTGCCCTCGAACTTATAGGTGTCTAAAAACGTGTTGATTATGGTGGGATAGGTGTACCACCAAATGGGGAATCCGATGTATATTACGTCGTATTGGTCGGCGTTTTCGAGGTTGGCAACAATGGCGGGTCGCGAATTGCGGTCGGCCATCTCCACCGAGCTGCGCGACTGCTTGTTGGTCCAGTCGAGGTCGGCGGCGGTGTAGGGTTGTTCGGGTGTGATTCTGTAGAGCGTGGCATTTGTGGCTGTTGCTATGCTGTTGGCCACCCGCTCGGTTACGCCCGTGGCTGAAAAATAGGCTACCAAGGTTTTGGTCTTGCTGTTCTTTTGTCCGCAGCACGAGATTGCTACGGCCATGGCTGCAATAATTAAGGTGAATCGTTTCATCGTGTTCCAAATTTTAGTATTTATACGCTCTGAAACCTTTCTACGGTTACGTGTGGGGCATTGGCGTGTGTACAAAATTAGGCAAAAAGCAGCAATTTGCAATGCTGTTACGCAAATAATGCCTAAATTTGCACCGCACGTCGATTATGCATTAAGCTGATTGACGGTGCAGCACATAGCATAGCAACACATGTCGAGCAAAAAGGAAACAGCCACCCGCAAACGGCTTCGGAGCTCATCGCTCTCGGCCATAATCAGTATTGCGCTAATGCTGTTCATGGTGGGTATTGTGGGCATACTGGTGCTCTCGGCCCGCTCGCTCTCGGCTTTCGTAAAGGAGAACATCGGATTCTCAATCTACATCGAAGACGGCACCAGCGACACCGAGGCCAACTACCTGCGCAAGGTGCTCGACGCTTCGCACTACGTCAAATCGACCCAATACTACAGCAAGAGCGATGCCGCGCAGCTCATGGAGCAGGATTTGGGCACCGACTTTGTGGAGTATCTGGGCTACAACCCTCTGTCGGCCTTCATCGACGTGCGCCTTCATGCGCAATATGCCAACAACGACAGCATTGCCAAGATTGAGCAATGGCTCGAACAGTTTGCGCAGATCAAGGAGGTGGATTACCAAAAGTCGCTCGTGAGCCTGGTGAACGAGAACGTGAACCGAATCAGCTTGGTGGTGCTGGGCGTGGCTGCCCTGATGCTATTCCTGGCCCTGGTGCTGATTAACAACACGGTGCGGCTGCTGGTGTACTCCAAACGATTCATAATCAACACCATGAAGCTTGTTGGTGCTAACTGGAGTTTCATACGCCGCCCGTTTGTGGTGCGCGGTATGCTGCACGGGCTCTACGCCGCCCTGCTGGCCATGTTGCTGCTCACCGCGCTGCTCTACGCCATCAGCACCGAGATAGCCGACATCACACAGATTGTTAGCCCGCTGCACATCGGTGCCGTGTATGCGTTGCTGCTGCTGCTGGGCATCGGCATAAACCTCATATCCACATCGCTCTCGGTGAATAAATATCTACGCCTAAACAGCGGCGATTTGTATTACTAATAAACTGACATACAGCAATATACTGCCACCATTTGGCATCAAAATAAGCAAACAATGAGCAAAAACACTGAAACACCCAAACAGCCCGTGGCGGCTGACAACGACGGCAAATTTGCCATGAGCCGGCACAACTACAAGCTGCTGCTGATAGGCTTTGGCATTGTTATACTCGGATTCATCTTGATGGCTGGCGGCGGCAGCGACGACCCCAACCAGTTCGACGAGGCCATATTCAGCTTCCGCCGCATCACGCTGGCCCCCATTGTGGTGCTGGCAGGCTTTGCGTTCGAGATCTACGCCATCATGCGTCGTCCCAAGGCCGAATAACCATGAGCATAATAGAAGCGCTAATTTTGGGTCTGATACAGGGCCTTACGGAGTTTTTGCCCGTGAGCAGCAGCGGGCATCTGATCATTGGTCGTGCGCTGCTGGGCGTTGAGGCCACCGAGAACGTGGCCTTTGAGGTGGTGGTGCACGCGGCCACCGTCTGTAGTACCATCACCGTGCTGTGGATGGAGATTTGGAAGCTGCTGCAGGGAGTGTTAAAATTTAGGTGGAACGACGAGATGCAGTACGCCTGCAAGATTCTTGTATCGATGATTCCCGTGCTGCTGGTGGGACTGTTCCTGAAGGATCAGGTTGAGGCATTGTTTGGCGAGGGCGTGCTGCTGGTGGGCATCATGCTGCTAATCACCGCGCTGCTGCTTGCGCTGACGCACTTTGTGCGCTTTGCCGAGCGTCGCAGCATTGGCTTTGGCAGTGCGCTGGTGGTGGGCATAGCCCAGGCCGTTGCAGTGTTGCCCGGGCTGTCGCGTTCGGGTAGCACCATTGCCACCGGTCTGTTGCTGGGCGTAAAGAAGGAGGAGATGGCTAAATTCTCGTTCCTGATGGTGCTGGTGCCCATCTTGGGCGAAGCGTTCCTGGAGCTGGTGGGCGGCGACTTTTCGGCCTCCACCTCGGGCATATCGAGCGGTGCGCTACTGGCGGGCTTCATCTCGGCCTACGTATTCGGCCTGCTGGCCTGCAAGTTTATGATTGAGCTGGTGAAACGCGCCAAGCTCATCTGGTTTGCCGCCTATTGCGCCGTGGTGGGCGTGGTGGCCATTGTGTCGCAGTTGGTGTAGTAAGTCTATTGGCTTTTGGAGTGGAAGAAAAGTACTTACAGCAAATAGAGGAGGCCAAGCAATACAGTGTGTCCACTGCAAAATGGATGCGATTTTTTGGCGTTATGGGCATTGTTTGTGCTTTGATGATGCTGTCGGGTGCCATAGGGCTCCTAAAGACAACCGCCTTGGGGCTTATCTATCTTATTTTTGTTCCGGTGTATATTGTGCCCGTTGTCTATTGTTTCAAGGCGGCATCGGCAGCCATGTTTGCTGTTGAGTGTAAGGACAATCTGCATACGCTCGAATTTTTCAAGATAAACAGGAATTTGTGGCGATTCTACGGTATTCTGATTATCGTCGTATTTGGTTTAATAGCCCTCTCCATGCTGGTGGTGCTTTTGGCGTTTTTTTTCAGGGCATAGTCCTGTTGTCTATTTTAAGCTGAGAAGAGCCATTGCAAGCAGATGCAGTGGATGTTGTTGCATGTAAGCTACTGATAAATAGGTGATTGCCGAATTTGCACTGCTTAGGGGGCAGACTTCTTTGGAATCTGCCCTCTATAAAGGGCAATATGTCTATAACGCTGCAATAATCGATGTTTGCTGTGCTGACGATGCAAATCCGCTTTTGCAAAGGAGGTTTTTGATAGGGAATCCGCTTTTCGAAAAAATGATTATCCACAATCACCCCCAACACGTAAACGCCATGGTACGCTTGGGGCTTTGCCCCAAACCCCACATACTTTTTGGCATTGCTCCAAAA
>JAFWUG010000024.1 GCA_017524185.1 Bacteroidales bacterium
CAGGGCTCCCGCCCTCTGCACCACAGAAGTACACCGGCGCGTTCCATGGCCGCGCCAGAATCCATGGACACAGAACAGCCCATGGGAGAACACTGCCCGCGCTTTTACGCAACGCAGAGCATCCTTCCGTACTGCCTTGGGCCGGCCTAGCCCGTAGCCCCACGGAGAACTGTGGTGAGCACCTGCTCGGCCCCGCTCAAAGGGCTTTCGCCGACAGCCGCCTCAATGCCTGAGCTTATTCCCCATATAGCAAGGGAACGGCCTCCAAGGCGACTTCTGTGATGATCAACCACGGCGGCAAGTATAACACAAGATTCCATTCTCTCCAAACATTTTTCGAAAAATTTTTCATCGTATTGATTTACAATCGTTTACAAGGGCACAAAAACTGCGTTTTTTTCGATTTTTTGTGTCTAGGTTGCCCCCATTCAAATCGCTGTTTTACAGTGTTTTACAAGCGATTTAAGGCTATTTCTCTGAATTTTAGTGTTTTAAGTCCAAAATGGGGCAACATGGCACTAAATGGAGCGGGAGGGGGTGGCGGGTTTTAGGGGGAAATTTATTCCTGCTTTGCCTACAGCCACCCATAGCGGCCCGCTCTACGCGAGCAAAGCCCCGCTGGCGCGGCTGCTGGCCATGCAGCCCACACCTGCTGCCGCTCAACCGCTGGGCGGTGGTAAATCCCAGTGCTATCACCAACATAGAGCTCCAGCCCAGGCCCGTGGCAATAATGGCCGATGGAGGGGGCTGAACGGTGGCGGCAGAAGGCAAGCTACCTGCCCAACTAAGACCCAGGCAAGCATTGACTTGATAATCAACACCTTAAATATCATCGCATCAAGATTTATCTGCAAGTGTTTGGTTGACAACATATTAACACAATGGGCATCCTCGCCACACCCCAACTTCCCAAACATTCGGGACAGATTTCAGGAAAAACACGAAAAAAATTTTTTCCCCGCGTAACCCCTGAGGGCATTGCTCCGTAAGCATTAAGTACCCAAAAAATGCATCAATTTCAGGACAAATTTGAGAATAGAGCATATTGGGGCTGTAATTTTGCAGCATCCCATCAATAGTGATGGGAACAACAAAAACTAATGCATTATGCAAACAAAACAATCAGAAGAGCCCCGCGCTCTTAGCCTCCAGGAGATGGAGGAAACGAATGGTGGACACAGCGCAAAAAAAGAAATTGTTTGCGGCGGGCTGCATATCCTAGCAATAGCAGGTCTAGCCGGCGGCTTTCTAACAGGTGGTGCAGGCTATTTTATTGGCGCAGCAAGCGACCTGCTTGCCGCATACGCATTTGACTGCTACTCACCAACCTACTAATCACCCCAAAACCACAAAAGTAAAGGCGGAAGAGTAATTTCTTCTGCCTTTACGCATTAAAATCACAATGCAAACATTCAACTTATATTTGCGAAGCTTTAAATTTACAACAGACATTGCAATAATGGTGATGTTTCTGGGTTATCCGCTTATATTCATCCTCTCTATCGATACGGCTCAACTACCCTCATACTCGATAATCGCTGCACTCATAAATGGCGTTTTGCCATTTATGTATGTCATAAAACGGGGCATTTTTACAGATATTTCGCAACGCATAATACAAGCAGATAGCACCTTTCGCAAATTCATATCAATCTGCACAGCCGATGCGATATCGCTCTCCATAATGCCAATTGGGTTGCTGTTTGCCTATTATGTTACCGGACACACCTCGCCCATTTTCGCGCTCAACATAGTGCTGATGCACGCTATAGCATCAATGATATTCACCGACATCAAAATGTTAGCCACGCGCAGCGCAAAATGTTCGGTGGCGGCCAAGCTATGTGGCAGTTTTAGTAGTTTTGCACTCATTCCCATCGCATATAAATGTGGTCATCCAGAACAACACACATTTTTGGATACCTTTGAGGCATTCTACCAGCAGCACGAGGCTGTGGTCTGCGTTGTGCTGGCAGTGGCTTGTATGCTGGTGGCCTACGGCGTATCGCGCCATATTCGTGGCTACCTATCTTCCTCTCCTTTTCCAAGCCCTACGGTTATCCAAAAATACAACAAAAACTACTTGTTCTAAACAATTTTTTCCCGCTAACACCATGACACCAAACACATATATATGTAGCAACAAACTATTTATAAGGTCATTAGCGCAATTTAAACACGAAACAATAAATTTCATACTATGCACGGCTGTGCAAATTGCAATTATTATTTTGGCACACCATAATGCGTTATATGTTCTCCTATATCCCATTTTATTGCTACTGCAATGGCCTGCAAAATATCACAAGCAATATTATTATTCCATAGACGCACAGCACATTTATTCCCCGTATGGAACTGTACGTTCGATGCTGATACGCTTAGCATTCATCGATTTTTTTGATATTAGCAACATACTCATTATCGGACACCTAACACTTTTAGCAATTCATGCTCCACAGTATCTTATAGCGGCACTTTGTTTATTCATGGCAAACTCAATGCTCATATCCTACGCATCGTTACTCATAAAACGGCAAGGCTTAGCCAAATGGTTCAATGGTTTATGGGTCGCAATAGCCATGATAGCAACAAAAATCGCAGAGCATTTATACCCACACGCGCAACAGACCGAACAAAAATTGATAGAGTATTGGCCTATGCATACTGCAATTGCAATCGCGATATTGTTTTGCTCTCTGCTGCTATACATCCACTTCAGCAAAGCATTACTCCACAAAAAACCGTTCTACACCACAGCCTCAATAGAACGGAACAGATACCACAGAAAGAAATAGTATATCCACTCATGAAAACACTATTATACTATCAAAATAAATTGATTTTTAGGTACAGCATCGCAAACGCCATATTGTCTTTGCTGATGCCTATTGTTGCAATAATTTTTATCATATTTACAAAACTGCATTTCATTGGCTTTTTCATGATAATGCCATCTTTGATTTACTTAATAAAATCACATAGCATAACCCACTTTTCAGTTGATACTCAGAATATTATACCTATCTGTGGTGTAAAAATGAGCATATATCGTTATTTAGCTACACTATTTTTTGATATGTCTTCTGTCTCTATACTGATATGTACTACGGTATTTGCATTATACGAACCCAAGTGCATTCCAATATTGATAGGTTATTTGATTGCTGTGTTGTCTGTTATTTCCGTCGTATTTGCTATCCTAAAACGCTTGCCGATAGGCATATATATTTACATGCTCTTCTTGTTTCCTTTAACCTGTTTTGCTTCGTTCTACGCTGGTTCAGGTAGGGGCATGCTCATACAGGCTAACGATTTTCTACTGAACTCGCACTCTTTAGGTATAGTCATAGCATGCACCGCAGTAATTTCACTACCATTATCTGCTATGCTCATTAAGCACATAATCATGCGTAGGCCATTCTGCTCACCCGAAGTAGTTGCCAAAAACACAAACAGAAAATAATAACCACCCGCACCATGAAACCCAAAACAAAAATCATTTTTACCCCCCCCCCCCCATTAGCTGTTTTTAACAGTTTTACAACAAACCATAACACTCCTGCCCTATGAGCATGCACATCAACCTCAAGATAGGGCGGGACGAGTACAGGGCGGTCCCACTCGAGCACATCGCCTACATAGAGGGGCATAGGCGCGAATGTACCGTGCACCAGTGGCGCGGCTGCGGCAAGCCTCCACTGCGCATATCTATGTGCCTTTCTGCCATAGAACCACAATTGCACCAATACCATTTTGTGCGCTGCCACCGCAACTTCATCGTACACCCTGCTGCCCTGCAGTGGTTCTGCGATAAGGA
Organism: Bacteroidales bacterium; assembly: GCA_017524185.1. GTDB lineage: Bacteria > Bacteroidota > Bacteroidia > Bacteroidales > Tenuifilaceae > RGIG6076. The sequence continues at coordinate 3,821 of JAFWUG010000024.1, forward strand.
GATTGCCCTGCCACAGGGCAAAGCCATACCTGTGTCCGACATGAGGCTGCGCCGCCTACCCAACGGCGCACCCCTGCCAGAGTCATACCTCTACGCCTGCATACTCTACGGCATCTGCCTTGTGGGCACGCAGGGCGGGCCGCTCTATGTGAGCAGCACTCCGCTGCGGCAAATGATGGCCATGCAGCCCGAACTGGTACAACTCAACCGCTGGGCGGTGGTAAATCCCAGTGCCATTGCGACCATAGAGTGTCAATCACAACCCATTGTGGTGATGGCAGATAACATCCGCATAGCGGTATCGCACAAATACCTGAACAATCTGCCCGCCAACCTTAAAAACACGCTGCGTAATGAAAAAGATTGTTAAAAGGCTGCTGGAGAGCAATGGCTACGTGCTGTTCGTAGTAATTGCTTGTATCTATATAGACATCAGCCTATTCACCAACTCCAAGGTGCTTACCGATGGGGTGCTTTACAACTCGTTCGCGGGTCAAATGCCCGAGCATTACATTCAACGCGCCATCGACTTTCAGCACAAATGGGAGTGGGTTGGCTATGCGCTAACGCCTGTTATCATGGCTTTGCGGCAACTGTTCGTCTGTGGGTTTGTGGCCGCCAGCACCATGCTCACCGAAAAGCTGATGTTGGGCGAAGAGGGCATAACGTTCGGGCAGATATACAAGTCGGTGCTGGTGAGCGAGATAGTGCTGCTGGTGGTGGCCATAGCCAACCTGGGCATAGTGTTGCTGCACGGCGTGAGCGACCTGCAGGAGCTGCAGCAGATCAGCATCGACCATCACCTATCGTTAGGCGCGCTTGTCGATGGTATAGATGGGCTGGAGTGGTTGGTGGAGCCGCTGCGCATGTTCAATCTGTCACAGGTGCTCTACATGACCGCCATGGCCTACTGTTTATCAAACTACAACCACCAAAACTTCGTGGAGAGCCTATCCACAGTGTTCAAGGGCTACGGCTTCTTATTGCTCATTGTGGCTATGATAACAACCTATTTATCACTTACCTATGGATAAAAGCAAACTAATCGCATTGGCGTTGGCCAGCCTTTTCGCGCTATTCTGCCACCAAGTGCTGATACCCAAAATCAGGGAACGAAGGGCCCAAGCCGTGCCGCCCCGCTGCAGCATCACGGCGCTAACGCTCGACAGCGTGCTCACCACCCTGGAGCCATGCAACGGCGACACCACCATGGTGCTGGTGTTCAACACCGAGTGCGGCATCTGCCGCTCAGAGCTGGAGCTGCTCACCGACACGGCCTATCGGCACTACAACCTCGTGCTGCTCTCGCACCAAAGCATAGCCACGTTGCACTCGGTGGTGGCCGAGTTTGGGCTGTTCGACCATCCCAACATCGAGCTGCTAAAAATTTCGGACATCCACACCCAGGAGCCCTACCGCTCGTGGCCCGCACCATCAGTGGCGGTGTTCGACACACGCGGGCGGATGGTGCTCAAACGCAAAGGCTTCACCGACCCCAAGCTGATGATAAGGAAGTCGAAATAAAGCAAAGAAAGAAACAAGAGGGCCAAGACAAATCGGCTAAAACAAGGGGGCATGCCCCCTTGTCAAAAACCGAAAAAAATGAAAAACACACTAAAAATTCCGAAACAGTATAGGCGCAGCTTCACCCGCCAAAAGGACCATTCCGACTGCGGCATAGCCTGCCTTTGCAGCATTTTAAAATACCACGGCCATAGGCCCAACGCCGAGGCACTGCGCATTGCCAGCGGCACCACACAGCAAGGCACCACCATGCTCGGCATGTATCAAGCCGCCCGCAGCATTGGCTTTGAGGCCAAAGGAATACAGGCCAACATAGATTATATAAAATCGCTATCAAACCCAGCAATACTGCATATTGTATCGCAAAAAACAATGTTGCACTATGTGGTGTGCTACAAATATGCTCAGGGGCAGTTCCTGATAGGCGACCCTGCTCAGGGCCTACAATGGCTATCGGAGGCCGAACTGCTGGGCGTTTGGCAGAGCCAAAAACTGCTCGCGCTACATCCCGCCGAGGGCGCAAACAGCCAACAGCGCACGATAGAACGCCCTTGGCCGTGGCTATGGAGCCTGCTGCGCGACGATATGGGCGCACTCACCACCGCCCTGCTGCTGGGCATTGCCATGGCCACGCTCGGACTGGCCACGGCGGTGTTCGCCCAGGCGTTCATCGACACGCTAATACCCTCGGGCGACAAGGTGCGCATCTACGCCTCCATAGCACTGCTAATCGGCATATTGCTCACGCGCCTTGCGCTAGCCTACCGCCGCCAGCACCTGATGCTGCGACAGGGCTTCAGCATAAACAACCGCATAGTGGGCAGCTTTCTGTCGAACTTGATGCTGCTACCCAAACCGTTCTTCGACAGCCGCCACACGGGCGACATGGTGGCCCGCCTCAACGATGTGGGGCGCATACAGCAAACGGTGTCGTTCGTGTTCGGCGAGCTGCTCATCAACGCGCTGATGGCCGTGGCCGCGCTTGTGGCCATTTGGGCGTATAGCTCAACAATCGGGCTGGTGCTGCTGGGCTGCATACCGCTCTATGCCGCCGTAGCCGTGCGCCACCACGGGCGCATCATGCGCCAGCAGCAGGGGGTGATGTCGGCCTACGCGCTCAACCAGAGCAACTACATCAGCACCATGCACAACATCGAACCAATAAAGGCACTTGGCCGCGAAGTACTATTCGCACGTACTGCAATGCAGATTTTTAGGGATTTACAGGGCAAAATGCTAAACCTTGGGCAGCTGGGTGTGCTGGTGCAGATACGCGCCGAATTGGTCGGACTGCTCGCAATTGCGCTGGTGGTGCTGCTCTCGGCGCATCAAATGCTGAGCGGCGACATGACAGCGGGCACATTCATGGCCGTGTTCTCGCTCAGCGGAACGCTGCTGCCAGCCGTGGCCGGCATAGCCTTCGCCAACGTGCAGATTCAGGGCGCACGGGTGGCATTTGAGCGTATGTACGAGTTCGCCAGCATGGAGAAGGAAACAACGCAAACGACTGAAACATCCGTACCCATTGAGTTTGAGGAGCTAAAGATAGAAAACGTAGATTTCCGCTACGCAGGTCGCAGGCAGCTGCTCAATGGGCTGAGCCTGAGCGTACAACGTGGACAGATGGTTGCCCTCTGGGGCGACAACGGGTCGGGCAAGAGCACCATCATGGGGCTGCTGCAGCGATTCTATACGCCCGAGGGCGGACGCATCAGCCTAAACGGCACCGACATCGGCCAGCTGCCGCTACAGCACTACCGCGCGCTGCTGGGAGTGGTGCCGCAGCACGTGGGGCTGCTCAACGCGCCGCTGCTGGCCAACATAGTGATGGACGACCGCCCCGAGGCTGCAGAGCGGGCGCTGCGCATCGTCGGCGAACTGGGCTTGGGCGAGCATTTCGAACGCTTTCCGCAGGGCTACCTCACCATGCTGGGCGAGGGCGGTGTGCCCATATCGGGCGGGCAGCGGCAGCTGGTGGGGCTTGCCCGTGCGTTGGTGCGCCAACCCCAACTGCTGCTCATCGATGAGCCAACCGCCCATATCGACAGCCCTACCGAGGCGTTTGTGCTACGGTTACTGCTCGCGCTCCGCGAGCGCATGGGCATCCTGTGCATCACGCACAGCCCCACGGTGGCCGCCCACGCCGACCGCATTGCGGTGCTATCCAACGGCCAAATCGCCGCCGAAGGCTCGCACCAGCAGCTGATGCAGTCGGACAACGCCTATAGCGCAGCGTGGCGCGAGATGATGGGGATAAGCGCAGCGGTTTGACGCTTGAAATCTACCCAACACAACCATCCCCCCCCGCAGCATTCAGGACATTTTTTACCAAAAACCGAAAAATACTTTCACTCCATACAAACACCGCTACCTCTAATCTGTATCATTTTTCACTGCAAAAAATCAAAAACTCTCAGGACAAAACATTTGCAAACGGCAGTTGGGCGTTATAACTTTGCAGTATCCTACCATAAGGTAGGAACAACCAAAACTTTTATAAGATGTACAATTCAATTTCAGAAGAGCCTCGCGCTCTTAGCCTCCAGGAGATGGAGGAAACTAATGGGGGTGGTGCACTGGGGTGCGCTAGTCAAGTGATAAGTGCTGCAAGCATTCTATGGGGTGCAGCAGCTATAGCTGCAGGTATAGCAACAGGCGGAGTAGGATTAATTGTAAGCGCAGTCGCTTTAGGACTATCGTTAGCTGACAGAGATGCTTGCGCTTCAATTGGATAAGCTATTACTATTTATAGTTTGAATTTATCCTACCGCAACAGACAATTGTCTTACCATGGCGTTACGTCCATGGTACGATTTGTCGTACATCATTATCTAAAAATATGGAAAATTGAAATAACCGATAACAGCTCAAAAACATTATTTCTCACATTTGGCATAATTATGCAGTTAACAGTATGGCTTCTTGCTTGGGTAACCACAGACTTTATGCCATTAGCAGCCATATTTGCAATTGGGGCATCGGTGTGCACAGTTGCTGAGTTTCGTATCCCACAACATTTATTGCCTTTAGACCCACAACATATCATCGCTCTCCCTTGTTCAACGAGCTTAAAATGGTTAATAATTACAATAGCTGAAGCACAATTCTATATTCTGATACTATTTTTAATTTTAGGCATACAATTATTTTTTACGAATACAACAAACTGGCTAACAGTTGCAAATATATTTCTATTTTGGGCTTTTTATATTATTATTTCCGTATTTGGATTGGTAGTGTGGACTCGCAACAAAAGGCTCTCCTACATAACCATTATCGCACAAATTATTGGATTTACTCCAATTCTACTCTGCGTAAACTATTACGAAAACACCACACGTGGTGCAATTCTATGTAAGCTAAACGCACTGTACCTCCAGCACGAACTATCTGTTTTTATAGCTCTATCTTTTATAGCAATTGCAGCAACAATAATATCAGCCAAAACATTCGACCATATCTGCACAACATATCCGTTCCGCAAGCCCGAACTTTTGCAGCGGCTGAAACGAAAAACGTAGTGCTACAAACACTATCACCTTATTTTACCTCAAAACTACTCGTTATCGGCATAAACGCCCCAGTCCTTCCACGACACGTAGTCTATACCGTTGATTTGAGCGCTTAAATCGCCGAGGTAGAACACCGCTCCACGGCTATTGTTGTCGTTGCGCAAGGCAACGTATTTTCGAGCGTTTCCCGAAAGTTTTTGTTCAGCCTCGATAGTGCTTTTTATTTCTATTGCAAATGTGCGCTTCCAATCGGCAACAATATCCACCTCAAAGCCCCTTAAGTCGCGAAAGAAAGCAATATTAGGCTGCTTACCACTATTAAGCCTGTTTTTAAGCAATTCGCCAATAGCGAAAGTTTCCACTATTGCGCCTTTCTTCGGGTGAAGAATCAACTCTTCGGGGGTCTCGATGCGCAACAGATAGCAAAGCAGCCCAGAATCAGTAAAATAAAGCTTGGGGGTTCTAACTAAGGTCTTGCCAAGATTTTGAGTTTCAGGATATAAAAAATGTATTATAAACGACGATTCTAAGATTGACAACCACTGTTTTACAGTTGGAGCCGAAACACCAATTTCGCGAGCAATGCTATCCATTGAACATAGCTGCCCGCTATATATAGCGCATATTTGAATGAACTTTTTGAAAGTAGAAATATTGCTGTGGTTTATTTGATTTTTTACGTCTAAATCGAGGTAGGTATCCACGTAGTTGTTAAACCAATCGATGCGGTGAAAACTTTTGGACGTGTCGTGTAGGGGCGGATAGAACCCCTTGTGTATCACTTCGTAAACATTGTTGCGCAGCATGTTTACGCTATTTAGCTCGCCAACCGAAAAGGGCAATAGTTTCATATACGCAGCCCTGCCAGCAAGCGAGTCGGTCATGTTTTGCCTAAGGCTGAACTGATTGGACCCCGTTAGGATGTACTTTCCCGGTTCGAATGCCCCTTGGTCGATGTGATGCTTAACAGCATCGAAAATATCGGGTACTTTCTGGGCCTCGTCGATTATTGCACCATTGGGGAAAGCCAAAAGGAAGTCGATGGGATTGGCCGTGGCCAACTCGCGCAGCGTTCTGTCGTCGAACGAGAGGTAACGTTTGCCTGGGAAAGCAGCCTTAGCGAGCGTTGACTTTCCGGTTTGTCGCGGCCCAGTGATGCAGACCACTGCAAATTGCGAGGCTAATCGAAGTAGCGCGTCTTTGGCCGTTCTGTCTATCATAACCACATCATGTAGATTTAGGCTGCAAATATAGGTAAAATTCCAAAGTTTCGAAGTGTAAAACCTAAAGTTTTAGGCCGAAAAACACAAAGTTTGCAATGTATATTGTTGAATACAAACATGTTAAACACAGACAACTTAGTTGGTATAAAGAATCCACCATTATGTAAAATCCAAAGTCTATATATCTTAAAATCTAAAGTTTATATACCGAAAAAACTAAAGTTTACATATCGCAAAACCTAAAGTTTACATGGCGCAAAAACTAAAGTAGTATGCGCTAATAAATTGTATATTAAGCATTTACGCACCAACAGCAGAAGCAGCAATGCATAGGCTACTCCAAGCAGTTGCCGAGCGCGAACGAAGTAGCCCACGCGCTGCCAGACAAGCAAAATTCACGGACAGATTAACCAACCAACGCAACCTAACCCAACTCTGCACGTAAAACAAGGCGCAATGTGAAACCGTCAAAAAATTTTTTGCCACTGACACAGTTCAGAACGTAACAACATAATAAACAAAGCATTAGCTATTATTCTTGTCCGAATCAAAAGCCTGCAAACTGATGATTTAGTGATTATCGGATAAACGCTAATCCACGGGAGTTTTGCTCCCCCTATTACTCTCATTGAGTTGATGCTCATGCCGTTAGGTGTGAGTTAGTCTATGAGAGTAACGGGGTTCTTGCAGGCTCCCCGTGGACAAGATAGAGGGGCTCACACCTTTTTCTGTTAGCCCCATCTGGCCGATAATGAGATTGATAGTGAGTGCGCAAACTATCAATCCATGGCCAACACAAACCTAGCAAAAGCCAAGACTGCGAGGAACGACGAGTTCTATACGCAATATGCCGACATCCAAAAAGAGATAAACGCCTATTTGGAGTACGACCCTGATGTGTTTCGCGGGAAGACCATACTTCTGCCCTGCGATGACCGCTCAAATTCTGGTAGATACTCAAACGTAACCATCACCCAAACAGTTCACGCGCATTTTTTTTTGCCCTGCCCGAATGTAATTCCTCAAACGCAGTGTTAAGGCTTTCTCTTACCATCTGCCTATTAACCGTAGAACTGTCCTTTTTTTCCTTAGCGCCCAACGTAAGCAATACCTCTATAAGCTGCTTAATTGCACGGTTTCGCCCATCATACTCCAAGGTTATTATCGCCATACTTTCTTGTTTTTTGCATTTATACGAGAGTGCTCCACAAATGATTTCGTCTCAAGCGGACTTACCGTACCCGTAAAGATGCTCCGGCGCAATGTCGATGGTGCCATTGAGCCAGGTAACTGTCCATCCGTCGAGGTCGAATCGGGCAAAAGTGCTTTTATCGCGCAAAGGTGCGTATATATCGTATTTTTCGATAAGCGGTGCGCAATCGAACAGGCGATGCTGGCCGTCGTTGAAGGTCAGCTCCAGCAAGTATTCGCCAGCTATGCGAGCTTCAGTAACCCATTTGAGTTCGTTGTTCGGTTTCATAG
>JAFWUG010000025.1 GCA_017524185.1 Bacteroidales bacterium
CGACGAACCGCTGGGCAACGTTACTCAGTTTGTAGGCATAATAGACTGTGATACAGAGCGTTTTTCGCATGTCAAATCGCTGGTGAGCGGTGTTTCGCTGGTACGTTCAACCTCGCCGCTCGATGGCCAATCGATTTGGATGGAGCTGTTTGCTCCTGGCGTTTCGAAGGGCTATGGTGTGCGATGGCTTTGCCAGCATCTGGGCGGCTTGCAGCCCCACGAGGTGCTGGTGCTTGGCAACGACTATAACGATGTGGACATGCTACGCCTATCGCCCAATGCCTACCTAGTAGCCGATGCACCACTGGCTCTGCAGAAGCAGTTCGCCACGCTAGCCGCCACGGCGGAGCAAGGACTGGCCAAGGCCATCTTTCACCTTTTTGATTAAACCTTTTGCTACTTTTGTACGTTTAAAATTGCATCAGATTATGGTACGTCGTGCAATAAATATCATCTTGGCCTCGCTACTGATTCTATCGGTGGTGCTGATGGCCAATGGCGTAACCGTACATCTGCACCGCTGCTATTGCCATGGCAATGCGCTCTACGTATCGCTCATAGAGCCTATGCTGTGCGAGGCGGTGGAGGCGCACCAACATCATTGCGATTTTGGCTGCAACCACCACTGCAACCATCACCACGATGCCTGCACCCACAACCACAGCGCAAACGACATCGCAATGCTACACATTGCGCACGAAACCGAGTGCTGCGGCTGCGAGGATGAGCATATCGAACTGGAACCTCTCGATATGCTCACGCCCAGCAGCGTGTTGCTTAACGTGCATTGGACTTGGCTATCAACTTTATTCCATACGCAAACACCTCTATTAGAGATAAATGCGTTAGCCGTACACGTTGAAACGCGAACCGCTGCACCATCGCCACCTCCCTTGCTGTGGTGCGGAACGGAGTTGTTGCGGCGGCTGTGCTGTGGCAAAATACACGCCGACGATTCTCATTTGCTATAATGTGTTGACACCTAAAATTTTAGGTATTATACACATGTTACCCATTGGGTAATGTGTAATGTAGTTATCGGAGTTTTATATCGATATAAACTCCTAAAAAACAACATTATAGCAAGTTTGATATGAATCATTTTTTTAAAACAATTGTCCTGCTGCTAATCATGCTGCTGCTTGCCCCTTGGGCGCAGGCTCAGGCTCAGCTGCATGGCCAGGTGTTTGGGCGCAACAACGATGGCTCCGACGAGCCGTTGGCCGGTGTTAGTTTGGTGTGGCTCGGTACGTATGTGGGCACTGCCACCGATGCCGAGGGTAAATTCAGCCTACGGCTGATCGATGGCCATAACAGGCTCATTGTGTCGTTTTTAGGCTATACAACCGATACTGTTTTGGTGGAGCATCCCGACCAGTTTCTTGTGCATAGACTCACTCCCGGTGTGAGCATCGACGAGGTGGTGCTAACGGCCACCGCGGCTGGTAGCCATTTCGATCGCCTCAATCCAATTCAAACGCAGCATGTGTCGGGTAACGAACTTCGCAAAGCAGCCTGCTGCAATCTTTCCGAAAGCTTCGAGACCAACGCATCGGTTGATGTGTCGTACACCGATGCGGTTACGGGTGCCAAGCAAATACAAATGCTCGGCTTGGCGGGCATCTACTCGCAACTACAGCTGGAGAATATTCCCTCGATGCGCGGTTTGGCTTCGGTTTTTGGACTCAACTACATCCCAGGCTCGTGGATGGAGTCAATCCAAATATCTAAGGGAACAGCCTCGGTAACCAATGGTTTCGAGAGTATCACGGGGCAAATCAACGTGGAACTGAAAAAGCCCTGGGAGGACGAGCGGGCGCACGTTAACATCTATGGCAACAGCATGGGGGCGTTGGAGCTCAATGCCAACTACGCGCTGAACGTAAGCCCCAATGTTTATACCATGTTGCTGGTGCACGGCTCACACATGGGCCAACGCGCCGACCATAACGACGATGGTTTTATCGACGATCCGCTATCGACGCAATACAACGTCTATAACCGCTGGAAATATATGGGCAAGAATCTGGAAACCGACTTTGGACTAAAATACATGAACGAGCAACGTTTAGGCGGTCAAATGGACTATCAGCGCGGCGCACAGCAACAGCTCGGAAGTCCCTATGGCTTTGAGGTTGGCACGCATCGTTTTGAGGCTTACAACAAAACGGGCTACATATTCGAGCGTGAGGCCACCAGCGTGGGGTTCATCAACTCCTACACCATGCACGACCATCAGTCGGCCTACGGACAGCGGCTCTACAACGCTCGCCAGCATAATTTCTACAGCAACCTTATTTTCTACACCTATATAAATAACACAAATCACAACGTGAGTACAGGGGCAAGCTTACTGCTTGATGCATACACCGAAAGGCTCGATTCGCTCGACCTTAGCCGTACCGAATGGACTCCGGGGGTCTTTGCAGAATATACCTACAAATTGCTCGAAAAGTTCACGCTGATGGGCGGTGTACGTCTCGATCGACATAATCGTTATGGATGCTTTGTTACACCACGGGCACATGTCATGTATAAGCCGTGGGAGTGGCTCACCCTTCGCGCCAGTGTGGGCAAGGGCTATCGCTCGCCCAGCACTGTGGCCGAGAATACCAGCATGTTGGCCAGCAACCGCCGCTTTGTGTTCGACCAACAAGCACGAATGGAAGAGGCTTGGTGCATGGGGCTAAACGTGGTGCAACGCTACACCATTGGCAAACGTACTTTTTCGCTAAGCATCGACTACTATCGCACCAATTTTGTGAATCAGTATGTGGTTGACATCGACCAAAGTGCCACCGAGGTGCATTTCTACAATTTGGATGGACCTTCGTACTCCAACAGTTTTCAGGTGGAGCTCAACGCGCAGCCGCTAAAGGGATTCGACCTAGTGTTGGCCTATCGTATCAACGATGTGAAAACCACAATAAATCAGCAATTGATAGACAAGCCGCTGGTGAGCCGCAACAAGGGCATAGCATCGCTAAGCTACAAAACACCGCTCAAAAAATGGCAGTTCGACTATACGCTGCAGCTCCATGGAGGTGGGCGTTTACCCAACATGGACGGCTATCCAGCCGAGTTGCGCAGGGGTAGCTCGTTTGACCCGTTTGTTACCATGAATGCCCAAATAACTAAGCTTTTCCGTTGGTTCGATGTGTATATTGGAGTGGAAAATCTAACAAGCTACACGCAGCCCGACCCTATAATTATGGCCACAAATCCCTACGATGCACATTTTGACGCATCGCAGATTTGGGGGCCAATCAGCGGGGCAAAATACTACGCCGGAATCCGCATGACCATTTGGAAATGATTGGCACTATTTTTGACCTACAACTAACGTAAAATACAGAAAACTAATTCGTTAAACATAAAACTCGAATCGCTATGAACAAGTTTTTTTGCATAATGCTAAGCATTACGCTCCTAAGCGGCTTAACGTCAAAGGCTTATAGCCGCGTTCATCACAATGAAGAGCCCAAGAAAAGTGTCGAACTTGTGGTGTTCGATGTATCAGTACATTGCCAGGGGTGCAAGGCCAAGATTGAGCGCAGTTTGGCCTTTGAAAAAGGCGTGAAAGAGGTTGAAGCATCGGTTGAGCATCGCACGGTTACCGTGCGTTATAAGACCAATAAAACTGACCCCGAGAAGATAGCCGAGGCTATTCGCAAACTGGGCTACACCGTGCGTCCGCATAAGCCAGGCGTTAAAGATGGCTGCCATCACGATTGCGACCACAAGCACGACCATAAGCATGACCATGGTCATCATCATCACAACCATTGAGTCATGTAGATGACTCAATGATTTACAAAGCTCACTGTAAAATACTTACAGTGAGCTTTTTTGCTTTTGATTGTAATCGAATAAAGCTAAAACCTTAACTTTGTGAAGCATAAACGTCCATAGGTTATGAACAAACGGCAGCTTTTAGAATCGATTCTAAATACGAACATAATGGTGCTCGACGGTGCCATGGGGACTATGCTGCAGCAAATGGGACTGTTTGAGCCAACAACAGCGCAGGCGGGAGGCTGCGAACAATTATCGCTTACGCATCCGAATGCCATTGCCAATATTCATCGCAAATATTTAGCTGCGGGGGCCGATATAATCACCACCAATACATTCTGCGCCAATGCAGCAACGATGAAATCAAGCAAATGGGTAATCAAACTTAATCACAGCGCGGCCACCATAGCACGGCACGAAGCTAATAGGTTCAGCATGGCATCAAAACCCCGATTTGTTGCCGGTTCCATGGGACCAACAATGCCCATGCTTTCACACCTTGCCGAGTTTAAACGTGCGCAGGCCGCAATGCAACTAATGGAGGATTACAAGCAGCAAGCCATTGCGCTCATCGAGGGTGGTGTCGATTTGCTACTGCTTGAAACTGCCACCGATGTGAACAACGTGCAGATTGCTCTCGATGCAATAGAACGCGCTCAGCAACAGTCGCAATCATCTGTACCTGTAATGGTCTCGGCTACAATTGGGCATAAAGGCACCCTGCCGAGTGGTCATAGTCTTGCAACTTTGTTGGAAACTATTGTGCCCTACAAACCGCTAAGCGTGGGGCTGAATTGCTCGCTGGGAGCTGAGCATATTGCAATGCACGTGGTTAAACTTGCTCGATTTGCTTCGTGCTACGTTAGCGCACATCCCAACTCAGGTATGCCCAATATGCAGGGGCAATACCCCCAAACGCCCGAGTTGATAACTAATAGTTTGGCAGTGCCAATGAATCAAGGTATGCTAAACATTGTGGGCGGATGTTGTGGCACCACCCCCGAGCATATAGCGCGAATTGCGCAGCAGGCTATCCTCTGTAAGCCCCGTAGAATAGGGTAGAGGCTACATTCGTTAGAAAAATTGGCAAAGTGCGCTTTACACCACCGTGCCGCGCCAACGCCCCGAGCGCAAATATATCCAAGCACCGAGGGCGAGTAGAGAGCCATAGATAAACTCACAGCACCAAACCACGGGCAGCGTCAGATGCAAGCCCACGGTGGTGATGTAAGCGTAGCCCATGTAAACCACCAGCGTTAGCATTTCAATGGTTAACGACACGCGGGTGCGCCCCGTACCCGACACCGCGTTGAGCAGCACAAATCCCATGGCCTGACTGAATGAGGCCAAGGCCACAACACGCATAGTGGGTAGAGCTTGCACAATCAAAGCGGTGTCGTTTGTATAAATTCCCATAATGCTTGTGCTAAACGCTAAGCAAAGCACGGCCAGCAAGCCCACCAGCGACAAGCATAGCGTTAGCACGCGCTTTAGCAGTTGCTTCAACTGCTGTTCACGTCCAGCACCAATAAGCTGGCTAACAAACGCGTTGGTGGTCGATGTGAAACCCCAAATTGGCAGAAGTACTATGTTGTACATACTACGTACAATATTTGATGCGGCCAGCTGCGTTTCGCCCAGTTTCTCAATAAACACAAAAAACACAAACCACACAAACACCGACACTGTGAACTGAAACATCAGCGGCCAGCCCACATTCAAAATACGCAGCACCAATTGCGGCCTGAATCGAGTAAAGCGAAACAGATAGAACTGCTTATGGCAACGGCTCAGCACGGTGTAGGCAATAAAAGACGAAGCTCCAACAAATTCGGCCACCACCGAGGCTGTGGCAGCACCCGCAACGCCCATGTTGGGCAATCCCAAATGACCGAATATCAGGCCATAGTCGAGCACAATGTTGGTGAGCACCACTAACACGGTGGTTATGGTTATCACCTTGGTACGGCTTATCCCCACGTAGAACGCCTGAAATGTATAGCCCACAAAGGCCAACGGAAGTCCAATAATTCGATGGTTGAAAAAGTGTTGGCCCGCCTCAAGAACATTAACCGATTGCACCATGGCACGCAGCATCGGAGCCGAGCCTAAGCGCATGGTGAGCAGCAAGAAAATTCCCATGCACACAAGCAAGCCCAGCAAATGCTCAACCAACCGCCCAACAGTGCGATGCGCTCCCTGACCAATACGACGGGCTATAATTATCTGTCCACCAATACTTACACCCCAACCTAACATCAGCAGCACCTGGTAGAACAAACCGCCAATAACACCACCACCCAATGCTATATCGCCCAATCGCGAAAGAAAAGCGGTGTCGGTAACAATAAGTATGTTCTGCGCTATGCTACCCAATATGATAGGGTAGGCCACGCTCCAAATCTTGCGTATAGTTATCTGCTCGGACTGCTGCATGTGCTACACACTGTCGCGCTATGCTTTTTGGGGCGACATTAAACTATCCACAAACAAAAGCATACGGTTGGTTATATTCACCTCACTAACGCTGCTATCGAAATCCAACGACAGTATGTTCATTTGCGGATACATAGCCTTCACCCGTTTCTCGATGCCTTTCTCCACAATATGGTTTGCTATGCAGCCGAATGGCTGTAGGCTCACCACGTGGTTCACGCCTTGATGGGCGAACGAGGCCAATTCGCCCGCAATTAGCCATCCTTCTCCAAACTGAGCGTTTAGCGTGATTATGGGCTTAGCCAACTCGGCTTTCTCATATATGCTTTCAAACGGAGTGAAATAGCGGAAATCCTTGCCCATACGATTCACCCTATCAATCTGTCGCTGTACAAGCGCATAGATCCAGTCCATGATAAAGCGAGGCATATTGGAACGTTGAACACGCTCGTTGATACGAGCCTCGCGGTTCACAAAGCTTTGGGCAAAAAAGTCGAGCAGCATGGGCGGAACCACCTCAATGCCTTGCTCAACCATCCACGCAGTGATGTCTTTCTGCGCAAATGGATTGAATTTCAGATAGATTTCGCCAACAACACCTACGCGGGGGCAGTCCTTTTTGTCCACACAAATGGCATCAAAATCCTTGATGGCGCGATGCAACAGCGTCATCATTGCTGTGGTGCTGTTTTGGCTAATGGTTTTAGCCGCAAGTTGCAGATAGGTATCGCGCAGCTCGTCAGCCTTACCGGGGATACTTTCGCGCACCACCGAGGCATAGTAGAGCTTGGCTATGCAATCGCTAAACAGCAATCCAGCCAGCACTGCTGGCAGTATCTTTAACCAGGGCACTTGGAAACCTGGCTGATTGTTATCTATCCCGCTACCCGGCGCAAGCGACACAACAGGCGTTTGGGTGTATCCTGCATCAATCAAGGCGCGTTTGATGAGCGACATATAGCTGCTGGCGCGGCATTGTCCGCCCGTTTGGGTCATGGCAACGGCTGTATTGTTAGGGTCGAATTTGCCCGATTTAAAGGCATTTACGATGTCGCCAACTACCAGTGTGGCAGGATAGCACACCTCGTTGTTGGAGTATTGTAGCCCCCACTGACACGATGTTTCGTTGCTCATGGGGAGATTCACTAGGTTATATCCCGCCAAACGGAACACGGACGGAATTAACGGCGACACAAAGGGCGTAAAGAACGGGGCTATCAGCGTTTTATGCCTATCGGCCTTGGTGTAGGGTGGGGTGGTTACAAACGGTCGAACCTTGCGGGCAGCAAGCACCTGCGGCGACACGCGCAGACTCTCCACCAGCGACCGTGCCCGCAGCTTGATGCTACCTACATTGCTAATGTCGTCAATCTTAAGCAGGGTTAGGTTCTTATCGTAGCGTTTGAGCAGCGCACGCACCTCGTCAACAAGGAAAGCATCGGGACCACAGCCAAACGATGTAAGTTCCATAAACTGAACTGTTTGTGGCTGTTCGGCTGCCCATTGGGCTGCCTTTAGTATGCGGTTGGTGAATGCCCATTGGGGCAGATAGCTCACCCCGCTCAGGGTCAATCCCTGCTGCCGTACAATGTCGTCGGTGATAACATGCACGCCCAAATCGGCTATCATGTGCGATATTTTATGCTGTATGAGCGGATCGGCATGATATGGACGCCCCGCCAGCAGAACCACCAAATCGCCGTTACTACGGGCTTTGTCGAATGCCTGCTGATTGCATAGAGCTAACTCTGTTTCAAACTCGTTCTGTGCGGCCAAAGCCAATTTGAAAGCATTCCGAATGGTGCGCTCGCCAACGCCTAAGCCTTTCAGATAGTCGCTACATTGCTTGTAGAGCAACTTGCTGTCTTTGAACGATATAACAGGCGCATCGATTGGTGTCGTACCCGACTGAACGCTCTTAACAACCTGCGAATAGCCAGCCACTACGGGGCAGTTATAGGTGTTTTGCTGTGGCCCATCGTTGGCGTTATTGTTTTCGAACACCACAAAGGGCATAAAAATGCGATCGACACCATGCTCTATCAAATTTTGCACGTGGCCGTGCATCAATTTTGCGGGGAAACAAATGTTGTCCGACATCACCATGTGTGCCGCTTTCTCGTAGCGCG
The DNA here is from genome assembly GCA_017524185.1 of Bacteroidales bacterium. GTDB lineage: Bacteria > Bacteroidota > Bacteroidia > Bacteroidales > Tenuifilaceae > RGIG6076. The sequence goes on from JAFWUG010000025.1 coordinate 8,361, forward strand.
CAAAGGACGATGGCTCCGATAGTTTTACGGCTATATTGCAGTTGGTTAGCAACGTATGCCAGAACGGATACTCCTCGAACATGTTCAGCCCACGGGCTATGCCTATGGTCATAAGCGGCTTTTCGATGTCGGCCTGACGGTCGAACAGCAACTCCAGTTTACGCTCGTAGGTGTTGCTACCTCGGTTTTGAGCGCTGCCCTGATTGCTGAAAACCTTTTCGCAGCGGTTGCCCGAATAATACTGGCTATCGCCACTAAAAGTGTAGCGGGTAACGGCGCACTGATTATCACAGCCTTTGCACTGTAGCAGTTTAGATGTATATGTGGCACGTTTAAGCAGTTCCGATAGCGGTGTACCGTAGGCGGCAGCTCCCTCCTGTGCGTACAAAGCGCACCCCAATGCGCCCATAAGTTCGGGGCAGTCGCTGCGCGATATATCTTTACCCACAAGTTTCTCGAATCCGCGAACAATGGCATCGTTGCGCATGGTGCCGCCCTGAACAACAATGTGCTCGCCCAATTCGTCGGGATTCTTAAGCTGTAGCACCTTATACAGGCAGTTCTTCACCACCGAATACGACAATCCAGCGGCAATATCGGCCACCTGCGCCCCTTCGCGTAGCACCTGTTTCACCTTAGAGTTCATAAACACGGTGCAACGTGTACCCAAATCGCAAGGGGCTTTTGACAGACATGCCGCCTGCGCAAAATCGGCCACGCTATAGTTGAGCGACTGTGCAAATGTGCCGATAAACGAACCACACCCCGACGAACATGCCTCGTTTATCTCTATGCGATTTATTACGCCATGCTGCACAAATATGGCCTTCATATCCTGCCCGCCAATGTCTAGAATGAAAGAGACTTCGGGGTCGATATGCTTAGCAGCCATGTAGTGAGCAATGGTCTCAATAATTCCGGTGTTCAGCCCAAAGGCGGCTTTAATCAAATCCTCGCCATATCCTGTTGAGCATGAGCCTACTATTTCGAGTTCTGTGCCATGATGTTCGCATTCGGCCATCAAGCGGGTCAGGCCATCTTCAACGGCCTGAATCGGATTACCGTTGTTGTTGCGATAGAACGAGAATCGTATATGCTGCTCTTCGTCTAAAATAACAATCTTGGTGGTGGTGGAACCCGAATCTATACCCAGCGTTGCACGCAATTTTCCAGCGGGCAGTTGGCGGCGTTTATAGTTGCCTCGGGCTATGCGGGTTTGCCACTGGACATACTCTTCGGTGCTGTCGAATATTGGCGGCAGGCTTGTGTAGGGGCGCAGATTGGCATTCAAACGCTCTTCGAGCATACTTAGAACGGCCATAACGCCCATGTTGCATGCCGATTTGTGCTGCTCGGCTAACGCAGTGCCCCAGGCGGGAATCAGATGCGCCTGCTCAGGTAGCACAATGTCGTGCCCATCGGCATTCAGATGCAAATAGTTGGCAAACGCCTTGCGCAGGGCTGGAATAAACGTAAGCGGACCGCCGCAGAACAGCACTGGGGCGGTAATCTCGCAGCCATGAGCCAGCGTAACAACTGTTTGCACGGCCACTGCATGGAATATCGAGGCCGCAATATCCTCCTTGGGAATATTTTTTGCAATCAGATTCTGTATGTCGGTTTTGCAGAACACGCCACAACGCGAGGCGATGGGGTGCACCTGCTTGGCACCCAAAGCCAACTCACTAAGCTCATTCACAGGCACGCCCAGCAGTATGGCCATTTGGTCGATGAATGCACCCGTACCGCCAGCACAGTTGCCATTCATACGCAGGTCGATGGCCTGACCTTTCTCAAAAAAAACAACCTTGGCGTCTTCGCCACCGATGTCGATCATGCTTACCACCTCGGGATGATTCTGGCGCACGTAGTTGGCAGCCGCCACAACCTCCTGCACAAAAGGCAAGCCGCATTTCTCGGCCACACCCATGCCCACCGAACCCGTGATGCATAGCGATATTTGCGCATCGGCTGGCAACTGCTCGTTTAGCTGACCGAAAAACAGCCGCAAACACTCGTTCACCTTCGCCTGATGACGCTCATAGCGCTGAAAAACAGTGCTGTTTTGCTCGTCCAACACCACCATCTTTGCGGTGGTGCTACCTATATCTAAGCCTACTTTGTAGTACGACATCTGTAAATAGCTGTTATAAAAACTTTTACCATCGGACAATAGAACAACAAAACCATTTGCCCACATCCTAATTGCGCGATATAAATTCTTGTAAATCAGTTAATTATATCGCATGCGCGGGGCAATCTGCCTATGCCGATAATGATGCAAAGGTAGCTCAATTTTTCTGGTTCGCAAAATTCAGAACTGAACCCAACTTCATCCCTCTATGTTGTGCTATCCCCTGTTTATCGAAGTTTTCAATTTTTGGAGTTCAGTTTTGGGTACTACAGATTTTGATTTCTTCATTCCTAACACCGATGTTTTTATACCTCAAGAGAACTGGCATATTTGGCGGCCAATTTACAACGAAAATTTCATATGCCGTGGGTAGTACAATTTGACTTTCGGACTTTTTTTAAAAATGTACATCTGATTATCAGATATTTACAAAATTAGACATGTCAAAAATAGGCAAAAAAATATTTTTCGGGTTGAACTTGGGTGAAGCGGGACAGGGTGTGAAGTAGGCGGGATGGGGCATTGCGGGTAGTACATCGGGTTGCGGGGCATCACACATACAAAAAAAAGAGGCGAACCCTTACGGATTCGCCTCCTCTTCTTTTGTCCTCTGACAAGGGGGCATGCCCCCTTGCTTTTCGTAGGACGCGATAATTCACGTCCTTACATCCTATCTTCTAACGTCTAGCGTCTAAAGTCTAACGTCTAGCGTCTAATGTTTAACCACCTTAGCTATTGCATTGCCCACGCGGATGATGTACACTCCGCTGGGGTAGCCGCTTAGGTCGATGCACAGGCGGCTGGCGGCTGAGCCTGTCGAAGCCGCACGGGCTGGCACACGCTGCAGCTGCTGGCCGTTGGCGTTGTACACATGCACCTCGGCGGCGATGCCTTCGGCAAGCTCAGGCATCGTTACCCACAGTTCGCCCGTGGTGGGGTTGGGGTAGGAGCTCAGGCTCTCGCAGTGGATGTCGAACAGGCCGGTGTTGCTGCCGCCCTCGTCGCTGCTGTCCTTCTCGAACTCGGCGGTTACGCTCATATCTTCTTGCACATTGCTATCGGTGCGCTTGGCAGTGGTGAGGCCATCGCTCCACTTCACGAAACGGTAGCCCGCGTTGGGCACGGCCTCCACCTCGATGCCGCTCTGGCCATGCTTCACGGTCTGCGTGGCCTGTCCGCTGATGCTGCCGCCCTCGCCAGCCGTGTAGCTGAGCGTGTAGGTGTGCGCCTCGAATACGGCCGTCAGTGTGCGGTTGGCAGTACATTCGAAGGTGTAGGTGTCAGCCGAGCTCACCTGTGAGCCGTTTTCGCTCCACATCACAAAGCTGTAGCCTCTGTTGGGTATGGCCGTGAGGCTTACGTCGCTTCCCTTAGCATAATTGCCCGCTCCGATTACTGTGCCGCCCTCGGCGGGCAAAGCCCTTATGAGGAAGCCTTCCGACAGCGTCCAGCCGTGCCAGGTCTGCATGATGGTGCTCCACCCAGCATTGGCTCTGTAGGCATTCTGAGCGGTGGTGAGCTCATTGCCCGTGAGCAGGTTGCCCTCGGCATCCACTAGCATCAGATAGCGCGGGCTGGGGCAGCCATCGAAAACATATTTATTCTTCAGCGTAGGGGGTGTTGCCCGTAGATTAAAGAATATGAGCTGTTTACAATAATTGAATGCATTTTCGCCAATGCTTATGGCAGCTGGCAGGCTCACGCTGGTGAGGGCATCGCAATAAGCGAATGCACCTTCGCCAACAATGGTGGCAGCTGGTAGGTTCACGTTGGTGAGGTTATGGCAATTTTCGAATGCCCCGTTTCCGATGCTTGTGGCAGCTGACAGGCTCACGCTGGTGAGGGCATCGCAATAAGCGAATGCACCTTCGCCAACAATGGTGGCAGCAGGCAGGTTCACGCTAGTGAGGTTATGGCAATTGCTGAATGCTCTTTCTCCAATGCTGGTGGCAGCTGGCAGGTTTACGCTGGTGAGGGAAGCGCAACCGTAGAAAGCGTAATCGCTTATGCTCTCAAGCATTGGAGCTTGTAGCTCTTTCAATGAAGGATGTCTTTGAATCTGTAGGTTGAACTCCACTGCGTTGGTGAGGGTGAGCTTTTCGAACTTAGTGAGCGTATTCACCATGTAGGCAGCGTCGGAGGCGAGCAGGTCGCCGCTGAGCACCTCGAGCTGGGTCACATTGGCAGGATCTGCGCCGCTGGCCGCAATGGCCTCATGCAGCGAGCTGCCAGTGTGCTCCGCACCGCCGTTCACCTTTACCGTGAGCGGAGCGGGCTGCACATTTATTAGCCAGCCGTGCCACAGGTTGTCGTTGGTATCGCCATCGTTATCGTTTTTGTAGGCATCAGCATTAGCCATGGGCATCTGTAGATAGCGCGGCCTAGGGCAGCCATAAAAAGAACTATAGCCCAGTGTAGGGGGTGTTGTTCCTAGCTCTAAGAATGTGAATGCGGAGCAATTTTCAAATGTCCAGCTTCCAATGCTGGTGGCAGCGATCAGGTTCACGCTAGTGAGGGCATAGCAATTTGAGAATGCATAGTTGCCAATGTTAGAGGTGTTTGGTATACTCACGTTGGTGAGGGCATTGCAATATGCGAATGCACTTCCACCAATGCTGGTGGCAGCTGGCAGACTCACGTTGGTGAGGGAATTGCAATATGCAAATGCTCTTTCGCCAATGTTTGTGGCAGCTGGCAGACTCACGTTGGTGAGGGAATTGCAATATGCAAATGCTCTTTCGCCAATGTTTGTGGCAGCTGGCAGGTTCACGCTGGTGAGGGAATAGCAATAAACGAATGCATTATCGCCAATGCTCTCGAGCATTGGAGCATGTAGCTCTTTCAATGAAGGATGTCTTTGAATCTGTAGGTTGAACTCCACTGCGCTGGTGAGGGTGAACTTTTCGAGCTTGGTGAGCGTATTCACCATGTAGGCAG
>JAFWUG010000026.1 GCA_017524185.1 Bacteroidales bacterium
GACGTTGAGGGTGTCCGGTACCGTAACGGGTGCCGAGGACGGGATGCCGATACCGGGCGTCTCGGTGATTGTGAAGGGTACCACCATTGGTACCGCAACCGACATGGACGGCAAATACACGCTAAACGTGCCGTCGGATGCACAAACGCTGGTGTTCAGCTACATCGGCTACGCCACCCAGGAGGTGGCCCTGGCTGGCCGCACCAACGGCGCCAGCATCGATGTGGCCATGGCGTCAGCCTCTGAGGATATAGAGGAGGTTGTGGTAACCGCGCTGGGTATTTCTCGAGAGAAGAAAGCACTTGGTTACGCTGCTCAGACTTTTGGCGGCGAGGATATAGCATCGGCCACCATCTCTAATCCGATGTCGGCCTTGCAGGGACGTATTGCAGGTGTAGAAATTACCACTCCTGCCGGTCCTGGTGCTACTCAGAACGTAATCATCCGTGGTGCTTCATCGTTCTCGAGCAACCAGCCGCTCTACATCGTCGACGGTGTGCCTTTGGTTAATGCTCAAACTGCCGCCGCCGGTATAAATAGTACAGTCGATTTTGGTTCGGGTATAAACGCTTTGAATCCAGATGATATAGAGACTATGACCACTTTGGTGGGTGCTGCTGCTACCGCTCTGTATGGCTCGCGTGCAGCCAATGGTGTGGTGATGATTACCACCAAGAAAGGCAAGGATACTGCGGGTAAAATCAAGGTGAACTATGATGGTAGTTTTACCCTGTCTCGCGTTGGTCGATTGCCTTTGGAGCAAACGGAGTTCGGCCAGGGCTGGAGCGGTGCCCGCGCCCTCGACGAGAACGGCAACTGGGGTCCCCGATATGATGGTAAGAATCGTGTTTGGGGTAATGTCATTGATAATACCCAGCGGGTTAAACCCTATGTATATCTGAACAATAGGGTGCGCGACTTCTACGATACAGGAATCAACTACAAGAACGCCTTGTCGATGATGGGAGGTTCTGAGAATACCAGCTATTATCTTTCCGTGTCGCAGAACCACCAGGATGGTGTAATCCCAACAGATAACGACTCCTACAAGCGTTACACTGTTTCAACTCGTGGGAGTCATAAGGGTAAGTATTTGCAACTTAGTTCGAGTATTAATTTTAGTTCTGAGAAGTACAAATCTGTGAGTGGTGGTCAAGGAGCAAGTTTACACCGTAGTTTGTACGAGATAGCCAACGACATTTCTATTGTGGATCTGAAGGATTATTTGAAAGATCCGCACAATACGCTCGACGGCTACTTTACGCCTTATGGTCTCAACCCTTACTTCGTTGTGAACGAGAATGGTAACTACCATAACAAGAACAAGTTCTTTGGCTATGCTCAGGTGGACATCACTCCTATAGAGCATTTGAAACTCACTTATCGCTTTGGGGGCGACTTTGAGGCATCGGATATCAATAGACATTGGACTATAGTAGCCTTCGACAGCGAAAGTCCCAACGCAGGTTCTTCTGCAGTAAATCCTGGCCGATATTTGAATCAATTGCGTCAGCGTGCAGAGGTGAATCACGACTTTATGGCTAATTACGACTGGGCTATCACCGACAAATTAGGATTGAACGTGTTGGCTGGTCTGAATATCAATGATAGGCAGTATGGCAGTGTACAGGGTGAAATAAAATCAATTGATGTACCTGGTACTTATCGTCTTTTCAATACTTTGGAAACAGCGAAAGGTACACAGGACGGTTGGAGGCGTAGGATGATGGGCGTTTATGCCAATCTTGATTTTAATTGGGACTCCTACCTATTCCTGAGTTTGGCCGCTCGTAACGATTGGTCATCTACGCTGCCATTGGCCAATAATTCCTTTTTCTATCCGTCGGCCACGCTGAGTTTCTTGATTACTGATTTCCTTGACAAACAGGGAGTTAGTGTTGGGCCTATAGATTTTGCTAAGGTGCGTGTTGCTGTGGGACAAACGGGTAATGATGCCCCTACTTACCGCATTTATGATACCTTTGCATCTAGCGGCTCGTTTAACCCTGGGTATAGTAACGTGAACAATCTATTATTCCCGCTGCAAGGTGTTAATGCCTACACTATGGGGGACACCAAGGGCAACGAAGCACTAAAGCCCGAGATCACCACCGAGTTCGAGGTGGGTGCAGAAATAAAGATGTTTCAGAACCGCGTGGGTCTTGATGTGTCATACTACAACCGTATAACGAGGGGGCTAATTGAGTTTATTCCGCTTGATCCTATGTCTGGCTACGTGTGGCAAATTGATAATCTGGGCGATGTGCGTAACAAGGGTATAGAGCTTACGCTGGGTCTAACCCCAGTTCGTTCTGATATATTCACTTGGGACATTTCCTACAACTTCTCTAAGAACATGAATATGGTTGAGAAACTTAATGGTGTAGATGAAGTTAATTTGGAAGGTTTTGGCGGTTGCAGCATATATGCTGTTGAGGGTAAGCCTATGGGACAGTTCAAAACTTCCATTGCTAAAACTGTAGAAATAGACGGCAAGACATATACCGTGGTCGATGGTGATGGCTATCCTATGCCCTCTGCTGAGGTAAAATTTACTGGTCAGGATATAAATGAGAAGTTCCGCATGGGTCTTACCAACACATTCAACTTCTTTGGTATATCGCTTGGCGCAACGCTCGACTTCCGCTATGGCGGCTACATGTACTCCGACACCAAGCGCTACATGTATTGGACTGGCAGCGGACCCGAGAGCGTGTACAACGGACGTGAGCCCTTTATTGTACCCAATTCTGTATATGAGGATAAGAATGGTAATTACGTAGAAAACACAACCCCAGTGAAGATTACCGCTTTGCAGGAATTCTATAACGATGGAGGTTTTAAGCGTTCTGATTGGTTTATTCTTGATCGTTCGTATCTCAAGTTGCGCAATCTGAATATCTCGTATAGCCTTCCAAAGAGCATCTGCGAGAAGTTGCGCATGGACGGCATCACCGTGTCCTTTAATGCCAATAACTTCCTGCTTTGGACACCTGCTGAGAACTGTTACATCGACCCAGAGGTTACCACCTTTGGTAATGATATTAGCGGAAAGTTTGGAGAGTTCCACTCCAATCCATCGGAGCATTTTTACACCTTCGGTCTTAACCTGAAATTCTAAAGGAGGGCTAATTATGAAAAGCAAATTTCTGATATTGTTTGCTGCAGTTGGTTTGTTTTTTATTTCATCTAGCTGCAAAGATTACCTTGATGTGAACCACAGCATGTCGGCCATTGAGAAACTGGATGCCCAACGTGCGCTCCCCAGTGCTCAGATAATTATCGCCAACCAGTTGATGGGATGGGATATGGGCATAGGCAGTGCCGTATGGGTGCAGTATTGGACACAGGCCTACAACTCATCGCAGTATAAGGCACTATGCTCCTACTCTGAATTCGAGTGGGGTACAGCCTACAGAGATCTTTGTGCGGGGGCACTCGCTGACCTTGGATTTATCCAAAGGGAAACAGCAGATGATAAAGATAACCAAGGACTGTGGTATATTGCTGAAGCTTTGAGCATATACACCTGGCAGGTTATTACCGATGTGTGGGGCGATATGCCATATTTTGAGGCCATGAAAGGCAATGAGGGATTGGTTCACCCCAAGTTCGACACACAGGAATCAATCTATGCTGACCTGATGGTTCGCATAGATAACTTGGTGAAAATGGATATCTCTAAGATGGTAGTTGATCCTAAGTTTGATTTCGTCTTTGCTGGTGATATGCCTCAGTGGCAGAGATTTTGTAACTCGTTGAAGTTGAAATTGATGCTCCGCCTGTCTGAAACCCCAGGGTTCGATATTGCAGCTCTTGCTGCCTTTGTGGATGATGCTATAGGCAAAGATTTGCTGCTACTCGATAAAAATGCTGAAATAGCGGGAACCACCTGGAATCCTAAGGAGGTGTCGAAAAAGCATCCCTTACACGAGGTGCAATCTGATGGTGCTAACTTCATCAGTCTAAACGTTATTGCTTGTAAATCTTTTACTGATTTCCTTGTGCAGGAGAACGACCCCCGTATCGACAAATTCTTTGATGGTACTCTTGGTGCTTTCGCTGGTGATTACGATAGCAAGGATGATTCTGACGGGAATGGGAAAAATGATAAAGATGAGTCTTGGGCTAAGGTTAATTATAGTACCCTTGAAACTCTACCTATTCCTTTTATTTCGGCCTGGCAGATGAATTTTGATGTAGCCGAGGTGCTTGTACGTGCAGGACGTACCGCTGAGGCTCAGGCCTATTATGAGGCTGGTGTAAAAGCGTCGTGTGCTGCATGGGGTGTTGATGCCTCGGCCATGTTGTCCTCGACGGATCCCCAAGCAAAGACACCTTGGAAGGCCGAAGAAGCTTTAGAACGCATTGGCCTACAGCGTTGGGTTGCGTTTGCATATCTTCAAAACCTAGAGGCTTTCTTGGAGCGTAACCGCACTAAATTCCCCTCGGTGAACACAATTGACGTGGAGTTGAACCGTCAAGATGCTTGGACTAATTTCCCCGTTGGTCAGCTCACTATATCCGTACAGGGTCGCGCCAAGTTGGGCGGGGAGTTGCCCCACTCGCTGTTGTATCCACAGACACTGAGAACCCGAAACAATAACGCCATTCCTCAGAAAAAGAACGTGGGCGATAAGGTTTGGTGGGATAAGAAAAGTGGACTTTAGTAAAACTTTCTAAGACAAAACAATGAGACACTTGAAATATATTGCAATGCTTGGAGTTCTGGGACTGTTGGCCCTGAATTCGTGCAAAAAGGAAACAGAGAACATCTCGGTGCTATCGTACTATCCCGTTCTGAAAGGCGACAACCCCTATGTAGCGCAAGTGGGCAGTTACGTTGAGCCAGGCATTGAAGCCAATGGTGTTGATGTAACGGGAGATTGCACCATAAGTGGCCTTGACGCTTCAACTCCTGGGATTTACAACATGAACTACGAATACCTTGATCCTAACGGCATTAAACTTAAGATTACGCGTAAGGTATATGTATATCATCCTGGAACTACTATGCCCAGTGGCGTATATACGAGTAGCAAAGCGGATTTGGATATTCTTGTTATTGCTCTTTCAGAAGATTTATATTATATTGAGAGTATAGAAGGAGGACATGCTTGGTCCGTGCAGTCTAACCCTGTTGCTTTTAAAGAGAATTATGGTTCTCGTTTGGCTATTCAAGGGAAGGTTCTGTTGAAAAGTGATAATACTTTCGAGTTGAACTGGTGGGATCCTGATGGTCTGAGCGCATACGGTTCAAATTATGTGTCGAATGTAACAATTTCTGCTTCTTTTGATCCAGTAGCAAAGAAGATGGACTTCAAAACGGTAATATCTCGTAAACCAGGATCTTCCGACTTGACACGTGAATTTACTTTAACCCTTAAAGAAGAGTGGAAATGATTATGAGAACAATAAAATTCATAGCATTGTCCGCAGCTGCAATTGTTGCTTTAGTTGGCTGCAAGGATGAACTCTACATCTATAACAGTGCTACGCGCGACTACGCTGGTCGTTTTGTGATGACGCAGTTGATAACGGATCTTGGTTCAGGTGTAGAGTTGGGTGATACTGCTGAGATTCATCAAGAACTGCTTATCTATAATACCGCCGCCGATGTGGCTTCTGATATTTGGGTGGATTTTAAGGTATTCGGTATCAAGTCTAAGCAGACCATAAGCGGTTCGCCAGAGAGTTTCTCCTCCAGCCAATGGGGCATTAATATGGGAGCTATACAGTCGGCCGACGAACTTCCTCTAACAATAGCAGCAGGCCGCGATACCAGTATAGATGGTGTGGCTGAAGCTGCGATGCGTATCACCTCCGCAGCTATTGTAAAGGGTGGAGCTGTTTCACCTGGTGGCAATACCGTGGATGCGCTTAACACTCAAGTAGAGTTGTGCGAAGCCAAGGTGTTCTACAAGTCGGTACTCCGTGATAAGAGCGTCTGGGCTGATTCTACTAAGGCCGAATATGGATGGCAGTATAGTCATATAGAGCCTGATGAGTCTACGGCTTCCCCTGTCAAAATCAGTGGTTACCGTTATACAGGTCTTCCTGAGGACGAGTAGTGCTTTAGTATATATTTTCTAATATGCTTGTGAGGGCTGTCCATCTGGGGCAGCCCTCCTTGTGTTTGCCCGACATGGGCATAATCTAAAGGGTGTAAGTCCCGAGCGCGGCCTAATAGCGGCAAGCACACAGCCAAAGACAAGGGTGTCCATCGCGAGGTGGAATCTGAAGGAAGTTGTAGGCAAAGCACTGGCCTGACGAACAGAAACTTGATACCAAGGCGTTTGCCCGTGGGTGAGACTGCCAAAGAAGTTAAAGACCCATAGCTATTCGGAACGGGTGGTGTAAATCAAGCAGGTATAAGTGTGAAAGATTATGCTCTTAATCGGGGAGGTCTCATGGACGTATGGCGAAGATAGTATTATTCGATATGCCATGGCGGAGTAAAGCATGCCATGAGAAGTCAGCAGAGGTCATAGTACCTAAGGCACGTAGTTCCTATAGGGAAGGAACGAACCGTGCAGCGTACAGGTAATTGATGGCTATTATTATCTAAAAATCAGTTGCTCCGATAGGAGGATTCTTGCTGAAAGCATGACGGAATCAAATGATAAGCAAGATCGATGTTTGATATGAGGTGGCCGAGGACAACAGTACGCATGCCCGTTGAGGTGTCAAAGCACGGAATCGCTGTATGCGGAACTGCTTGTACGGTGGTGTGGGAGGACGCATGGGGAGTTAATCTCCATGCTCCTACCAATTGTGATTTGTGGTGCCACCATTCGCCAACTTAGTTGCGAGGAGAGTGGCCGCCAGTGCGTGCTTTGTTTGTGTGGTTAGTGGCAGTACTCCCGCAATTCGCCGCCTTCATGCGGCAATGAGCACTCTGGCTTTACCCACCATAATATATGGAGAGGGAGGCAGGGGAAGATTCGGTTGCGGCAGAGTTTTTGCCTCAGATTATCGTGGAGTTAATACGGCTGATTTATAGCCCCGACAGAACCACGTTCTGTCATCTTTTGCCTAACGATAAATAGGTGTACTTCCTTGCACGCATCGTGGCGTGTATAGTGCAGTCGGTGTGGGTGTGCAATATCTATGAGCGCACGATAAGTAGCAAGAGCTATACGATAGATGTTGTACCCCACGTAAACTTTAGTCGTTGAGTTGAATGCGTGGCACATACCCTTACGCCTACTTGCAGTTAACGTATTCCACAGCAGAATATCCTTATGTTGTTGCGCAGTTGTCGCCATCTCATCAACTCTAAAAACCCCATAAATTCGGTTTTTTTGCAAATAGATGATAAAAAAAAGGGGACAATATTGCGCTATCACACAAAAACTTATTACCTTTGCGGCCAATAAAATTCAACGGCAATGATTATAGTACCCATCAAAGAGGGCGAGAACATTGAGAGAGCCCTCAAAAAGTTCAAGCGTAAATTCGACAAAACAGGCATCATGCGCGAACTGCGCTCACGTCAGGCTTTCACCAAGAAATCTGTTCTCCGCCGCGAGGAGATCAAGAAGGCCATCTACGTGCAGCACCTACAGCGCACAGAGGAGTAGTTCATACACTGCGCAACGCAGCGGTAAAATCAGGCCGAAATGGCCTGATTTTTTTGTTTATATCCCAAAAAAATCCCAAATTGCGGCTCATGATAGCGGCCTTCGCCAAACATCTGCAAGCCGAATTGGGCTACTCCGACTGTACCATCAGGGCCTACACCGATGACGTGCAGCAACTCTTTGCACACCTTAATATTGAGCCCACTGCTCAGAACGTTGCGCACATCACCCACAGACAGGTGCGCGGTTGGCTGTCGCAGCTGATAGGGCAGGGTACGAGCGCACGCACTGCCAATCGCAAACTATCGTCGCTTCGAGCCTTTTTCCGCTACCTCACCGAACGCGGGTTGCCGCACCTCAATCCCATGGCCAAGGTGGTAGCCCCCAAGGCGTCAAAACGCCTCCCCGAGGTGGTGTCGGAACCCGCCCTGGATAGCCTCTACAGTACTGCGCCCATCGATACCAGCACCTTTGAGGGGATGCGCGACATGCTCATCATCTCATACCTATATATGTGTGGCCTGCGCCGTGCTGAGCTGGTGAGTCTAACCATTGCAGATGTAAGCCTTGATATGCGCACCGTCAAAGTGTTGGGTAAGGGCAACAAGGAACGCATAATACCCATGCTACCAGAACTTTGCGCCCTCACCGAGGACTATCTAACGCTGCGCCGCACGCTCAATTCGCCCAGCGATCGCCTATTTCTCACCGCAAAGGGCAACCCAATATACCCTGGACTCGTTTATAGAGTAGTACATCGCTGCCTATCCATGGTAACCACAATTGACAAACGAAGCCCACACGTGCTGCGGCACAGTTTCGCCACGCATCTGCTCAACCATGGTGCCGACCTCAATGCCATCAAGGAGTTGCTCGGACACGCCAGTTTGGCCACCACGCAGGTGTACACCCACAGCAGTTTTGAGAAACTCAAGAAGAGCTATAAGCAAGCCCATCCAAGGGCATAACCCCATAACACACTAAAATTATGAGCGTTAAAATTCAATCCGTAAAGTTCGATGCCAGCACCAAACTCCTTGAGTTTGTGGAAAAAAAGGCAAGTAAACTCGACCGCCTATTCGATGGAATCATCGAAACCGAGGTGATTCTTAAGCTGGAGAATAGCCAAGATTTAGAGAACAAGGTGGCCGAGATTAACGTCAAAGTCCCTAATGGTGACCTTTTCGCCGAGCGCAAGAGCAAAACATTCGAGGAGGCGGTGGATCTCTGCATCGATGCCCTCAAGGTACAGGTGCAAAAGCACAAGGAAAAAATTCGTGGCGTATAGTTGTTGTGTAAATATTTATTAGTGAACAAATTGGCCCTACATCAGCAATGTGGGGCCAAAAATTTTCTGAAGAAAATTGCAAAAAAGTTTGGTAGTGAAACCAAAAACCCCTACCTTTGCAACCGCTTTTGAAAAGTTCATTGAGGAGTTAAAAACGATGCCGGTGTAGCTCAGTTGGCCAGAGCAGCTGATTTGTAATCAGCTGGTCGGCGGTTCGAATCCGTCCACCGGCTCACCGTACTTAACAACGGCACCAAAATATTAGGGGAGATACCAAAGCGGCCAACTGGGGCAGACTGTAAATCTGCTGACTTATGTCTTCGTAGGTTCGAATCCTGCTCTCCCCACCATAGGCGTTCGCATGCAAGTGCGAACATAAGCGGGAATAGCTCAGTTGGTAGAGCATCAGCCTTCCAAGCTGAGGGTCGCGGGTTCGAGTCTCGTTTCCCGCTCTGCCTATCCTGCCGATGTAGCTCAGTGGTAGAGCACTTCCTTGGTAAGGAAGGGGTCGCGAGTTCAATTCTCGCCATCGGCTCAACTTCTTTTGTGTGTTAGCAACCAATTGAATATCAACTAAATACTCGAGTTATGGCTAAAGAGAAATTTGATAGGTCGAAGCCGCATGTGAACATCGGCACCATTGGCCACGTGGATCATGGTAAGACTACCCTAACCGCTGCAATCACCAAGGTGCTTGCCGAGAAGGGTCTGTCTGAGTTCCGTTCGTTCGACTCTATCGACAACGCGCCCGAGGAGAAGGAGCGCGGTATCACCATCAACACCGCTCACGTAGAGTACCAAACGGCTAACCGCCACTATGCACACGTTGACTGCCCTGGCCACGCCGACTATGTAAAGAACATGGTTACTGGTGCTGCTCAGATGGACGGTGCTATTCTTGTTTGCGCAGCTACCGATGGTCCTATGCCTCAGACCCGCGAGCATATCCTGCTTGCCCGTCAGGTGAACGTACCCCGCATCGTGGTATTCCTCAACAAATGCGACATGGTTGAGGACGCTGAGATGCTCGACCTCGTTGAGATGGAGGTTCGCGAGCTCCTCAGCTTCTACAACTTCGATGGCGACAACGCTCCTATCATCAGGGGTTCTGCCCTTGGTGCCCTCAACGGCGAGGAGAAGTGGGTAGAGAAAATCATGGAGCTCATGGGTATTGTAGATGAGTACATTCCCATCCCTCCCCGCGACAATGAGAAGCCTTTCCTCATGCCTGTAGAGGACGTGTTCTCAATCACTGGTCGTGGTACTGTGGCTACCGGTCGTATCGAGACTGGCGTTATCCACACCTCTGACGAGGTTGAGATTGTAGGTCTCGACGATCAGAAACGCAAGTCGGTTGTTACTGGCGTTGAGATGTTCCGCAAGATTCTTGACCAAGGCGAGGCTGGCGATAACGTAGGTCTGCTGCTCCGTGGTATCGACAAGAAGGAGATCAAGCGCGGTATGGTAATTGCCAAGCCAGGTTCAATCACTCCTCACACCAAGTTCAAAGCCGAGATTTATGTGCTGAAGAAAGAGGAGGGTGGTCGTCACACGCCATTCCATAACAAGTATCGTCCTCAGTTCTACCTGCTTACTCTCGACGTAACCGGTGAGATTGAGTTGCCCGCAGGTGTAGAGATGGTAATGCCTGGTGATAACGTAACCATCACCGTAAACCTTATCTACCCTGTAGCTATCAACCAAGGTCTGCGCTTCGCTATCCGCGAGGGTGGTAGGACCGTTGGTGCAGGTCAGGTAATTGAGATTGTAGAGTAATTAATTTAAAGGCATAAAACGCGAAGGGCCGGCTGGGTACAGCCCAGCTGGCTTTAGCATACGGGTGTAGCTCAGTTGGTAGAGCATCGGTCTCCAAAACCGAGTGTCGGGCGTTCGAGTCGCTCCTCCCGTGCAAATATTGTTGCAGAGATGAAGATAGCCAATTATTTCCACGAGGTGTACAACGAAATGGTACACAAGGTGTCCTGGCCAACAATGAAAGAACTTCAGTCCAGCGCTTTAATTGTTATGATTGCTTCCCTTTTAATCGCGCTGGTCATCTTCGTGATGGATATAAGTTTCGAGAACGTGATGAAGCTCATCTATCAAGTTTTGGGCTAATCAGCAATGGCAATAACACATACCACAATGGAGGATAATTCAAAAAAATGGTACGTGCTTAGGGCCATTGGCGGGAAGGAGAAGAAGGTGAAGGAGTATATTGAGGCGGAGGTAAACAATGCCCATCTCCAGCACCTGATTTCGCAAGTGCAGGTTCCTGTTGAGCGCATCTATCAGATGCGCAACGGCAAGAAAGTAAGCAAAGAGCGAATCTCCTATCCAGGCTACGTGCTGGTTGAGGCCAGTTTGGTAGGCGAGGTGCCCCACATTCTCAGAAACATCCCCAACGTTATGGGCTTTCTGAACGATCCGCAAACGGGAAATCCCACACCAATGAGGCAATCGGAGGTGAATAGGATTCTTGGAAGGGTTGATGATTTGGCCGATAGCGAAGAGGAAATCAACATTCCGTACTGTGTCGGTGAGGCGGTGAAGGTGATTGACGGTCCGTTCAACTCATTCACTGGAATCATCGAGGAGGTAAACGAGGAAAAGAAGAAGCTGAAGGTTATGGTGAAAATCTTCGGCCGTAAAACTCCGCTTGAGTTGAGTTTTACACAAGTAGAAAAGGAGTAATAAACTTTAAAGAGCGCAAGCAAACACTATGGCTAAAGAAATAGCTGGATTTATTAAGCTCCAGGTGAAGGGCGGTGCGGCTAACCCCTCGCCGCCTATAGGACCTGCTCTTGGCTCTAAGGGTGTAAACATCATGGAGTTCTGCAAGCAGTTCAATGCCAGAACTCAGGACGAGGCGGGCAAAGTTTTGCCCGTAGTCATCACTGTTTACAGCGACAAGTCGTTCGATTTTGTTGTAAAAACCCCACCGGTTCCCGTACAGCTAAAGGAGTACTCCAAAGCAGCCAAAGGCTCAGCAGAGCCGAACAGGAAGAAAGTCGCTTCTGTTACGTGGGAGCAAGTTAGGGAAATAGCCCAGGACAAGATGCCCGATTTGAACTGTTTCACCATCGAGTCCGCTATGCGGATGGTGGCCGGAACGGCTCGTAGCATGGGTATAACTGTAACGGGCGAATCCCCATTGGTTTAACCTAAAAGCTTTTTTTACGCAATGACCAAATTGACGAAAAACAGGAAGCTTGCTCTGACGAAAATCGAACCCAACAGGCAGTATAAGCTTAACGAGGCCGCTGCTCTGCTCAAGGAGATAACCTATACCAAGTTCGATGCATCGGTAGATATTGATGTACGCCTTGGTGTGGATCCCCGCAAATCGAACCAAATGGTTCGTGGCGTGGTATCTCTGCCCCACGGAACGGGCAAGCAGGTGCGCGTGCTGGTGCTGTGTACGCCCGACAAGGAGGAGGCCGCCAAAGCGGCTGGTGCCGACTATGTTGGTCTCGATGAGTACATTGAGAAGATTAAAGGCGGCTGGACCGACATCGACGTAATCATCACCATGCCTTCGGTTATGGGAAAGATTGGTGCGTTGGGTCGTATCCTTGGTCCCCGTGGTTTGATGCCAAACCCCAAGAGTGGCACCGTAACTATGGATGTGGACAAAGCTGTTAAGGAGGTAAAGCAGGGCAAGATAGACTTCAAGGTTGACAAGTTTGGCATCGTCCATACGTCAATCGGTAAGGTATCGTTCGATCCGGATAAGATCGTGGACAACGCTGTGGAGTTCATCAACACAATTGTGAAGTTGAAGCCCACTGCTGCTAAGGGTACGTATATCAAGAGCATATACCTATCCTCTACGATGAGCTTTGGTATTCCCGTTGACACCAAGTCGATCTCGGGAGCGAATTAATGAACATTGAGAAGTTTTACCGCTATGAGAAGGGAAGAGAAGAACATCGTAATTGATAAGATAGCCGAGCAGATAAAGCAGTATCCCCATTTCTATCTCACCGACACGGCCGATTTGAACGCTGAGGCCACGAGTACCCTGCGCAGGGTATGCTTTGAGAAAGAGGTGAAGATGGTAGTGGTTAAGAACACGCTGCTGAAGTTGGCTCTGGAGCGTTCGGGCAAGGCCGATTTTTCGCCCCTGTACGACACGCTGAAGGGTTCCACTTCGATTATGTTTGCCGAGACGGGCAATGTACCCGCTAAGCTTATCAAGGAATTCCGCAAGAGCAGCGAGAAGCCTGTGCTGAAGGCTGCGTATGTTGAGGAGTCTATCTACGTAGGAGATGAGCAGCTTGAGGCTCTGGTAGCCCTCAAGAGCAAGAATGAGCTCATTGGAGATATTGTTGCATTGCTGCAATCGCCGGCCAAGAATGTTGTTTCGGCACTACAGTCGGGCGGCAGCAAACTATCAGGCGTTATCAAAACGCTATCAGAAAGGGAGTAATTTTTTTTAGTTCGAATCAATTCTAACACTTAATTACAATGGCAGATCTTAAAAAATTTGCAGAGGATTTGGTAAACCTAACCGTTAAAGAGGTTAACGAGTTGGCCCAGATTTTGAAAGACGAATACGGCATTGAGCCCGCTGCTGCAGCTGTAGCTGTAGCTGCTGCTCCTGCTGCTGGCGGTGGCGATGCTGCTGCTGAGAAGTCTTCGTTCGATGTTATCCTGACCTCGGCTGGTGGTGCCAAACTACAGGTTGTAAAACTTGTTAAGGAGCTCACTGGTCTAGGCCTGAAAGAGGCAAAGGACTTGGTTGACGGTGCACCCAAGCCTGTAAAGGAGGGCGTATCCAAGGAGGAGGCCGAGTCTCTGAAATCTAAACTAGAAGAGGCAGGAGCAGAAGTTGAACTTAAATAGCGTAAGCCTATATTAGGTACAAGGGTTTAGAGCCTAATTGAAAAAATTAGGTTCTAAGCCTTTTTATTGTGTTTTATTTAGTTCAAACAAAAATCTCCACTTCCGATGTCTCAGCCAAAAGAAAACCCCCGCATAATATTTTCTAAAACCAAGAGCCGGTATCAGTATCCCGACTTCTTGGAGGTGCAACTGCAATCGTTCAAGGAGTTCTTCCAGTTAGGCACCACGCCCGAGGAGCGTAAGAAAGAGGGACTCTATCAGGTGTTCCAGGACGTGTTTCCGATTACGGATACGCGCAACAACTATCAGCTGGAATTCCTCGACTACTACGTTGACCCCCCACGCTACTCGATTGAGGAGTGCTTGGATAGGGGCTTGAGCTACAATGTGCCGCTCAAGGCCAAGCTCAAACTCTCGTGCACCGACACCGAGCACGAGGATTTCGACACCGTGGTGCAGGACGTGTATCTGGGTGCAGTGCCCTATATGACGCCCAGCGGCACGTTTGTTATTAACGGCGCCGAGCGCGTTGTGGTGTCGCAGTTGCATAGGTCGCCTGGCGTATTCTTTGGTCAGAGCGTGCATGCCAATGGTTCCATGCTTTACTCAGCCCGTATAATCCCATTCAGGGGGGCGTGGATTGAGTTTGCTACGGACATTAACAATGTGATGTACGCCTACATCGATCGGAAGAAGAAATTGCCCGTAACCACTCTGCTGAGGGCTATCGGCTTTGAGAGCGATCAAGACATCTTGGAGATTTTTAACCTGGCCGACGAGGTTAAGGTGAATAGGGCCAATCTGAAAAAGGCCGTGGGCAAAAAATTGGCTGCCCGCGTGCTGCATTCGTGGATTGAGGATTTTGTGGACGAGGACACAGGCGAGGTGGTTTCCATCGAGCGTAATGAGGTTGTTTTTGAGCGCGAAACCGTAATTGAGGAAGATCAGATTGAGCAGATTTTGGATTCGGGCGTGAAGACCATTCTGGTGCACAAGGAGAGCCAGAGCGTGTCGGACTTTGCCATAATCTACAATACGTTGCAGAAGGACACCTGCAATTCGGAGAAGGAGGCTGTGGCTCACATCTATAGGCAGCTGCGCAGCTCGGAGCCGCCTGACGATGCAACCGCTCGCGATGTAATTGACAAGCTGTTCTTCTCCATCAAGCGTTACGACCTGGGCGGCGTGGGTCGTTACCGTATAAACAAGAAGCTCAAGTTGAAGAGCGATAAGGATGTGGACGATCCAGCCGTTAGGGTACTCTCGAAGGAGGACATCATCGAGATTATCAAGTATTTGATTGAGTTGGTGAATTCAAAGGCTGATGTGGACGACATCGACCACTTGAGCAACCGCCGCGTGCGCACTGTGGGCGAGCAGCTTGCTGCCCAGTTCTCGGTTGGTTTGACTCGCATGGCGCGTACCATCCGCGAGCGCATGAATGTTCGTGATAATGAGGTATTTACGCCCACCGAGTTGATTAACTCCAAGACGCTGTCGTCGGTTATCAATTCGTTCTTTGGCACCAACCAGCTGTCACAGTTCATGGATCAGACCAACCCGCTGGCCGAGATGACGCACAAGCGCCGTCTGTCGGCATTGGGTCCTGGCGGTCTGTCGCGCGAGCGTGCTGGTTTTGAGGTGCGCGACGTACACTATACGCACTACGGTCGTCTGTGCCCGATTGAGACCCCCGAGGGTCCTAATATCGGTCTGATTTCGTCGCTCTGCGTGTATGCCCGTATCAATGAGTTGGGCTTTATTGAAACCCCTTATCGCAAGGCCGATGCAGGTAAGGTGGGTATGACTAACACCGATGTGATTTACCTCACGGCCGAAGAGGAGGAGGCCAACATCATTGCGCAGGCCAACGCGCCGCTATCTGATGATGGCAAATTTGTGAATCCTCGCGTAAAGGCGCGTTTGCGTGGTGATTTCCCGCTTTCGACGCCTGAGGAAATTAACCTGATGGACGTTGCTCCCAACCAGATTGCTTCGATTGCAGCTTCGCTGATTCCGTTCCTCGAGCACGATGATGCAAACCGTGCGCTGATGGGATCGAACATGATGCGTCAGGCTGTTCCGTTGCTCAAGCCTGAGGCTCCCATTGTGGGTACTGGTTTGGAGGAGGCCGTGGTTCGCGATAGCCGCGTACAGGTGGTGGCTAAGAAAGACGGTGTGGTTGAATATGCCGATGCAGATAAGATCATGGTTCGCTACGAAATGACCGACGACGAGCGTTTTGTTAGTTTTGAACCCGAGATAACCACCTACAATCTGCCCAAGTTTAAGAAAACCAACCAAAATACGTCAGTAACCCTGAAGCCCATAGTGCAGAAGGGGCAGAAGATAAAGGAGGGGCAAATACTCACCGAGGGCTATTCGACGCAGGGCGGTGAGCTGGCTCTGGGACGTAACCTGAAAGTGGCTTTCATGCCATGGAAGGGCTACAACTTTGAGGATGCTATTGTAATCAGCGAGCGCCTATTGCGCGAGGATATGTTCACCTCGATTCATGTGGATGAGTATATACTTGAGGTGCGCGACACTAAGCGTGGTATGGAGGAGCTCACCGCCGATATACCCAACGTGTCGGAGGAGGCTACCAAGGATTTGGACGAGAACGGTATGATTCGCATTGGCGCTAACATTGTGCCAGGCGACATACTGATTGGTAAGATTACGCCCAAAGGCGAGTCGGATCCCACTCCCGAGGAGAAACTGCTCCGCGCCATATTTGGCGATAAGGCTGGTGATGTTAAGGATGCGTCGCTAAAGGCTACGCCGTCGCTCTATGGTGTGGTGATTGACAAGATGCTGTTCTCACGCGCCATAAAGGATGAGACGTCGAAGAAGGGCAAGGGCAAAAACTCTGACAAGCAGCAGGTTGAGTTGCTTGAGGTTGAATTTGCTCGTAATGTGAATGCCCTGCATGTTACGTTGGTTGAGAAACTCAATTCGCTGGTGGGGAACAAGACCTCGCAGGGGGTTGTGGATAATCTGGGTGGTGTTGTTGTGCCACGTAGCGTGAAGTTTACGCAGAAAATACTGCAAGAGATTGACTACATGAATGTCAATCCGAACAAGTGGACAACCGATAAGGCTAAGAACGAGTTGATCAAACAGCTCATTCTGAACTATATAATGAAGTGGAAGGAGTATGATGCCGAGCATAAGCGTAAGAAGTTCAATCTAACCATAGGCGACGAGCTTCCCACGGGTATCATGCAGCTGGCCAAGGTTTATATCGCTAAGAAGCGCAAGATTAAGGTTGGCGATAAGATGGCTGGTCGCCACGGAAACAAGGGTATTGTGGCCAAGATTGTGCGCGACGAGGATATGCCATTCCTCGATGATGGTACGCCAGTGGATATTGTGCTGAACCCGCTGGGTGTGCCTTCGCGTATGAACTTGGGTCAGATTTATGAAACGGTGTTGGGTCATGCCGGTATGAAGTTGGGCTTAACCTTCGGTACGCCAATTTTCGATGGTGCATCGCTTGAGGATATCTGCGAGTACAGCGACAAGGCCGGTTTGCCCCGCTACGGCAAGACCTATCTCTACGATGGCGGCACTGGCGAGCGTTTCGACCAACCGGCCACTGTTGGTGTGATTTACATGTTGAAGTTAGGTCACATGGTTGACGACAAGATGCACGCCCGCTCCATTGGTCCCTACTCGCTCATCACGCAGCAGCCGTTGGGCGGTAAGGCGCAGTTCGGTGGTCAGCGTTTCGGTGAGATGGAGGTGTGGGCACTGGAGGCATTCGGTGCATCGCACATCCTGCAAGAGATATTGACCCTAAAATCGGACGATGTGGTGGGCCGAGCCAAAGCCTATGAGGCCATAGTTAAGGGCGATGCCATGCCACAGGCTGGTATTCCTGAGTCGCTCAACGTGCTGCTGCACGAGCTGCGCGGCCTTGGTCTAAGCATCAGCCTCGACTAATTAAAAGGATACGTTTTCGCAATATAACCACTTAAACATTCAGACAATATGTCGTTTAGAAGGGAAAATAAGGCAAAAACAAGCTTCTCTAAGATAACAATCAGCTTGGCTTCGCCCGAGGAGATATTGGAGCGGTCGAGCGGAGAGGTGCTCAAGCCCGAAACCATAAACTATAGGACCTATAAGCCAGAGCGCGATGGTCTGTTCTGCGAGCGTATTTTTGGCCCAGTGAAGGACTACGAGTGCCACTGCGGTAAATATAAGCGTATCCGCTACAAGGGCATAGTTTGCGACCGTTGTGGCGTTGAGGTTACCGAGAAGAAAGTGCGTCGTGAGCGTATGGGGCACATCAACTTAGTGGTGCCTGTGGCTCATATTTGGTACTTTCGCTCGTTGCCCAATAAGATTGGCTACCTGCTGGGATTGCCCACCAAGAAGCTCGATTCAATCATCTACTACGAGCGTTATGTGGTGATTAACGCGGGTATAAAGGAGAGCGATGGCATACGCAATATGGACTTTTTGACCGAGGAGGAATATGTGGAGATTATGGAGAGCCTGCCCAAGGAGAACCAGCATCTCGACGACTCGGATCCCAACAAGTTTATAGCAGGCATGGGTGCCGAGGCGTTGAACATGCTGCTGGCTCGTATCGACTTGGATGAGGTTTCGTATGACCTACGCAACCGTGCAAATACTGAAACATCGCAGCAGCGTAAGAGCGAGGCTCTGAAGCGTTTGCATGTGGTGGAAGCGTTCCGCGAGTCGCGCGAGATTAACAAACCCGAGTGGATGATTCTGAAGGTAATACCTGTGATTCCGCCCGAGTTGCGTCCGCTGGTTCCCCTCGACGGTGGCCGTTTTGCCACTTCGGACTTGAACGATTTGTATCGCCGTGTAATTATCCGCAACAACCGCCTGAAGCGGCTTATGGAGATAAAGGCTCCCGATGTGATCTTGCGCAACGAGAAGCGTATGCTACAGGAGGCTGTAGATTCGCTGTTCGATAACTCGCGCAAATCGAACTCGGTGAAGACCGATGCAAACCGTCCGCTCAAATCGCTGAGCGACAGCTTGAAAGGTAAGCAGGGACGCTTCCGTCAGAACTTGCTCGGTAAGCGTGTCGACTACTCGGCGCGTTCGGTTATTGTGGTTGGCCCTGAGCTTAAGATGCACGAGTGCGGTTTGCCCAAAGATATGGCCGCCGAGCTCTACAAGCCATTCGTTATCCGCAAACTGATTGAGCGCGGAATAGTTAAGACCGTGAAATCGGCAAAAAAGATTGTAGATCGCAAGGAGCCAGTTGTTTGGGACATCCTGGAGAATGTGCTCAAGGGACATCCCGTGCTGCTGAACCGTGCACCTACCCTGCACCGCTTGGGTATACAGGCATTCCAGCCCAAACTAATTGAGGGAAAGGCCATTCAACTGCACCCGTTGGCATGTACGGCATTCAACGCCGACTTTGACGGCGACCAGATGGCAGTGCACCTTCCGCTCACCAATGAGGGCATACTGGAGGCTCAGCTGCTGATGCTAGGGTCGCATAACATTCTGAACCCCGCCAACGGTGCGCCTATCACCGTGCCTTCGCAGGACATGGTGTTGGGTCTGTACTACATAACCAAAGCCCGTCCGGGAGCTAAGGGCGAGGGTATCACGTTCTACTCGCCCGAGGAGGTAATCATAGCGCACAACGAGAAGGCTGTAGATTTGCACGCCAATGTTAAGGTGCGCTACGAGTTGCTGAACATGGCCACCGGTCAGATGGAGAAGAAGATTATTGAGACCACCGTTGGACGTATCATATTCAACCAATTTGTTCCGGTTGAAATGGGCTACATCAACGAGTTGCTCACAAAGAAATCGCTTCGCGACATCATCGGTAAGTCGATGAAGGTGGCCGGTGCTTCGCGTACAGCCAAATTCCTCGACGACATCAAGAATCTCGGCTACCAGATGGCATTCAAGGGAGGACTGTCGTTTATACTCGACGATGTGGTTATCCCCGCCAACAAGGCCGATTTGGTGGCCGAGGGTTACGCCGAGGTTGAGGAGGTGATGAACAACTTCAACATGGGTTTGATCACCAACAACGAGCGCTACAACCAGATTATCGACACCTGGACACATACCAACTCCAAGATTACCCACGATTTGATGAAGACGCTGTCGAGCGACAAGCAGGGCTTCAACTCAATCTACATGATGCTCGACTCGGGAGCTCGTGGTAGCAAGGAGCAGATTAGGCAGCTGGGCGGTATGCGTGGTCTGATGGCCAAGCCTCAGAAATCTGGTTCAACGGGCAACGAGATTATCGAGAACCCCATTCTTTCGAACTTCAAAGAGGGACTTTCGGTGTTGGAGTACTTTATTTCGACCCACGGTGCTCGTAAAGGTTTGGCCGATACGGCTCTGAAGACCGCCGATGCAGGTTATCTGACCCGCCGTTTGGTTGATGTGTCGCACGATGTGATTATTACCGAACCCGATTGCGGCACGCTGCGCGGCTTGGTGGCCACCGCCATCAAAAAGAACGAGGAGGTGGTTGAGACGCTCTACGAGCGTATTTTGGGACGTACAGCTGTTCACGATGTATTCCATCCGCTCACCGGTGAGCTGATTGTGGCCGCTGGCGACGAGATTACCGAGGATATAGCCCAAATCATTGAGGATTCGCCGATTGAGCAGGTTGAGATTCGTTCGGTGCTCACCTGCGAGTCGCGCAAGGGCGTTTGCGCCAAATGCTACGGACGTAACCTGGCCACTGGACGTATGGTGCAGAAGGGCGAGGCCGTTGGCGTTATCGCCGCTCAGAGTATCGGCGAGCCTGGAACACAGCTCACTCTGCGTACATTCCACGTTGGTGGTGTGGCTGGCGGACTGGCTGCCGATAGCAAGATTGTAGCCAACTTTGATGGACGTTTGGAAATTGACGAGCTCCGCACCGTTCGCGTGCAGGAGGAGGGTCAGGAGTTGCAGGTGGTTATTGGCCGTTTGGCCGAGATGCGTATCGTGGACCACAACACGGGCATCACGCTTTCGACGCACGGAATACCCTACGGTTCAAAACTTTATGTTGAGAACGGCGATAGCATAACCAAGGGCACGCTGATATGCGAATGGGATCCATGGAACGCCCTAATTGTTTCGGATGTGTCGGGACGTGTGGAGTTCGATGCGCTGGTTAAGGAGGTAACCTTCCGCGAGGAGTCTGACGAGCAAACGGGCTACAAGGAGAAGGTGATTATAGAGACCCGCGATAAGACCAAGAACCCCGCCATTAAGCTGCTCGACGAGAGCGGCAACTTGCTGCGTTCGTTCAACCTGCCCGTGTCGGCACACGTGTCGGTTGAGGATGGCGTGCAGATTAAGGCGGGCGACATCATAGCCAAGATACCCCGTTCGGTTGGTAAGTCGGGCGATATTACCGGTGGTCTGCCCCGCGTTACGGAGCTCTTTGAGGCACGTAACCCCTCGAATCCTGCTGTGGTTTCGGAGATTGACGGTGAGGTGGCCTTTGGTAAAATCAAGCGTGGCAACCGCGAAATTAGCATCACCTCAAAAACGGGTGAGATTAAGAAATACTTGGTGCCGCTGGCCAAGCAGATTATTGTGCAGGAGAACGACTATGTTCGTGCAGGTACGCCGCTTTCTGATGGTGCAATAACCCCCAGCGATATACTCCAAATAAAAGGTCCCACAAAGGTACAGGAGTACATTGTGAACGAGGTTCAGGAGGTTTATCGCTTGCAG
Organism: Bacteroidales bacterium; assembly: GCA_017524185.1. Classification (GTDB taxonomy): domain Bacteria; phylum Bacteroidota; class Bacteroidia; order Bacteroidales; family Tenuifilaceae; genus RGIG6076. Next base: position 21,424 of record JAFWUG010000026.1, read on the forward strand.
GGTGTGAAGATTAACGACAAGCACTTTGAGGTTATAGTTCGCCAGATGATGCGCAAGGTGGAGATTGTGGATCCAGGTGATACGCGCTTCTTGGAGAAGCAGCTGGTTGACAAATGGGAGTTCTTTGAGGAGAACGACAATATTTTCGACAAGAAAGTGGTTGTTGAGGCTGGCGATTCGAACTTCAGGCCAGGCCAGATAATCACAGCCCGTCAGCTGCGCGATGAGAATTCAACGCTCAAGCGTAAGGATTTGAAGCTGGTTGAGGCCCGCGATGCCGTGCCCGCTACCTCGAATCAGATATTGCAGGGTATAACCCGCGCTGCGTTGCAGACCAACAGCTTTATGTCGGCTGCGTCGTTCCAGGAAACGACCAAGGTGCTCAACGAGGCTGCTATATTCGGTAAGGTTGACAGCCTGGAGGGCATGAAGGAGAACGTTATTTGCGGACACCTGATTCCCGCTGGTACTGGTTTGCGCGAGTTTGAACGTTTGGAGGTTAGCTCGGAGGACGATAAGCCCGCCAAGCCTGAGAAACGTTCGCGCCGTTCGTCGGCTGCTGCCGCTGCAGCATCGTCGGCATCGTAGGGGAACGTAAGCTCCGATAGATAATAGGCCAAGCCCCCGCTTCAGCAATGAGGCGGGGGCTTGTGCGTTGGGGGGACTTGGGTAATAGTGCCTAAGGAGCATGAACCAGCATAAGCTTATGCCTGATTGTGTGTGTGTATTTAAGGGCAACAGGGCGTTAATTACAGCCTAAGCCCAGAATTTGGAGGCGAAGTGTTAAAAGCATTTTAGGATGCGTAAGGCTTTGGCACTACGTGTTTTATCGTATCATGTTTTGTGGATTGCATGTTTTGTTGGGTTATAGCTGGATAATTTGGTGCAGTGATGCTCAAAAATGGGCATGAAATGTCCGAAAATGGCATTGGCCTGTAAATAGAAAATAATAGATGTAAGTTATTGATAGTAAGATGTTTGTTTTTATATTTGTGTTTTGGGTTAATGTTAAAAACGGAATTAGGAGAATCGATTGGGGAAATTTATTATATATTTTTCGCTCTAAAATAAACGCAGAAAGCTATGATTAGACGTTACGCTTTAACAATGTTCTTGCTTGTGCTAAGCCTTTATGGGCTCAACGCGCAGCAGGTGCTCAAACTGGGGTCGGGCAATCTGACCCTGGAGGACAACGTGGGCGTGCGCGGCAGGGCTTTGCCCGTGTCCGCTGCTAACCACGCGCAGCTTATGGTGCTACGATTCGATAATCTGCCCACAGCGAAGCAGAAAGCCGAATTGCGCAGGCAGGGCATAGAGTTGCACTCGTATATTAGCCACAATTTGTACTATGCTACGGTGAAGGGCAATCCGGTCGAGGTTCTGCCAGCAATGCGCGGTATGCGTAGCGCAATGCCTGGTGTGCGTCAGGCCAATGTGGTGGATCCGCTTTGGAAGATTAATCCAGAGGTTAGCAGCGGGCGTATTCCCGAATGGGCGAAGGGAAGCAGGGCCAGTGAGGCACGCATGGTTGTTGAGTTTTTCAAGGGTATGGATGCAAAGTTAGCCGCTAAGCAGTTGGCTGATAACGGCATACGAGTGTTGAAAATGATGGACAAATTTCGCATGGCCGAGGTGGAGATGCCTGTAGATAAAGCTCTTCGGGTAGCAGCATTCGACTGGGTGCGTTTGGTTGGCTTTGTGCCGCCGCCTGTGGAACCCGAAAATGCCGAGTCACGCACAATATCTCGTTCTAACCTGCTTTCGCAGCCCGTCAATTTAGGCGGTTATGGCCTTACTGGTAGGGGACAGGATGTTGGACTTTGGGACGGTTCGGTAGAGCCTCATCCCGACTTCGGTAACCGTTTGGTTACCCATGAGTTTGAGTATAACAGTTCTCATGGTCAGCATACCGCTGGAACGTTGGCTGGTGCTGGCATACTCGACCCACGCGCAAAGGGCATGGCTCCTGAGGCCACCCTGCATACCTGGAATTTCAACACGCAGAGCAATGGGCTAAGTGTACCAGAAGAGATGCTTATTTCGGCACGCGACTACAACGTGCGCCTTACCTCAAACTCATACGGAGTTTATATGACCAGCAATGGTCAAGATCGTTGGTGTGTGAACAAATATCCATACACATCGTCGGATGCGATGCACGATATGATGACCAACGAGTTGTATCCCGACTTGTTGCATATTTTTTCGGGAGGCAACGACCAAGATGCCTGCTTGAATTTTACGAACTCTCGCTACGAAACCTCCACCAAGCGTGTGAAAAACTCCATATTGGTGGGTGCTTTGCAGGAGGATGGCAGCATGTCGAGCTATAGCAGCTGGGGACCAATGAACGATGGTCGTATGCTGCCGCATATATCGGTGAGCGGGTCGAACACGTTCTCGACTGTGTATGGTATGAAGTACGAGGACGGCTGGAACGGAACATCGATGGCTTGCCCCGCAGCAGCAGGTACTATGACGCTGCTATATCAGCTCTATGAGCAAATACATGGCGAGAAACCGTTGGCCGCATTGGCTAAGGCCATTATGCTTAACAGCGGCCACGACCGTGGCAATGTGGGTCCCGACTATCAGTACGGTTTTGGTGTGCTCGATGGTCTGCGCTCGGCGCGTATGATTGAGCGCAAGCAGCATTTTGTGGATGCTGTTGAACATGGCGATTCCGTAAAGTTTAGCATCAATGTGCCTGCTGGTACAGTGGAGTTGCGTGTGATGTTGGTGTGGAGCGATGTGGCTGCAGCCGAAAATGCCAAGCCTGCATTGGTCAACGACCTCGACCTCACAGTGGTGCATAACGGCAATAGCTATTTGCCATGGTTGCTTAACCCTAAATATCCCGAAAATCCTGCCCTAAAGGGTTACGACCGTTTGAACAATCAAGAGCAGGTTACCATTACAAATCCTGCGGCAGGCACCTATACCATTAAGGTTAATGGCTATGCAGTACCCGAGGGGCCACAGCAATTTGCGATTGCCTACGATTGCTATAGCGCAGGTGTGGAACTTACCTATCCCAATGGAGATGAGGCTTTTGCGCCTAATGCTAAGGTTTTGGCAAGATGGAACACTGATGGTCTTCAAGAGCCTATCAGCATTGATATTAGCACCGATGGTGGTGTAACATTCAGCACATTGCTGTCGAATGTGCCAGCCAACCAAACCGAAGCTATTGTTACTATGCCCGATGTGGCTACCGATAAGGCTATGATGCGCATTCGCCAAGGGTCGCACAGCGACATCAGCAATGCCGCGTTTGTTATCATGGGTGTGCCGCAGAACCTCAAAGTTAGCATGGCTACTCCATGCGATGCCAGCAGCTTTCAGTTGGTGTGGAACAGCGTGCCTGGTGCTGCACAATATGCCGTGTTTAAGGCAGATGAGGCCAAGGCTGCCTACAACGAAATAGGTCGTGTGAGCGATACTATTTTTAGCCTACCTGCCATGGGCAATGAGCGCAATTTATATAGCGTGGTGGCTATAAGTGCCAGCGGAGTAGCAGGAGAGCGTTCGGTTGCCGCTGTGGCCACTCCCTCGCATCCTCTAAATCTAACAACGCTGCCTTTCGAGGAGAATTTTGAGAATTTCTTGTCGCCATACGTATCGATTATTTTAGGCGAACACACCACTCAAGATTATTTGGGCATGATGTACGAGGCATCGCCCGCTCAGATGGTGGTGTTCTATGGAACGGGCAAAAACGCCCAGTGGAATGGCACAGGCAACCTTTTCGACGAGAATCCAAGCTGTGTGGCTAAGGCTCAAATTTGCAATATTGACGCAACTTCGGTTGAAGGCAATTTGTGGTTGAGCATGGCGACTATAGTTGAGCGTTCGCCAAACAACACCGCTGCCTTTAGGGTTGTGGTGAATGGCACGGATGTGATTGCCGACAATCTCGACCGTAGTAGCGTTTCGCAGCTCGACCAAGGCTATAGCTACTACAATCTATCGGCCTACGCGGGTACGGTGTTCTCTGTGAGCATTGAGGCTGTACTTCGCACCGAAGAAGACGCCGCTGCCTTTGGCTATCTCAAGATTTGGCAGCCCGAAACCGATTTGGAGATGGTGCGTGTACAAATGCCAGAATCACCAATTGCTGGCACCAGCGCACCGCTGTCTATCGTAGTTTATAACAATAGTCCACAGAAACTTATCAACATTCCTGTGCGTTATAGCGCTAATGGGGGTGAATTCGTTTCCGAACTTGTGGCTGGGCCTGTGTTCCCATTCGATACCATGTTCTATACCTTTGAGCATGATGTAGAGCTGGCTGAAGTTGATGTGCTTTACAACATAGAGGTCGAGGTGTTGAACGTAGCAGACAAAAATCCTGCTAACAACAAGGCTGTAGTGCGCTCGTTCCGTAATGGCAGCGATTACACGCAGATGCTTTGCGGAGTGAGCAACGTAAGGCTCACCGCCACAAGCACCCCGCAGTATTTCACCGACAACGGCGGTAGGTTGGGCGACTATGCCAATGAGTGCAATAGCGCAATCACCATTACCACCGAAAATGTAGGTAAGAAAATACAACTGCGTGTGATGGAGTGCGATATAGAGGAGGATTGGGATTACTTATACCTACATGATGGCAATAGTGCCGACTCTGCTCTGTTGTTCGAACTTACGGGCAGCAACCTGATAACGCTGCAATCGACCAATGGCAACGATACCTCTTATAGCAGCATCTATGCGCGTTTTGTGTCGGATAAAAATACCGTTGGAGCAGGCTTTTTGATTGAGTATGTGGAGGTGGATGCAACCGCCAGCGAAAATACATTCGCTCTGCTAAGCATCGAGAACGAACCCACCGACTATACCGAGGCCAAGCCTGTGGTTATTAAAATACAGAACAACAGTACAACGGACCAGGAAAATGTAGGGGTACGCTACCGCATTGGCGATGGTGATTGGAACGAGGAAACCATAGCCACGCTGCCTGTGGGCGAAAGCACTCACACCTTTGCTAAGGAAATGAAGCTAAAGAAAGAGGAGTTCTCGTTTAGCTTGACAGCCGAGATATTGAACTCCGATGATATGCCTGGCGACAATATCAAGAAGAAGACTCTGTACAACGATATATATTGTGTGCCTGTAAATAACACTAACACCTCATCAGCATCGGGGTTGTATGTAAAAAGCATTGCCAGCCACGATGTATCGTTCACCATGCAGAGTGTTCCGCGCTATGTGCTAACCGAAACCCGCAGCACTTTACTGCCTGTTTATGTAGATTATGCGGCGAATAAAATTGAGGTTACGCTGCCCCGTGCGGTAGTTAATGGCCAAGTGGGATTGTGGATTGACTGGGACAAAGATTTTGCGTTCGACGATGCCGAGGGCATAGTGAAGGATATGACCGTAGGTACGGTAAAATATGCCTTTGATATTGATGCTTCTGCACGCGAAGAGGGCGTGTACAACATGCGTGTGCGTGTAGGCTCATTTGCCGTTACCCCCTGCGCCGATGCTGTGGCCGATGGCCAGATTGGTCAGACTGTAGATTTTAGCCTTGAGGTAAAAAGTGGTTATCAATATTTTGCTGATATTGAGGTTGTTGATATAATTGCTCAGTCGGGCTTGAATCTTGGTGGTGCAGAGGAGGTTAGCGTTGTGCTGATAAATAGAGGCAATAAGGCCGCTGAAAATATCAGCCTAAAGTTGGTTGTGGATGGTGCTGAACTTACAGGCGTTACGGGCGAAAATGTAGCACAAATTGCGGCTAACGATACAATAACTTATGTCTTTGCTGCTACAGCCGATTTGTCGGCTTTTGGCAATCACACCATTGAGGTGATTTCTTCGATGTCTGACGACGATAATCCGTTCAACAACAGCAAACAGGTGGTTGTTATACATACACAGCCTGCTGCCACAGGCGAGTCGTGGATGCTCAGCTTCGATGGTAAGGACGATGTGGTGAACGCTGGTACGCTCAACGGAGCCAACCTGCAGTCGTTTACCTACGAGGCGTGGATTAACCCCAACTCGTGCGGTGGCTACGGTGCGGGCGCACCTGGCTTTGGCCGCGTGTTCGAGGGCAAGGGGCTTACCCTCTTCGCCAACGGATTAGCCACATCGACGTTCTACCCCATGAACTGCTTCGTGGTGAGCATAGACAATGGAGGTTCATATTGCACCGCCGCCGAAACTTTCAAGATTGGCCAATGGCAGCATATTGCCGTAAGCCACGACAGCGCTACCCATGAGGTAAAAATTTACATCAATGGGCAGCAGGTTTGGGATAGCACCCGCACGGCGGTTACAGCAGTGGCCAACAATGCCGCCAACAATCTGCTGATAGGCAACGGAGCCAGCGGCGACCGTCAGTTCGATGGGAAGATCGACAACGCCCGCGTGTGGCGCATCGTGCGCACCGCCAGCGAAATCGCCGCCGACATGAACACCGCTACCTCGCTCAGCGGCACCAAAGGGCTAGTGGCCGAATTCCTCTTCAACGAGGGTGTGCGCACTAACACTGTAATTAACACTGCCGATGGTAGCACTGCATCTATCCTTAACGCCTATTGCGATGAGGGCGAGCAGTCGATATGGCAGCGCTACGACGTGCTGAGTTCGTTTGCTGTTGAGGGACAAGTTGCTGAGTGGCAGCAAACTGGAAGCAATAGCTTTATTGCCGAGGTGGAGAGCGGCTACGATATAGCTGCGCTGGTGCCTGTGTTCGCTACGAAGTTTGACACTGCCAAGGTTTACGCTAACAGCACTTTAATCACATCAGGAAACAGCTATGTCGATTTTAGCAGTCCTGTAGATATAGTAGTTACGCACACACATTTAGGCGAGGATATTGTGGAGAATTACACCTTTGCTATAGCCAGCCAGTGTGTGCTGCAATCGTTTGAACTACCCGCTGCTGGCATTAGCCTAAGTGCGCCCATGCCCTCTGTTATTGAAATTGAGGTTGATGGCGCAGTCGATGCCTTGGCTACCAACTTTGTGCTTTCGGGCGTTGGCTCGGTGCTTATCAACGGACAGCCCCAAAACAGCGGTGTTGTGGTGGACTATACTAATCCTGTTATCATAGAGGTGATTGGCACAAGCGGTATGGTTAATGCTACATATACGGTATTGGTTAAGCAGTCGCAGACCATTAGTTGGGGTAGCATGGCCACCAACTACACCTATGGCGACCCCTCGTTTGCGCTCGCTGCCACTTCGTCAACGGGTGCACGCCTCGCCTACGAGTCGAGCAATACCGAGGCTATCGACATCAATGGTGGTAGGGCTTACATTGTGGGTGCTGGTACGGCTACCATCACCGCACGCCAATTGGGCGGACAATGCCTAAAGCCCAGTGCTGCTGCCGAAACGCGTACAATCAGCGTGGCCAAGGCTCAGCTCCACATCTATGCCGACACATTTAGCATAGACCAGAGTGCCCAGCTGCCTGAACTCACCATGAGCTTCAGCGGCTTTGTGAACGGCGATGATGCCTCTAAGCTCGATGTGCTGCCTACCGCGACCACCGATGCCGAGGCGGGCGTTGCTGGCCAATACACCATCACCCTCGAGGGCGGCTCCGATGCCAACTACGACTACGTGCTGCACTCTGCTCCGCTCACCATCAAGCCCTATGAGATGTACGCGCTCACCATTGGCGTAATGGGCAATGGTGCAGTGGTTGATGGTGCAAGCATCGAGGTTAATGGCCTTACTCTCAGCACCGATGCAAATGGCAAGGCCAGCACAACGTTGCCCGTAGGCAAATACGCCTACAGGGTAAGCAGCGTGGGCTTTGAGCCATACGCCGATACGGTAATCCTCAAAGCCGATGTGTCGGTGAATGTGTCGCTGCGTGCTGCGCAGTACATCCCCATCACCTACACCACCGATGGAAATGGTACGCTGCTCGATGCCAAAGGCATTGTAATCGAGCCGCAGCTAATTGTTCCAGGCCAAAACACCATGCCCGTGCAGGTACGTGCGCACAATGGCTACAACTTTGTGCGGTGGAGCGATGGTAGCACCGACAATCCCCGTCAGGACTACAACATCACCGCCCCCGCCACATATACTGCCGAGTTTGCAATAAAGACTTTTACGGTTAATTATACGGCAGGCGAGGGTGGTAGCATCAGCGGACAAGCTACGCAAACAGTTGATTTCGGACAATCGGGCACGGAGGTAACTGCCGTGGCTGATGTAGGCTATATCTTCAAGCAGTGGAACGATGGAAAAACGAACCCCACCCGTTCTGATTTGCCTGTGGATAACATGACTGTAAAAGCAGAATTTGATAAGGTGTATGCCGTACCTTATACTCAAACTTTTGATGATGACGTAGTGCCTGCATATTGGGAAACTGTAAATAATTCAGGTGCATATGCGGAGTGGACTTTTGCCCCCAATGCAGTTTCAAACGTAAGTGGTTTAGGCACTTATACGCTAAAAGGATCAACCCCCAACTGTGCTGTGCTTAATGATTTTGACTATAAGGGTGGAGCTAATACGAACGCTGATCTTGTAACGCCTCTTTTTGATTTTACTAATCTTCGTGAGGTTACAGTTAAGTTCAATCACTATCATTATAATAGATGGTCTGCAGGTACTCCAGTATCTACCATATCATTTTATTATAGCGTAAATGGTGGAGATTGGAATCTTATAGAGCAGTGGCAGGGCTCAAATAATAACCCAACTGAATTTAAATGGACAACCCAATCGGCAGATATATGTGATAAGAATTATGTGAGGTTTAAATTCAAGTTTGTTAATATTATACACAAGTTGGCCTCGTCCTATGCAGGTGATGCCTGTTGGATAGTTGATGATTTTAGTGTAACAGGCGTTCCGAATGCCGACAGCTACACCGTTACCTATCGCGCTGGCAAGGGCGGTAGTTTGCAGAGTGCTAATGTTAATGCCGAGGGTGTGGTTGCTGAAGTAGTGGCTGATGGCGGCAATGGTCCCAGCGTTACCGCTGTACCTGATGTAGGATATGTGTTTAGCGGATGGAGCGATGGCAGTACTGTTAATCCGCGCCAAGATGTGGTGAGCAAGCCTATTGACGTAATAGCCTTGTTTGCACGTGAATGTAGTATTCCTATAACAACACTCCCCTGGCAGTATAGCTTTGAGCAGGGATTGCCCGATTGCTGGGCTACCACGGCCAATGTAGGCGGAAATGCAAAATATGGTTGGTCCTTTGAGGACAATCAAGCAGAGTTCTACTATATGGGAACTGGTCTTGCCGATGGTACGCTAACCTCGCCGCTGTTCGACCTCTCTGCGGTAGCAGGCGAAGATGTTTATGTGTCGTTTAAAAGTTTGTTCTTCAACTATAATTCGTATGATGAAGATGTGTACTTTGAGTATTCCGATGATGATGGCGCAAGCTGGAATCAGTTATGGATATGTGATAGAACAGCTGAGCCATATTTTGTATCTGGAGCGAATAAGTATTTCTTGGATACTGTTTTAGTCCAATTGCCCACGGTAACTAACACCATGCGTTTCCGCTGGACATTTATGGGCTACACGGCAGGGGATGTGGCTGGTTATTGGGACGTATCTGATATAGAGATAACTACCAGCAGCATGGGCTTAATCGAGTACACCAGCAACGACGATGGTCGCTACTATCTTGGCCAAATTGCCTACAATGGCCAGCGCAATGCTAAGATTAGGGCAATTGATGCTATTGGCTCTGACATCACTGTGGAGGCTATTCCCTACGTTGGATACCACTTCCATAGCTGGAACGATGGCAATAAAGATGCTCTGCGTACCGATCGGGTTACTGCAACTCCGCAAGCGTTTGAAGCCGAGTTCGTTATCGATACCTTCCAGTTCACCTATAGCGTTGATGCAAATGGAGCGCTTACTATGAACGATGTGAATGAAGTTACGCACATTCAGAGCATTGTTTACAAGGGCAGTGGTGTAGCTGTTAAGGCCACACCCGACGATGGCTATAAGTTTGTGCGCTGGAGCGATGGACGCACCGACAACCCCCGCATCGATACCGATGTGAGAAAGGACAGCACCGTTGTGGCCGAGTTTGCCGCGCTTCGCACGTTCAATATTGCAGCCACAGCTACCCCAGCCGAGTATGGCGAGGTAACAGGCGAGGGTAGCTACCTTGAGGGTGAAATGGTAACCCTTAACGCTACGGCCAAAGATGGTAGCGCGTTTGTGCGCTGGACCAGCAATGGCGTAACGGTATCCACCGCAAATCCCTTCACCTTTGTGGCAACGTCCGATAGCTCGCTGGTGGCCGAGTTTGATGTGGCTCAGTTCAACCTCATCTACTCCGCAACCATGGGCGGCTACATCGATGGCCAAGCCCGTCAGACTATCAGCTATGGTCAGGATGGCACCACGGTTGAGGCTAAGGCTGTTGAGGGTTACGGCTACCATTTTGTGCAATGGAACGATGGCCTCACCGAGACTACTCGCACCAGCACCAATGTGATTGCCAACCAACTATTTGAGGCACAGTTTGAACTCAATAGCTATGAGCTGAACTATGCAGCCGATGCCAACGGCTCTATCAGCGGCGAGGCTACGCAAACCGTTGTACACGGTAAGTCGGGCTCTATGGTTGAGGCCGTAGCCAACCAGGGCTACGAGTTTAAGCAGTGGAGCGATGGTAGCACAGTCAATCCCCGCACCGATGTAAATGTGCAGGGCGATATGGACGTTGCTGCCATCTTCGAGCCAGTCATCTACCAGTTCAGCATTCAGGTGCTCGATAAAGATGCTAAGCCAGTATCGGGTGCTAAGGTTACGGTTGGAAACAACAGTCCTAAAACAACCGATGCCAATGGCTACGCTATCGACAGCGTTGCTATGGGCAAGCACAAGGTTGTGGTACAGAAAGCTAACTTTGTTGACGCAACCTACGAGTACGAGGTGGTTAGCGACACGTTAGTCAAGGTGGTGCTGAACCATACTGGTCTGCGTGGCGTTGAGTTGGAAACGCTTGCCGTTTCCCCCAACCCAACCGTTGGGGCGGTGCAGATCGAGGCCACTGGCGAGGTGTTGGTTTACAACCTTGTTGGACAGCTGCTACAGCGCGTACCGTCCCAGGGCAAGGTGCTGATAGACCTCAGCAACTACCCCGCAGGCACATACATCGTCCGCGTGGGCAATGCCGCTGCAAGGGTGATTAAGCAGTAAAGCAATGGGGAATGCCCCATTGTCAGAGGACAGGAGAAGAGGAGGCGAATCCGCATGGGTTCGCCTCCTTTTTTCGTGGTGGCGAAGAGAACCTCGTCGCATTTAAATTGTTCGCATGTGGGCACTCCTGCTACTGCATATTGATTTTATGGGTGCGTGGTTATGTTATATCTTCCAACCGTTCCCCCCCTCAAGACCATTAAACAACTGCTGAAAATCGACCAACGGCAAATTTTTGCCAACCAACGGCAAATGCTCGCCAGATGTTGGTTTGCTTGTGGTGGTGTGGTAGCGTTGGGAGGCCAAATAGGCCTAACTGCCAAACATTTGGCATGGGGCTATCGTATGAATGGGCAATAACGTGTGTAAACCAATTAACTACATAATACCATGAAAAGGCACTTTTTTCGCTTTTTGAGCTTGCTATTATTTGCGGTGGCGACGAATATAGCTTGGGGACAGGACAAGGTTCTACAAGGAGAATATCATGTGGATGGAGAAGCGACGATGAGGACTTTGTTAGGTCGTTTAGCTAAAGTAGTTTCCAAAGCGAATGTCGATAGTATAGTAATTACTGGTGGGGTATTTAATACTGCTGATTTGAATACTTTAGCATCAGGTTTTACTAAACTCCGACATTTTGAGATTACCAATGGGATAGATTCGGTGGTTAGTTTTGGTATAAATAATCGACGTAGTAATAGCACGAGTGGATCTAACTCTTATGCGGGGTGTTATGATTGGGATAATATGGGGAGAAAGAAGTTGACTTTGCCAGCAATAAAAACTTTTATAGCCCATAAATTAGAAGGAATTGGAGACCAAACTTTTCATCAATGTTATACACTGGAGAAATGTGTTTTGCCACAGTTAAAGTATTTAGGTGGAGAATATACAAAGAAAGGAGATGTTTATGATCGCAGGTATAATTTTTCTCATCATGGGGGAAATGGTGAAGTTTTTTCAAGATGTTCATCGTTAGTTCATATCGAGATACCATTGGTTGAATATGTATCGCGCTATTGTTTTAAACAGTGCTTTAGTTTAAAGAGTGTTTCACTGCCTAGTGCTAAATATATCGGATATGGGGCGTTTAGTATGGTATCAGATGTAGATTTTGTGGGTGAATCTGAATTAGAAGAGGTAAATGCGCCGTTGGTTGATAGTATAGGTTGGCATGCGTTTCAACAATGCAAAAAGCTTTCTGTTCTGAGGTTACCTTCAACTCCTCCTGAATTTCGTGGATATACAGGAAATAATTATTGTAATGACGGGACGCCTGTAAAAGAAATCACAAAGAATGATGGTCCCGATGTGGACATGGGAACTGGTAGTAGAATATGTGGCTCTTCTTATCTAACATGGGCAGGAGTTCCGATGCCAGTTACTATTATACCATGTGCCCCCGATGGTTCTCCTCTTACGGGACAGGACTTGATAAATGCAAAGTTATCATATCAAGCTGATACTTTAGATGATGTAACGTGTCGAGGCTATGATGGTTTTTGGTTTGGAGGTGATGTCGGTGGAGATTTAAAAGATTTAACGGTGAAAGTTAATGGCGGTGCAGAAATCACTAAAAAGAGATTAAAAGATATATTGGAAAATTGTGGTATATTATATAATGAGATTACTAGCATTGAGGTTATTTCTGGTTCTTTTGTTTTTGCAGATTGGGAATACATGCGCGATAGTATCGTAGCGCATAATATGTTATCGGAGTTTATAATTCATCCTAAGGCATCTGTCCCCGATATAAAAGGGGCACCGACTTATAATTCCAGTAATATGTTTTTCCCTCCGAGCCTCACAAAGTTTGTTGGCGATTCTATAGTTAATATTGGTAGTTGTGCGTTTTATAATTTAAGTCAGCTTACAACAGTAGAGATTCCCTTTGTTATAGAGGTTGGCGAAAAGGCTTTTTATGGATGTTCTTCGCTTAAGCAGTTAAGGATGCACAGGGTGGAGCGTTTTATGCTATCTGCGTTTGCAAATACAGGTTTAAATGCTATCTGGATGCCACCTATCCCTCCTAAAGTTTATAAAAAGACCTATTCCAATGGGGTTTTAGCAGAAGTATCACCCACGGGAACAAACAATCCTTTTTATGGTGTATCTACAACGCCATCACGCTACATGCGTTTTGTGAACTCCAGTACAGGAGCGGAGCTTCTCCCTCCCACCGAAGCCTACAAAAATGCCAAGGCAGAATATAAAAACCACACTGGCTATTATAACTCAAGCGATAAAACCTGGCTCGGCTGGACCTTCTTCGACGAGCACACGCTGACGGTAAATGTTCGGAACGGGGTGATCAACACCAACCAGGCGCAGCATACATTCTCGGAGCTGGATAGCCTTGCTCCCGTGCAGCTGCTGCCCATCACCGCCGTTTACTACGACACGCTAACGCAGGCCAACTCCATCAGGCCCAACAGCGGATATGCGCTCCGTTGCTTGGATAGCATCATGGTTTACAAAACGGGCGACAAAACTCAAAAGGTAACGCTGGGCAGCGACACCACATTCGCCATGCCCCCGTTCGACGTAACGGTTGATGTGAAATACGAGCGCTACTACACGCTGAGGATCAACGGAACTGCTGCCGACTACAGTGCCGCGGGCGGCACGGCTGCTGCCGATAAATACAATAGGCGTTTTGTGAACGAGACGGCCACGCTCACCATCACACCCGCTGCGGGTCAGGGGCTCAGGACCCTGGTTGTGAAGAAAAAAACAAGCAACGAGGACATAACCCCAACCTACAGCTACACGGGCGGTTCGATAGTTTTCACCATGCCCAGCGACGATGTGGAGGTTACGGTTGAATTTCAGCAGCTTTACAGCGTAACCGTTCTGCCCCAAGCCAACGGAGGTGCTACGGCAAACCCACAAAACAACCTATTCGCGGGCGATGAGGTTGAGCTCACGGTAACGCCTGATGCGGGATATAAGCTCAGGGAGCTGATTGTGTTCTACGATGATAACGAGAGCAATAGGGTGAGCGTTAGCCCAAATATTGTTCCTGATGGAGGCCAGTGCAAATTCAACATGCCCGCCGCCAATGTGAAGGTAAAGCCGGTGTTCGAGAAGAGCTACGCTGTTAGGATTAACGGCCACACGGCCGATTTCACCGATGGCAGCAACACAGCTACAGCCGATAAGTACGACAACCGCTTTGTGAATGAGACAGTTACGCTCACCATCACGCCCGATGCGGGCTATGGCATCAAGAGCCTAAGCGTGAAGAAAGAGGGCGGCAGCGATATAGCCCTATCGTCGAGCATTGCACCGGCTGGCGGTTCGTGTACCTTTGTAATGCCCGACGGCAATGCGGAGATTGTGGTTACGTTTGAGCCGGTGTACACGGTAAGCATAGCCAGCTACACCAACGGCGCGGCCTCTGCCAGCAAAACGGCCAACATCTTTGCAAACGAAACAATATCGCTCACGCTCACGCCCGAAGCGGGCTACGGCCTCAAGGACCTGACGGTGGAGGATGCCAACGGCAACGCTGTACCCCACACGCCGGCCGACCTCCAGCGCACGGGCGGCGCCTATGAGTTCACCATGCCCGCCGCCGATGTAACGGTAACGCCCGTGTTCGAGCAGTTTTTCCATATCGATGGCAATCCCAACACGCCCGCCCTTGACACGCTGAAAGAAGAGGGCGGCATGGTTTTGCCCAAGGACAGCATCTTTGCCGATGATATTATCCCGATTGCCGACATGGTTAGGCCTGCAAACCACTACGAGGTATGCAGCATAAACATCAAAAATCTTGACGAAGCGCATATAGCAAGGGATGCTGGGGGCAATATAACCCATATCCGAATGCCCAATCCGGGTGTTTCTAGCATCGAGGTTGAGGTTGATTTCTGCCCCAAGAATACCGTTACTGTGAACTACGGCGCGGGTAGGGCCGATGGGCTGATTGACAAGGAGTATAGGCTTGGCCCGGGCCACACGCTCAACATACCGGTTGACGCTGCCGACTGCTACAGATTTGTGGGTAGCAGCAGCAATGTGGATGGTGCGCTAAACAGCGCCGGCACTGCGGTAACCATGCCCGCCTCGCCGGTGAATATAGTTATAAATGTAAGCTACGAGAAGATTACATATACCCTCACCTACAACGTTGAGCCCGCAGGATCGGGAGTAGTAAGCAATGCCACGCAGACGGTTGAGTGTGGAGCGGATGGTTCCACGGCTGTAGCGTCGCCCAATGGCAACCACCGATTCGTTGGTTGGAAAGAGGATGGTAAAACGGAGGCATCGCGTCAAGAGACTAACGTGCGCGGCGATGCGACCTATACCGCCCAGTTCGTCCCAATCTACCGGGTATCCCTCACCGCAAGTGGCGGCACGGCCACGGGCGAGGGCTACTACGAGGCGGGCGCAGCGGTTACGCTCAGCCTAAGCCCAGCAGCGGGCTTCGGGCTCAGGAGCCTAAAGGTTGATGGTGCTGAGGTTGGCGGCCTTTCGCGCGATGCCGCAGCGCACACGTTCACCATGCCCGCCCACGACGTTGCGGTAGAGGTGCTGTTCGAGCAGCTCTACGGCATCTACCCCGACCCCGCCAGCCCGCTGAGCTGCGCATCCGACGCCCATGGCAACCGGACCTGCCCCGTGGACAGCTTGTTTGCGGGCGAAAGGGTGAACATAGTGGACCTGGTGAAGCCCGCCACGGGCTACACCATGGACGATATAAAGATCTACCGTTTCGATGGCGGCCAGTGGGTTGAGGTTCAGGGCCCCGAGCTCACGCAGATACTCGACGGACAGGCCAAGCCCAATATAGGCTACCTGATTATGCCGCCCTACGACATCAAGATAGCGGTGGACTTCGGGCCGGGCTACAAGGTGAACATCACCTATGGGCCGGGCGCGGATGCGACGATGCAGAACGCCATGCAGCGCCTGGAGCCGGGCCAGCGCCACACCTTCGCCGTGAGCGCCGACGGGTGCCACGAGCTTGAAACGGTTACGGCCAAGCACCACGATACGCAGGCCGATATAACCGCCGACGTGCTGCAGAAGAGCGGTGACCAGTACGAGGTAACCATGCCCGCAACGCCCTACGACATTGATGTAGAGGTAAGCTATAAGATTAAAACATATACGCTCACCTACGACGTTCGTCCCGTGGGTGCGGGTAGTGTCATCACGGCCTCCACATCGGTGGCATGTGGGGGCGATGCCGCCGAGGCAACCGCAAATGCGAATAGCGGCTTCCGCTTCGCCAGGTGGATCGCCGAATACAATGGTGCGGAAACGGTTGTTGGCACGGACAACCCCATCGCGCTAACCGACGTGAGGCGCGACAGCGCCCTCATCGCCGTATTTGAATCGCTGTACGAGGTGACGATAACCGCCACCAACGGCACGGTGCAGGGTGCGGGCCACTACGCCGAGGGCGACGTGGTGAGGCTCAGCCAGTTCAAGCCCGCAGCGGGCCATAAGCTACGGCATGTACAATCCGCCGACGTAACCATAGGCTTTGGCACCGACACCGCCTTCGTCATGCCCGCCGCCGACGTTCAGGTGGATGTGCTGTTCGAGAAGTTCTACAGCATCTACCCCGACCCAGCCCATCCGCAGGACACCCTCACCGATGCCCACGGCAACAGGACGTGCCCCGTGGATAGCATCTTCGCGGGCGATAGGGTGGCCCTGTCGGAGATAGTCAAACCGCAGCCGGGCTATATGATTGACCAGCTGGTGGTTTACTACCATGATGGGAGCGACTGGGTGGTGCTCGATGAGACGACCAGCCCCAAGCTCTCGGAGGTGCTGAGCCCGTTGCCGGCCGACATCAACGCCACCGGGGTGACCATGCCCCCGTACAACCTCAGGTTCGAGGTGTCGTTCGTGGCGGCGTTCACCATCACGGTGAGCTACCTGCCTGCGGGCATCAGCGAGATTGGCGATCAGTGCACCATCCCCGCCTCGCCCAGCACCTGGGTTCGGATTCCCATTGAGCCCAAGCATGGCTACCACCTGGTGCACGGCGGCAGCGTTGAGGCGCACGAGGCCCGCAATGCGGCCAACGACCTGACGGGCAGCTGGAGGCTCGCCGACAGCACCTTCCTCATGCCCGATGGCGGCATCAGCGTGGAGATGACGGTTGAGTTCGTGAAGGACACGTTCGACCTATATTATTCGGCCAACCCGTCGTATGGATACATAGAGGGAAGCCAGCATCAGGTCGTTGCCTTCGAGGAGAGCGGCAGCCAAGTATCGGCGGTGGCCACAGAGCCGGGCTACGCCTTCAAGCAGTGGAGCGATGTCAGCACCGACAACCCGCGCACCGACGCCAACGTGCAGGCCGACATCGGCGTGGAGGCCCTGTTCGAAAGGTTTTACACCATAGCTGATAGCACGCTGGGGGGCGGCTCGGTTTGGTTCGAGCACGATGAACCGCTGTTCGCCGGCACCACCGTTAGGGTTCACTCACGGCCAGCCCCCTGCTTCAAGGTTGGCGATCTGCCCACGGTGAAGGAAAAGGGTGAACCACATTATGTTGCCATCAGCCCCGCTCTCCTGCCCACCGACACCACCTTTGTCATGCCCGCCCACGACATCGCGGTCTATGGGAGCTTCGTACCATCCGACACCTACAGCGTAACTGCCGCCATGGTGGCCTACGACGGTTCGGGCAGCACCACGGGCAACCCCGGCGGCACGGTGAGCGGCGCGCAGAACGATGTGCCCTGCGGCGCCAGCGTAACGCTCGTTGCCACGCCCGATGCCAACCACCGCTTCTTGGGCTGGTACGAGGGCGGCGCGCTGGTGAGCACCAGCACCACCTACACCATCACCAGCCTAATGGCCAACCACCACCTGGAGGCCCGCGTGCTGGAGCCGGTGGTGGAGAGCCTCAGCGAGGTAGCCTGCGGCGCATACCGATGGTACGGCGAGAATCTCACCTTCACCCAGAGCCGCGACCGCGTGTTCGAGGGCAATGGCGTTGACCAGCCCGATACTGTTAGAAGCATCAATGTTACTATCCATCCCGAGTACACGGACATGACCCTGTTCGAGGATGCCACCTTCTGCGGCAGCTACGCCTGGCATGGGCAAACCTACGATGCTGCGGGCAGCTACCCCGTAACGCTAAAAACCGCCACCCATGGCTGCGACAGCATCGTAACGCTCCGCCTGGCGGCCAGCGCCCCCATCACCCACAGCCTCAGCGTGAACACCTGTGAATCCTCATACGACTGGGCGGGTACTACTTACGATGTCAGCGGCGACTACCAGAAGACCTTCAGCACGGCCAGCGGCTGCGACAGCATCGTAACGCTCACGCTAACGCTGAACGACAACACCGATGTTGACCATGGCGACACCATCGTGCAGATCTGCACCTCAACAACCTACGTGTATCCCGCCAATGGGCAGTCCTATTCTGCGGGCGTACATCAGGTTGAGTATGAGGTTGGTACCACCTGCAAGCGCAGGCACACCATAACGCTGCGGATCGTGGAGGTGCCCTACCTATCGTCGGAGCAAACGGTGGTATCCTGCGTCCCCTACCCCTTCAGGGATGATTTGGGCAACGATATTACCATAGCAGAATCGAAGGTGGGGCATGTGGGCAAGTTCCAATCAAAGGCTGGTTGCGACAGTTTGGTAACCCTGAACATCACCATCCGCGATGCAAGCGC
This sequence comes from Bacteroidales bacterium, assembly GCA_017524185.1. Taxonomy (GTDB): domain Bacteria; phylum Bacteroidota; class Bacteroidia; order Bacteroidales; family Tenuifilaceae; genus RGIG6076. The sequence goes on from JAFWUG010000026.1 coordinate 40,257, forward strand.
CGTGGCCGCCACCATCGACACCACCACCTGCCTGAGCTCAATCACGCTGAACGGGCAGACCTACAGCGCTGGGGGCACCTACACCCAGGCGCTCACCGACAGCTACGGCTGCGACAGCCTAGTGGAGCTGAACCTGACGTTCAGAGCCCCCGTGCATAAGCCCCCAACCGCTGCGGATACCATAAAGGTTGAGACCTTTGGCTCCTACGTATGGAACGGAAGCACCTATGTGAATACGGGATCCGTGCGGAAAGAAAACGTTTCGGCCGATGGTTGCGAGATCACCACCACCGTGCTGGACCTCACCATCCTCGACGCCATCCCGGTCTACGACACGGTATCGCTCTGCCCCGAAGAGTTCCCCTACAGCTGGAAGCCCGATGGGGCGAGGGATGCGAGCGTGCTGAGCGCACCGGGGCCGAACACCATGACCGTGGAGCGGAACGGCATCACCTACAACCACATGCTCGAGCTGCGGGCCAAGCCCGCCATCCTCAGCACCATCGACGAGGTTGCCACCATCTGCCAGGGCCAGACCTACAGCTGGGAGGGCCAGACCTACACCC
>JAFWUG010000027.1 GCA_017524185.1 Bacteroidales bacterium
CATACATACATACATACATACATACAAATCAACTACTTACATGTATGAGAAAAAATTTTTTACAAAAATATTTGGTGGTTTGATGGCAATGCCCTATCTTTGCTGCTACAAAATTTGAGCAATTCACAATAAGGATTATTCCGTTGTGAAAACATTAGGCTGCCTCGTCCTTCAACGGGGCATTTTTTTTTACCTACCTCATCCCCTTTGCTGGCCCGCCAGAGTAGAAGTATTTGGCGTAGTAGTCCTCCTGGAGGCTGCTCACCATTGTGCCGCGATTGTTGCTACCCTAATATCATCCTTGCCCAATCTGGTAGCTCTGATACGTACTGTTTAACAAGTTGTCCGTCGGTCAAGCGGAATAGCAACTGGGCATCCTGAGCGTCGGCAGAATTATCGTACACGTATGTACGATGCGCAACGGAACTGGCGCGTTTACAATTCAAAATTGAACGATTGTATCGAGAAATGACCTTAGATATTGGCACATCATGCCCTCCTTTCATCACCCTATGGGCAATACGAGCAGCATTAATGGCAGGGTGCGCCGTGCACACAAAAAAAAGCCTAATAAAGAATCCTGCCTCTTTGGCTCTTAGGATGTAGTCCACCTTATCTGTAGCAGACAGCACAGTTTCAAATATCAAGCTCCGTTGCTGTTTCAAACAATCCTCTCGCAATGTTGCGCAATATCTTACAGCCTGTAGAACAGCGTCTTGCAAATTCCAATCGCCAAATCTATCCTTTGCAACCAAATCGGGATTGATGTACAAGGCATCGGCCATCCACTGGTGTCGCAATATTTTAGACGTAATGGTGGTCTTTCCCGAACCATTAGGCCCCGCTATCACAATTAGAATAGGCTTTAAAGTTTCTCCTGCTTGCATTCCGAGTCAATCTTTTGCGCCTCAAGCCTAAGGGCTTCGAAAAACTTTGCCGTTGCCTCCTCGTTGGTACGGGCAGCCTCTTCGGCTGCTTCATGCATCAACTGCGCCAAAATAGCATCCGACGGCTCCTCGTCTGGATTGGTAAGTCGATATGTGTCAATGTTTTGTTCCATGGTTTATGTTGCAAATTTACAGCGTTCAAAATTACAAAAATTCCCCCTACCTCATCCCCTTGGCTGGCCCGCCGGCATAGTAGTGCTTAGCGTAGTAGTCCTCATGGAGGCTGCTCACCGTGATGCCCTTGCCCCCACCCGATGCCGAATGGATGAACTTGCTGTCGCCCAAGTAGATGCCCACATGGAACACCTTGGCCGCTCCGCCACGGCTGAACACCACAATATGGCCGCAGCGCAGTGCCTGACGCTTTACGGGCGTAATCTGCTTGGCGATGTCGGTGGAAGAACGCCCCAATTTGATACCATACACATCGTCGAACACCCGCTGCACAAAGCCCGAGCAATCGGTGCCCACGCCCTTTTTGGCCATGCCACCGCGATAAGGCGTTCCGAGCCAGCTGCACACCTCGCGCAGCAACGCCTGATCCTCGTCGCCGCGCAGAGCAACGCCAAGCGTGGCCGAATAGTCGCGCTGGGGCGGTCGGGCCGTGCTGGAGGACTGCCCCCTACCCTCCGATGCAGCCACGCGCTCCATGCGTGTGCGCGAACCAGTGGCCGGCCCCGTGGTTACACAGGCGCGAAACAACGCCACAACCACCAAGCCCAACGCCACAGCTCCTATAATTACAGGGGCATGCAGCAAATCGCGTATGCCAAAATGCCGTTTTGCCATAGCGTTTTTTACGCCCAAACACAGCCACGGGTTGCCTATCGGCACCATGCATAAAACTAAACCACATATCATTATAATACTGTCTAAAAGGCATTTACAGCACTTTCATCGACCATTATTTTAATATAAACGCAACAAAGCATAACTTTTAGAGTACATATTTCGTTACACAAACGTGTAAGTCTTAAACTAAATAACCCACAGATTATGAGAAAACTCACTGGAATGCTGCTCGTAGCCCTACTGTCGATGGGCATCTACAGCTGCGGAGGCAACGGCCAAAAGGCCCAAAACGCCAACAACGACAAGCAATGCTGCGAGCACAAGCACGAGCATGGCAAATGCGATGGCCACCACCACGACAAGAAATGCGGCGAATGCCCGCTACAGCTCACCGAGGAGCAGAAGGCTAAGGCCAAAGAACTCCGCGACAAGCTGAAGGCCGACAACGCCCCCATCATGGAGAGCCTGAAGACCAAGAACGAGGAGCTGCACAAGCTACTCAAAGCCGATGAGGTTGACCTAAACGCAGCCAACGCCCTTGTTGACGAAATCTACACCATAAAAGCCAACCTCAAGAAGGCCGAAATGGCTAACCAACTCGAGTTCAACAAGCTGCTCACCCCCGAGCAGAAGGCCAAGCTCAAAGAGATGCCCTGCCACCATCACCACGGCTGCTGCAAGGATGGCAATAAAGGCTGCTGCAAAGACGGCAAGGCCGAGGGCTGCTGCAAGGACAAGAAAGAGGGCTGCTGCAAAGACAAGAAAGAGGGCTGCTGCAAAGACGGCCAAAAGGCCGAGGGCTGCGCCGAGAAAAAATAGCGCACCCAGCACCGCAACCAACCAACAGCGCATACCACAGCGGTATGTGCTGTTTTTTTGATAAACAACGTAACACACACTCTAATATGACTGAATACGGCGGACTTCCCGAACCCTACAACCAGCGCGAACAAGCCCGAGTGGCCATACTCCCCGTGCCCTACGATGGCACCAGCACCTGGGGCAAAGGTGCCGACAAAGGCCCTGAGGCCCTGCTCGAAGCATCGGCCAACATGGAGCTCTACGACATTGAGACCGACAGCGAGGTCTATCGCCTGGGCATATTCACCGACCAGCCCGTAACCGAGAGCCGCAACCCCGAGCTCATGGTGCAGGCCGTTGAGCAGCGCACCAACGCCCTGCTCAACGAGGGCAAATTTGTGGTAACCATCGGCGGCGAGCACTCGGTGAGCATAGGTGCCATACGCGCCCACGCCGCCCACCACGACGGCCTCACCGTGCTACAAATCGACGCCCACACCGACCTGCGCGACTCCTATGAGGGCTCGCCCAACAACCACGCCTGCGTAATGGCACGCGCTCAGGAGCTGTGCCCCATTGTGCAGGTGGGCATACGCAGCATGGACATCGGCGAGAAGGCCAACCTCGACCCCCAGCGCGTGTTCTGGGCCCACGAGATTGTGGACGCCCCCGACGACTCGTGGATGTCGAAGGCTTTGAACCTCATCTCGGCCAACGTCTATATCACCATCGACCTCGATGGGTTCGACCCAGCCATAGCCCCCAGCACTGGAACGCCCGAGCCCGGCGGCCTCAAATGGTATCCCGCGCTGCGTTTCCTGCGCAAGGTGATTGAGCACCGCAACTTGGTGGGATTCGACATCGTGGAGCTTTGCCCCAATCCCGCCGACAAGGCCACCGACTTTTTGGCGGCCAAGTTACTATATAAACTGCTGTCGTACAAGTTTATGCATTAGGCTTACACGTCTATCTAATCCAAGACAAAAGGGGCTGTCCATGCGAAATGGGCAGCCCTTTAACTATGTATCAACAAAAAATGTAAAAAGCTATGTATAAGCAGTTTATATAATCTGCAAGGCGCGGCGCACATCCACCAAAATCTCCCGCGCATCGGCGGCGTGCTCGGCCTTCACGGCCAAATAGAGCATCTCATCGTCGGTGTCGATCATCTCCACGAAATGGAGCTCTGGTATAGCCGCCGCAAAGTTCTCGAACAAATCCTCATCAGACAAAAACTCGAAGCCGCCCAGCGCATTGTAGCGCAGCACAATAAGCAGGTCTTCGATTTCGGCATTTATGATGTTGTTGGCCAATTTCTGCGCCAAATAGTCGCGCACACGGCTTTTCGATATAGATATGCTATCCATAGACATTATCGATGGTTGAAGGTCGAAATAGGGTATAAACAATCCAAGCTTATATACGCTAAAATCGGCAGTTTGTTCGCCTGCGGATATAAAAATAAGCCCAAAATATCTGCGCCTAAAGCGGCGTTGGGCATGTAGGCTTATTTCGCTCGTCGTATGCGGATAAAGTTTGGCCATATTGCAAGTATTGGCTAACTTTGGGCTTTATGTGGCCATTGCTATACCTCGCCACACAGAACAACAACGCATTGATATACATCACTTTAACATACAACTACATTTTCGAAGAATATGAGCAAACAGCTATTTTTAGGCGATGAGGCCATAGCGCAGGGTGCTATAGACGGCGGTCTATCGGGCGTCTATGCCTATCCTGGCACCCCATCGACCGAAATCATGGAGTACGTGCAGGGCTCTAAGCAGGCCGCCGAGCTGGGCATCCACCGCCAGTGGTCGGCCAACGAGAAGACGGCCATGGAGGCCGCGCTGGGCATGTCATACGCGGGCAAGCGCAGCTTGGTATGCTTCAAGCACGTGGGCATGAACGTGGCCGCCGACTCGTTTGTGAACGCCGCAGTTACGGGCGTGAATGGCGGTGTGGTGGTGGTTTCGGCCGACGACCCCTCGATGCACTCGTCGCAAAACGAGCAGGACTCGCGTTTCTACGCCAAGTTCGCCATGATTCCCATCCTGGAGCCGTCGAACCAGCAGGAGGCCTACGACATGATGTACACGGCCTTTGAGCTGTCGGAGCGGGTGAACACACCCGTGATGCTCCGCATCACTACACGCATGGCCCATTCGCGTTCGGGTGTTGAGCGCAAGCCCACCAAACCGCAACGCGGCGTATCGCTGCCCGACGACCCCCGCCAGTTTGTGCTGCTGCCGGCCATTGCCCGCCGCAACTACCGCAAACTGCTGGCCATGCAGGATGTGATGGTTGACGCCTCGGAGCATTCGCCATTCAACACCTACACCGATGGTCCCAAGCACAACATGGGCATTATTGCCACGGGCATAGCCCACAACTACCTGATGGAGAACTATCCCAATGGTTGCCCCCACCCCGTGCTGAAAATAAGCCAATACCCCATACCTCGCAAGCAGGTGGAGCAAATCTACGCAGCCTGCGACAGCGTGCTGATTCTGGAAGAAGGCGCACCAGTGATTGAGGAACTCATCCGCGGCTACATGAACAACGGTAAGCCCGTGCATGGCCGTTTAGACGGCACGCTCCCCCGCGATGGCGAGCTCAACCCAAACCTGGTGGCCAGAGCCTTGGGCATCGAACGTCCCGAGGGGCAGCCCATCCCCGATGTGGTGAAAATGCGCCCGCCATCGCTCTGCCAGGGCTGCGGCCACCGCGATGTGTATGAGGCCCTCAACATCGCCTTAGAGCCCTACGGCACAGGCCGCGTGTTTGCCGACATTGGCTGCTACACGCTGGGCGCGCTGCCCCCGTTCAATGCCATCAACTCGTGCGTCGATATGGGCGCATCCATCACAATGGCCAAGGGAGCATCGGATGCTGGCCTAACGCCCGCCGTGGCTGTGATTGGTGATTCCACCTTCACCCACAGCGGTATGACCGGCCTGCTCGATGCCGTGAACGAGGGTTCGAGCATCACCGTGATAATCTCCGACAACTCCACCACCGGCATGACAGGCGGTCAGCAGTCGTCGGCCACGGGTCGAATCATCGACATCTGCAAGGGCATAGGCGTTGATCCTGAGCACATCAAGGTGATCACCCCGCTCAAGAAGAACCTCGATGAGAACGTGCGCACCATAGCCGAAGAGCTCAAGCACAACGGCGTGTCGGTGATTATCCCCCAGCGCGAATGCATCCAAACGGCTTCGAGGAAGGCCAAGGCCGCTGCAAAGTAAAAATAAATATAAACAACTATTATTCAGACTGATATGAAGAACGACATAGTTTTGGCAGGTGTAGGCGGACAGGGCATCCTGTCGATTGCCGCTGCCATAGGCCATGCCGCCGTGAGCAGCAACCTGAACATCAAGCAGGCCGAGGTACACGGCATGAGCCAGCGCGGCGGCGATGTACAGTCGCACCTGCGCATATCTGATCGGCCCATAGCCTCCGACCTTGTTCCCGCCGGCGGCGCCGACATGATCATCTCAGTGGAGCCCATGGAGGCCCTGCGCTACCTGCCCATGCTCTCGCCCGAGGGCTGGGTGGTTACATCCACCACGCCGTTTGTGAACATCCCCGACTATCCCCCCGTGGAGGATGTGCTGGCCGAGCTGCGCCGCCTGAAGCGCTGCGTGGCCATCGACGCCGATGCCATAGCCAAGGAGGCTGGCTCGGCTCGCGCCTCAAACATCGTTATGCTGGGGGCTGCATCAACCTTTATCGACATCCCCTTTGAGCGCATAGAGGATGGCATCCGCGCCCTTTTCGGGCGCAAGGGCAATGAGGTAGTGGAGATGAACCTGAAAGCGCTACGCGCTGGACGGGAGCATAGCGAAAAGATGCGATAGCAAACAAATATGCGTAAAGAAAAAAATGGCGCGGATTACTCCTCGCCATTTTTTTACGCTCCTGAACCTATTACGCAGACTTTAGATTGGCTAACATATCGCGTAACTGCGAACCGCCTTTCAGAGTGTCGGCAACCACAGCCCGATATTTCCATAGAAACGCTGCAAACAAACCCAATAAAGCAAAAATCGAACCCCAACGTTTCATCAACTCTAAGGCACTATCCACCTTTAGAGGGGAGAATGGCTGCACTATAGTAATCAACTCAGCTGATGTTGCCAACGTGTAATCTATACGTGAGCTACTCTCCCTAAGCCCCAATATCTCATTGTGATACAGAGGTAAAAGTATTATGGCGTTGGTGCCCATAGCGTTGGCACCCATGGCATTGGCACCCATGGCGTTGCCACCCATGGCGTTGGCGGCAAGAGTTGTCACCGTGCTAGACGAGTACACCAGCTGCTGCAATGCTCCCAAACGCACTATTTGCTCTTCAAGATCGGCCTTCTGCGCCTGCAAACTTTCTACACGCGACTGAGCCATCTGCCTAAAGTGCGGATTGCTATACAAATAGGCCTGTATGCCGCGCTGCATATCAACAACCACGCGGTCATCAGTGGCAGACACAAATACATAGAAAACGCCCTTCACACGCCCCGTATCGCGCTGCGAGTAACTGGCCCTATCGGTATTTCCATCACCGTCAAGATCGACCCCATAGCCAGCCTTTATCTTGATGAGTTTCTGCACATCGGATACCGACATGCCTAAATGCTCGGCCACCGCAATCACATTTTGCTCGCTCTTATTGGCCAACAGCTTAGGCAACTGATTGATATAGGCTATGGCCTCGGCCTCGCTCAGCGCATTTGCATTGACCTGCATCTCGGCCTCATAGTAGTCGCCCAAGCACCGCCACCAAACCAATGCACAGCCCAAAAGCACAAAAATCAGCACCCATGCTATATTCCTGATTATAAACGCTATTAGCGAAACTGCTATCTGTATAACAGTAACAGCAATACCAAACACCCATCGTACAAATTGTTTGATTTTCAACAACATATAATCAAACATTTCGAATAAATCTAACTCTTGAGGAGCGTTATTATGCTGTGGCAACTGCTTTTCTGACATATTACTAACAATTTGACGGTTTAATGGTTCTAAAACGCCCCAAATATACTACTTTTGCAGCACAAAATCATTCGCCAAATGAATAAAATAATGGTAACGGGTGGTGCGGGCTACATCGGCTCGCACGTTGCAGCGGCACTCCTACGCGCTGGTTACGAGGTGTTGGTGGTTGACAATTTTGTCAACTCGCACCGCGAGGCCATATCGCGCATAGGTAGTGCGGCAGGGAAACAGCCGCTACTGGCCGAAGCCAACTGTGCCAGCACAGAGCAGATGCGCAGCGTGTTCGAGGCACATCCCGATGTTATAGGCATAATACACCTAGCTGCCCTTAAATCGGTAAGCGAAAGCGTTTTGTTCCCCATGCGCTACCACTGCAACAACGTGATTGCAACACAGGTTCTACTGGGCGAGGCCGCTGCCCAAGGCATACCGCTGGTGTTCTCCAGTTCGTGCCTGGTGTATGGCTCACCCGCGCAACTCCCCGTGTCGGAGCGCACAGAACTCAGCAAAGCAGCTTCGCCATACGCCGCCTCCAAACGCCTATCGGAATTGCTCATAGAGCAATGTGTGAACGACTGCGCAAGCATGTCGGCCATCACGCTACGCTACTTCAACCCCATCGGTGCACACCCTTCGGGATTGCTGGGCGAACAGCCCAATAAGCCCGAAAACCTACTCCCGCTGATGATTGACGTGGCCATTGGGCGCAAAGATGCGCTAACAATCTACGGCAACAACTACCCCACCCGCGACGGAACAGCCATACGCGACTATTTCCATGTGATGGACCTTGCCGATACCCACGTGGCTGCGCTAAAGCGTATGCTAAACAAGCATAACCATAGCCGCCACGAGGTATTCAATCTGGGTTCGGGCAACGGAGTGAGCGTGCTGGAAATGGTGCATGCCTTTGAGCAAGCAACTGGCCAAAGCATCAGCAAACGCATAGGCGACCGCCGTCCTGGCGATATAGCGGCCATTTGGGCCGACACCCACCTAGCCCAAACCGAACTGGGCTGGCAGCCATCGCGTACGCTCGCCGATGCCATAAGCAGCGCATGGGCATTTTCTCAAAACACTAATAAACAATAAAACAAACACAAACAAGCAAAACAATGGCTAAAAAGAAACGCATTTCCGAACGCCGATTCATCCTGCTCACAGTGGGGCTACTCATAGTGGCAGGTGTGGTGCGGCTGGCCTACTACAAGGCGGGCTACATGCTATTCTACTTGGCCCTTGTTCCGTTCATTGCGCACCGCATAAAGCACTACATCGTAAACCGCAAACGGCTGAGCAAAGCCGACGGCTATCGCAAAATCACGCTATTCCTAATGCTTTTTTGCCTGCTACTCAACCTAACAAAATTTCAGCGTACCGACTTCTTACTGCTGCTACTGCTGGGCATCGACTACCTGATACTTGCCTACCACGGCACTCCCACCAACCAAACACCCACACATGGCGATGCGCCTACAGCATAGCATAGCACCAAACAGCCGCTACCTTGCATACGTGGTTGAATTCGACCCCAAAGTGCGGCAAAGGGTGGAAAACGCCCTATCGCACGCAAGTGCTGGAAAAATCACAGCATTTGGCTTCTGCTCGGCCAGCAAATTCGCTGAACACTACGCAATGCAGCACTTGAGACGCTACAACCTGGTGCTGCTACTCATATCACATAAATTTGTAGCCGAAGTGGCTCACCAACGCACCGACGGCCTTTGGACAATGCCTCCTACCCCACAGCAGCGCTGCGCAACACAACTATTCATACTGACAGACCAAAGCGACACCGAAGCCACCACCCGCCGCCAACTGCTCACCACCGACGATGATCTTGAACTACACATCAACACCCTGGTACGCAACGCGTTGGGACAACACAAACTTCGTCGCTGGAAACGCATAACAATTTGGTCTATAGCCATTTGGCTGCTATCCAGCCTTACATTGGCTGTAGTTTTGGCAATATAAAAGCCAAACTAAACTGACAATTTGTCAGTCGTGTCTGCTTTAGATTTTTCTTACAATATATTTATATACAAGCATTTACATAAATACAAACAAAAAATAAAATATCACTACACCCTTCGGCACTCCATTTGACATAGGGTAGGCGGCCGCAAATTTTTACACCGCGAGCCACATCAAAATCAGCCAAAAACATAATAGACATGCAGAACGGACAGATTGGGGTTACTACGGAAAACATCTTCCCCATAATCAAAAAATTCCTGTACTCCGACCACGAGATTTTTCTCCGCGAGCTCATATCGAACGCCGTGGATGCCACGCAGAAACTCAAAACGCTGGCATCGGTGGGGGAGTTCAAGGGCGAACTGGGCGAGTTGCAGGTAAAAGTGAACCTCGACAAAGAGCATAAAACGCTCACGATCAGCGATAACGGTGTAGGCATGACCGCCGAAGAAATCGACCGCTACATCAACCAGATAGCCTTTTCGGGCGCGGGCGAATTCTTGGAGAAATACAAGAACCAAAACAGCGGCATCATTGGACACTTCGGCCTCGGATTCTACTCGGCTTTCATGGTGAGCGACAAGGTTGAAATCGTTTCGCGCTCATGGCGCGACGAGGCCAAGGCCGTGCGCTGGAGCTGCGATGGCTCGCCCAGCTACACCATGGACGATGCCCAGCGCGACCAACGCGGCACCGACATTGTGCTACACATTGCCGACGACTGCCTAGAGTTCCTCGAGGAGCAGCGCATAGGTGACCTGCTGCGCCGCTACTGCCGTTTCCTGCCCATTCCCATTGCTTTTGGCAACAAAAAGGAATGGAAAGACGGCAAGGAGGTGCAAACCGACCAGCCCAACATCATCAACGACACCAACCCGCTGTGGGTGCGCAAGCCCGCCGACCTAACCGCCGACGACTACGCCGCATTCTACCGCGCCCTCTACCCCGCCGCCGACGAGCCGCTATTCCACATACACCTCAACGTCGATTACCCCTTCAACCTCACGGGTGTGCTGTATTTCCCTAGGCTCAAAACGCAGTTCGACATACAGAAAAACAAAATACAGCTCTACTGCAACCAGGTGTTCGTAACCGACTCGGTTGAGGGCATTGTTCCAGAGTATCTAACTCTGCTACACGGCGTTATCGACTCGCCCGACATCCCCCTAAATGTGTCGCGCAGCTACCTGCAAAGCGACTCCAACGTGAAGAAAATATCGTCGCACATCACCAAAAAGGTATGCGACCGCCTGCAGGAGATATTCAAAAACGAGCGCGAGCAGCTCGAAAAGAAATGGGACGACCTGAAGCTGTTCATCTCGTTCGGCATGATTACCGATGAGAAATTCTACGAACGCGCCCAGAAATTCGCCCTGCTCAAAAATGTGGATGGCAAATATTTCACATTCGAGGAGTACGAGAAGCTCATCAAGGAGAACCAAACCGACCGCAGCAAAACGCTCATCTACCTCTATGCCGCCAACGCCACCGACCAATATGCCTACATTGAGCAGGCCAAGGCCAAGGGCTACGACGTGCTACTGATGGACGGCCAGCTGGATCCGCACCTGATTGGTCAGCTCGAAAACAAGCTGAAAGATAGCCGCTTTGTACGTGTCGATTCCGATGTGATCGACAACCTTATAGCCAAGGACGAGCGCAAAGAGGTGAGCCTCAGCTCCGAAGAGCAGAACGACCTGCGCACGCTATTCTCGGCCAGCACCCAAAACAGCTCAAACTATTGGGTTAGCTTCGAGGAGATGGGCGAAAACGCTAACCCCGTGGTGATTACCCAGGCCGAGTTCATGCGCCGCATGAAGGACATGGCCTCGCTCAGCCCCACCGGCGGCATGTATGGCAACATGCCCGACTCATACAACATGGTGGTGAACACCTCGCACCCGCTGGTGAAGGCCATAATCGACGGCAAAAACGCTGCCCTGGGCCAACAGCTCGCCGACAGCACCAAAGCCATTGAGCCGCTCCGCGCCCGCGTTGACGAGTTGCAAAAAGCCATGAAAGAGGACTCCACGCAGCAAGAGCGCGATACCCTCAACGATGCCCGTGCCCAACTATCGGAGCAGGAGAACGCCCGCCGCGAACTGCTCAAAAACTTCGGCAGCAACCACACCTTAGTGAAACAGCTGGTGGATCTTGCCCTGCTGGCCAACAACATGCTCAAGGGCGAAGATCTGAGCCGTTTCGTAAAACGCAGCATCGAGCTGATTAAGGCAGACTAAACATCAACCAACTTTACGCAAAACACAGGGGCTGTCGTTGCTGACAGCCCCTGCGTTTTTTTGCAAATAACATCCTCAGCATTGCTATATGGACGCGATTTATCGCGTCCTCTTTGTAATGCAGAACTGATCCGAGCGTTTGCAGCAAAGGCGCGTACGTCCGCAGTGCGACCCTACAGAACCACCACAGGCACAAATAGTTGGTTATTAAATATTTATGTGTACATATCTGTACGGACGCGATTTATCGCGTCCTTTTGCTCGCCAATTGCTCTCTTCGAGAGCACAAACTGCAAGGATGCGGTTTGCTCCATGAACGTTACGAGGAATCAAAAAACGGGCCGCAATAGTTGCGACCCGCTTTTTATTTGCAGCAAGATTGCTATTTCAATTTCTGCAACACCTCTTGGAGCATCTTTTTCAGCTCAGCATTCTCGGTTTTCAACGTTTCAATCTGCTGCTGCTGCTCCTTCATGGCCTCTACTAACACAGGAACAACCGAACCGTACTCAATGCTGTAATAGACCTCATTGCCCTTCTCATCCTTACCGCCGCCACTAACCACCTCAGGCAGCACCTCAAGCACTTCTTGTGCTATGAAGCCCACATTGTTGCCTGGGCGATGATTGGTTTCGTCCTTCCAGCGGAAGTTCACACCGTTGAGTTTCATCACCTTTGCCAAAGCACTCTCCAACGGGCGGATGTCGGTTTTTAGGCGACGGTCAGAAGATGATGACCAAGCCGAAGTACCACCAGCAGTTCCGTTAACATAGAAAGTATATGAAGTATTAACAGTATTACTTGCTATAGTTAATTTATTATTGTACAAGTCTCCATGAAGCAATGCATTCCATTGCCATCCAATCAATAATCTGTCATTCACAGAACTGTCTGTTGGAAGCTCCAGCCCATTACCTACAAAATCACCTATAAGTATATTTCCGTTACCTTTTTTAACTTTGTACACTGCTGAAGTTCCTAATATTATGTTTTTTTGTCCTTCCTTCCATTGTTCTCCAGCACCATATCCTATAAAAATATTTCCTTCACAGCCCTGTCCATCCTGTCTAGGATGATTATATGCCTTTCCCGCACCAAATCCAATAAATACATTACCTGCACCTGTGGTATTTTTCTCCCCTGCCTGTTGTCCAATAAACAAATTGGTTGTTCCTTTTGTATTATTATGCCCTGCCTTATTGCCAATAAAGATATTTTCAGACCCTGCATCAGTATTATATCCTGCATAAGTACCTAAAAACATATTATTGTTTCCCGTAGTATTCTTCGCACCTGCTTTTGTGCCTATAAAAACGTTATTACTACCAGTAGTATTGTCGGCACCTGCATGATGTCCTATAAACACATCATCGAAACAACTAGTACTTGCATCTCCATATCCAGCATAGTTGCCTATAGCTATGATACGAGACATAGATTTAGCTTCATATGCTGCACCAGTACCCAGAATTACATTGTTGGATGCTTCTTTTACATTATAACCTGCCATGTATCCCATCATTATATTAGACGACCCAGAACTGATGAAAGTACCTGCTCTTTCGCCCATATAAATATTACGACTACCTGTAGTATTCCAAAAACCTGCATTCATTCCCATAAAAATATTAGCAGAGCCTTCCGTATTTCTGTCTCCTGCTTGACTTCCTATCATTATATTATCAAATCCTGTTGTATTACGATTGCCCGCATAATATCCCAAAAAAACATTCTTCATTCCACTTGTATTTTCTTCACCACTTCCTTCTCCTATAAACACATTACAACTTCCATTTTGATTATCCCTACCAGCCCCTGTACCACAAAAAACATTACAGTTTCCTTCTGCATTGTTAAGACCTGAATTATAGCCTAAAAACAAATTGTTTATTCCAGAAGTAATACTCTTTCCTGCATCAGTTCCTATTATCAAATTATTTTTTCCAGTAGCCGATCCTTTCATCAACGATGTTCCCGCACCATGCCCAATAATATAGTTGTCCTTGGTGATGTCCATGTAGCGGCTGTCGCCGGCGCGGGTGCCGTCCATGCCGCCCACCGCGAAGCCCGCCCGCTGCGGCCGGTTGCGCTCATCGACGTACACGCGCGTGCTGTCGGAGGTTACCACGAAGTAGTTGGCCGGCTGGCTGGCGCGGGTGCCGTCCATGCCGCCCACCCTGAAGCCCGCGCGTTGCGGGCGTCCTGCCGTGGCGGCATCGTCGATGAACACGCTGGTGCCCGACGAGTCGACCGTGAGCAGCGTGCTGCCGGCGCGGGTGCCATCCATG
>JAFWUG010000028.1 GCA_017524185.1 Bacteroidales bacterium
ACGACCGCTTTGAGCGCCGCGACGACGACCGTCGCTCGTTCCGCAGCAACGACCGCTTTGAGCGCCGCGACGACGACCGCCGCCCATTCCGCAGCAACGACCGCTTTGAGCGCCGCGATGACGACCGCCGCCCGTTCCGCAGCAACGACCGCTTTGAGCGCCGCGACGACGACCGCCGCCCGTTCCGCAGCAACAACCGCTTTGAGCGCCGCGACGACGACCGTCGCCCGTTCCGTAGCAACGACCGCTTTGAGCGCCGCGACGACGACCGCCGCCCGTTCCGTAGCAACGACCGCTTTGGCAAGGCAAAATTTGGCCAACGCTTCGAGGAGGCTAAGCCCCGCTCGCGCAAAAAAGTGTTTGATTTTAGCAACGATATTGAGCCAGAAACAATTGCCTTGAAACCGGCCATGCCGCCCATCAACGAGGCCGATGCCGCTCAGGGATTGGTTAGGCTCAACAAGTATATAGCCAATTCGGGGCTATGCAGCCGTCGCGAAGCCGATGAATATATTCAAAATGGCCAAATCACCGTGAACGGAGAGGTGGTTAGCACCCTGGGCGCAAAGGTGAATAGCACCGACGAGATATGTTTCAAGGGAAAAAAACTGGAGTCGGAACGTCGTGTGTACATTGTGATGAACAAGCCTAAGGATTATGTAACCACCGTTGATGACCCCCACGCTGCCCATACGGTGATGGAGTTGCTGGAGGGTGCCTGCAGCGAGCGCATCTACCCCGTTGGACGCCTCGATCGCAATAGCACGGGTGTGTTGTTGTTCACTAACGATGGCGATTTGACTAAAAAACTCACCCATCCTAGTTTCCGTAAGCGGAAAATATATCAGGTTACGCTCGATCGTAAGGTGAGCGAGGCCGATTTGGAAACCATTTTCAGTGGTATTGAACTCGACGGCGAGCGCATTGAGGTTGATGCCATCGACTATACGGCCAATAGTGACGGAACCGAGGTGGGTATCGAAATTCATTCGGGGCAGAATAGGGTGGTGCGCCGCCTGTTCGAGAGCCTGAACTACCGTGTAGATAAACTCGATCGTGTCTATTTTGCAGGCCTCACAAAGAAGAATCTGCCGCGTGGCACATGGCGTTTTCTTGAGCCCAAAGAGATAAGTATGCTCAAAATGGGACGTTTTTAGCATATCCGCACAAAGCGGTAGCGCATAAATATGAAAGGCGAATCCGTGGTGGGTTCGCCTTTCATATTGCGTTATTCGCAGATAAACCTATCGCTCCAGTTTGTCGGATAGTATTGATGTTAATTCGGAGTAGTTGATGTGCAACTCAATGTCGCCCAGAGCATAAGGTGCAACTTCGTAGATGTTGTAGTGTAGCACAAGTCCATTGGAACCAGCCCCAATTTCGTTGGGTAGCGCAAAGCCATTGTCGAACATAAAATCGTCGGGATATTGCAGCTCCAAATCCTTGGCTTTGGCAATCAGGTGCTGCTCGGCTATGTGGGTGAGTTGGGGTACATCGCATACCAAATCGGTGAGGGCAAGCGGACGCAGCGTTTTGGCGTCGAGGTTGAGGTAGTGGTAGTAGTACGATCCGTGCGCGCCACCGCGATAGTCGGAGTAGGAGTATTTTAGCGTAACCACGCGGTTGTCGCTGTGCATCACTTCGGTTTTCACCTTGATGAACCATTCGGGAATTATATCCGCGTCGTCGGGATAGATGTATGAGCTGTCAACGCTGCGCGAATAGTTGTGTAGCAGCGTTTTAAACTCGTCGAGGTTTGCGCACTGCTTGTCTTCAATCTCCACAAAACGCAGGTAGTCGTTTAGCACGTCGAGGCAGAACTGGCGTGAGGATTCGCCTTTTGTGGTGGGATATTCGAAGCATATATTGAGGCATCGTTTTGGCTCGTTGCCCTCGCAGCCGCTGGTGTAGGTTAGCGAGTCGATTGTTATTGGGTTGGAGCCCGCTGGGGCGTTTACGCAGCTGTGCAGAAACGGTGTTGAGGCAAACATGGTTGCTATTGCGGTGTTACACAGCCATTTGAGCGTTTTGTTGTAGGTCATAATTTGTTTGCTTTTAGGGTTATAACGGTTTTTTTTACGGCAATAATGTTGTGATGGTTTTAAGTTATTATAGGTTTTATTCCAGTTTTATTTCAAACATTTTAGACCAATATTTTCCAGTAACGAATAGTTGCTTCGTTTGTGTGTTGTAGGCAATGCCGTTCAGCACATCTTCGCGTCCTGTGCGTTGGCTGTTTGGTAGTATGCCACTAAGGTCGGCTTGAGCCACAACCACGCCCGTTTTGGGGTCGATTATTGCTATGTGGTCGGTGGTGTAAATGTTGGCGTAGATTAGCCCGTCGATGTATTCGAGTTCGTTGAGCATTCGCACTGGGCCTTGGTTGTCGTAAACCTCTAAGCGGCGTAGTTCGGCAAAGCCATTGGGCTGCATGAATCGCAGCACGTTCGAGCCATCGCTCATAATCAGTTCGCTGCCATTCGAGGTGATGCCCCAGCCTTGGGTGTTGTAGGTGTAGGTGGCTGTGCGGTCGAAAGTTTCGGCGTTATACACAAGGCATACGCCGCTTGTCCAGGTTAGTTGGTATATCAGTCCATTGTGGAATGTTGCTCCCTCGCCAAAGTGCGTCGTTTCGAGATTTACGCTTTGCATCACCTGCCCCGAAGTGAGTTCGATGCGCCTTAGGCTCGATGCTCCATTCTGCCCTGTGCTTTCGTATAGTTGCCCTTGGTGTATGAATAGGCCTTGAGTGTAGGCTAAAGGATCGTGCGGTAGTGTGTTTATTACTTTGTATTTCAGTTGTTTAGGTTTTATGTTTGATTTTATATGTATGTTGGTTGAGGCCGATTGGCGTTGGCCGTTTAGCCACGCGGTGGCGCGGATGGCGAGTATGCCTACGTGCATGGTATCGGTGGCTATTGATGCTGAAAGGTTGTTGAGCGTGGCTATGCGTTGATCGTTGAGGTGCAGCACAACGGAGTCGGGCGTAGCCCCATTGATTGTTTGTAGGCGTAGTTCGATGTTTTCGGCTTGACTGACGGTGTGGCCGCTGGTGGGACTTTCGATGCGTATGAGTTTGGTGGCTTGCAGGTGGGAGTTGGTTGTAGTGCTGCGCTGTTTGCCTGTGCGTTGGCAGGCCACGAGGGTTGGTATAAGCGTGATAAACAGCACTGCTATGCGGGTTGCGTTGGGCATGGCTGGTTCTATTTTTTGAGTCCGAATAGGCGTTTGCGGCTTGATTGTGGGGTGGTGGGTTGCTGTTGGTCGGGGCAGATGTGTTTCCAGATCTCGCCCCAGGCAAGCATACCGCCCACATTGCGGTCGTCGATGAACATGTCGGCGTTGATTTTGCGGGGAGTTTCGGGCGTTAGCACCTCATCGGGGTGGTTGGCGTTCACGGCATAGAATGTAACGCCGTGCTGTGCGCAAAAATCCACAGCCTGCTGTAGCTGTCGTCCTGTGCGCATGGTCCACAGAATGAGTAGTATGCCCTTGCCCTGCATGGCTTTGAGGGTTTCAAAGGCAAACAGTTTGGGCTTGCCTATGTCGGGATATTTGTCCTCAACAATGGTGCCGTCGAAATCTACCGCAACTCTAAACATGATGGTGGGGTTTAGTTGCAAATATACGGTAAAGAAATCAGAAATAGTTACCTTTGCGGTAAATATAGCGCGTATAGTTATGAGCATTGTGAAGAAAATCTTGCGTCCGCTCCCCAACACGCTCACATTGTGCAATTTGGTGTCGGGTTGCTTGTCGGTGGTTTCGGCACTCGAGGGACGGCTTTGTTTGGCTGGTATTTTGGTGCTGATTGCGGCGGTGTTCGATTTTTTCGATGGTTTTGCGGCTCGGCTGCTGGGCGTTAGTTCGCCCTTGGGCAAGGAGCTCGATTCGCTCTCGGATGTGGTTAGTTTTGGGGTGGCACCATCGGTGATGCTCTATGTGCTTATGCGTGGCGCGCTAAATGTACCCGAATCGGAGAGCCTTTTCGATGGCCATTGGCTGCTTATTGTGCCTTTTTTTGTGGCGGCCATGTCGTCGTTGCGGCTTGGAATGTTCAATCTCGACGAGCGTCAAACCACGTCGTTCATAGGGCTTCCAACTCCTGCCAGCGCGCTGGTGGTGGTGGGATTGGTGTTCGGCCTGCAAAGTTCCGATTTTGCTGCAATGTTCGATTTGTGGGTGAGCAGGCCATGGCTATTGGTATTGCTCAGTATGGGCTTGGGCTTGTTGCTGGTGTGCAATCTACCCATGTTTTCGCTAAAAATCAAGAGTTTAAGCCCCAAGGTGGCCTATAAGCAGTGGCTTTTGGTGTTTGGTGTATTGGCGGCGTTGATTCTATGGGATTGGGCTGCACTGTGGTTCATCATGGGGTGGTACATCACATTGGCCCTGTTTTTTGGTATTTGCGATCGTTGGAGGGCATAGAATGGTGTTTGGTGTGAGTTTCGCTTCAGTAGCAGAACTCACACATCTTCGCTTGAACGCTGGTGAGCATCGGCGTTGGTTATAGATTTTTTGCAATATTTGCCGGTTAGGAATCCTTATTATTTGTCTTTAAAAGATTTAAATGTGATACGTTTATTATACCTAACTATTGTCTGACTGCTGCTCGCTGTGGCGGGCTGTGGAGCGCATGGCGATGCCTCCCCAGCGGGTGGTGCTGATGCCGACACCACGTGTATTGGTGCATTGATGTCCACCGCTATGGGCTTGCAGGATGCCAGCCCCGACTCGGCCATCGCGCTGAGCGGCATGGTGCTGGCCAGCGTGGACTCCTTGCGCCCGCAGGCCGCTCCGTGCGGCATCAGGAGGTGGCTCTTCGACCAGCGCACGAGGGCAAAACTTCTGCAGCTGGTGTGCCTCAACAACACCGGGGAGTATCAGCAGGCCATAGCCTGCGCCGATGAGGGTCTAGCGGACATTGCTGCCCTTGAGGCCGATACATGCGCCGATGTGGGCGACTTCCGTGTGCGTTTTCTGAACTCCAAGTCCATAGCACTGCGGCACACCGGGCGCACGGTGGAGGCCTTGGAGGCCCTACAGCAGGTGGTGGAGTGGGCCAAGGAGCGCAACGACCTAGGCATGGAGGCCATGGGCTGTACCAATATGGGCATCAACTACCAAACGTTGGGCGACACCGCCATTGCCGTGGAGTATTTGGGGCGAGCCCTTGGGCTACACCGCCAAAGCGGCAACCAGAGGGGGATTGCCGCCTCGCTCATCACCCTGGGCAATGTTTACAACATGGCTGGGAATGGTTCCATGGCGCGTGGTTACTACAGCGAGGCGTTGATGGCCGTGGCTCCGCTCAACCTCAAATCGACCGAGGCTGCCATACACCAGAACATGGGCGTGGCCGCCCTGCGCGAGGAGAATTTCGATGAGGCCCGTGAGCATTACTCCGAGGCGCTACGGCTGTATGGCCAGCTGGGCAACACCAACGGCATGATGGCCAACTGGGGCAACCTAGCCGATTTGTGCAACAAGCAGCATCGCCATGCCGATGCCATAGCCTACGCCAAGCAGCAGCTGAGCGCATCGGAACGGGCGGGCAACATCAACAATCAGCGCTATGCGCATAAATACTTATACGATTCGTATAAGCAACTAGGTAATAGTCAATTAGCGCTCAAGCACTATGAGGCTTTTGTGGCCATGCGCGACAGCATGGCCTCGGTGGAGAAGCAGAACGAAATTGCCAAGCTGGAGGCTACTTTCCAAAATCGCCAGAAAACGGCTGAGATTGAGCAGCTCACGGCCATGCAGGAGGCCGAGGTGGCGCGCAATAGGCTGCTCACCGGGCTGGCCATAGCCCTAGGCGCAACGCTGTTGGTGGCCACGACGGTGGTGCTGCTGGCCCTGCGGCTCATACGCCTCAGGCATAGCCAGCAGCGCATAGAGCTGGAGAATAGGGTGCTACGCTCGCAGATGAACCCACACTTCGTGTTCAACGCCCTGAGCACGGTGAACAACCTGATACTCAAAGGTAACACCCAAACAGCATCGGGTGGAACGCTAGCCTTGGCGCGGCTGATGCGCCTAATACTTGAGGCATCGCGGGCCGAGCTCATCACAGTGGGGGAGGAGGTTGAAATCCTGAACTACTACTGTGAGCTGCAGGCGCTGCGCTTTCCCAACAAATTCGGGTTCGAGGTGGAGATGGAGCCAGCCTCCATGGCCGATGAGCTGCTGCTGCCGCCCATGATTATACAGCCTTTTGTGGAGAATGCCATAGTCCACGCATTCCCCTCGCCCGATGCGCACGGCAGCATAAAGGTGCGCTTTGAGGTGTGCGGCGGCGAGCTGCTGTGCAGCATCACCGACGATGGCACGGGGTTCGATGTGGAGGCCGCCAGCACGCCATCCGATGGGCATAAATCGCTGGTGCTCGAGATTACCCGCGATAGGCTCAAGTTGATGCGTCAGAAGTACCGTACCGCGAGCATCGCTGCCTGGCTGCTAGGCCATGCTAAGCGGCAGTGGACTATGAAAAAAAATTGCCCAAAGCCTTGTTTGTTTCGAAAAAAAGCTGTACCTTTGTACTCATGAGAGAGCATCGCAGCATCGCAGCATCGCAGCATCGCAGCATCGCAGCATCGCAGCATCGCAGCATCGCAGCATCGCAGCATCGCAGCATCGCAGCATCGCAGCATCGCAGCATCGCAGCATCGCAGCATCGCAGCATCG
>JAFWUG010000029.1 GCA_017524185.1 Bacteroidales bacterium
CTCCTTATAGTTAGCCACAGCCGCGCCGATAATTTGCAAAACAGTAGTCATAAACTCCTCAACCTCAGTGCATTGTTCAAGATATGTCTTCACATCTTTGTCTAAGCCTGTTTTGGAGCGAAACGCCTCAAGACGGCCTGGATTGGGCAGAAAACGGCAGTCGAAAACGAATCCACCACCATTCTGAGCGTCTGGCTCGGGGTAGCCCTTCTTGAGCGAGACGCTTGATATATGCAATGTAAGCCCCTCAAAATCATCAGTATAAGACGATACCAATGTGGTTTCAGCCAGTCGCGACACTAACTCTACCATATAGGGTGTGTGCGAAAGTGCCCCCTCTTGTGCTATCAATTTGAGATTCTGTATGGCTGCAGGGATGCTAAGCAGAAAATGCGGTTTGCGTTGTACATAACCTCTAAATCCGTAAGCTCCAAGCGTTTGCATTATACGGAAGGCAGCAACTAAAGGAAATTGCTGTTCTAGTTGCTGCCGCGAGATGGTGGGCGTAATTTCCAAACAATCAAGATAGTGCGAGAACAGATGCTGCCGTTGCTCAGGGGTGAATCCCGCCCGAGCCTGATATAGAAACGAGGCCGCATCATAGAGCAAAGGGCCTATTCTTCCGCCTTGATAGTCGATGAAAGCGAGCGTTTGCGCATCGGGTAGCATTATATTACGCGATTGGAAATCGCGATACTGAAATCCCCAAAGGGTACGCTCCAATAGTAATCGTGTCAGCGTTTGGAAATCGGCCTCCAGCGCGGGTTCGTCGAGTTCGGGGACGGCTATACGCAAAAAGCTGTATTTGAAATAGTTGAAATCCCACATCAAAGCAGTGTTATCGACACGCGCAATGGGAAAAAGACGCTGTGAGTCGAGGCCGAACGCACCTTTTTGCTGTACCTGAGCCAAATGCTCAAGAGCGAGGTGTGTCAAAGCCACGGATTTGTAGCCTTGGTGTCGCTCTGGATTGACCAATATGTCGAGCAATGCGATGCTACCGAAATCTTGCTGTAGATAGAACTGTCCACAAGCGGACACAGCGTAAATATCTGGCACACATAGATTTAAGGCTTTGAAATGCCGCGAAAGGTACAGAAAAGCAGCGTTCTCGGCTACATTAGCCCCGTAGGTGCCAATCATAGATGGCTGCCCCTGTGGAGTAAGCCTAAAATAGCGACGCTGTGAGCCTGCTCCAGGCAGGGGTGAAATGTCTATCTGACTAGTGCCGCATTGCGTTTGGCAGAGCGCAAGTAGTTGCTGTTGGATATGTTGGCTTGTGTTGTCGGAATGGCTATACATAACCCTTTGGTAGTTTTGGCGTAAAACTACATAAAATAGAGTTACTGTAAACAAACGCTACAATTCTAATCACGTTTTTTGGCCATGAACTTTAGCATCCAGAAGAAGAATGAAGTTGTTGATTTTGTGGAACTTAACACCACTGGAGATACAGAAAACTACAACCGCTGCGATGAGGAATCGCTCTACCTTAACAACCTGGTATTCTGCATATTTGCCGACTGTTTTGAGCGCAGCAACCATCTTTTCGACTTCATAACCCCCACCATATATACAAGTAGGCATTTTATCTCGTTGAAAAACGAACTCTCAGAGAACCTACACAAACTATTGGAAATAAACAATATACAAGAGTTTTGGGAATACATTGGCTCCATACACATGGGGAGCGAACTGGTGGTAAAGATGGGCGGCAACGATCCCGAACTACGCAAGAAATGGCGGGGAAAACTACGGCATCTGATACGCGACAATAACTATCTGACGCGGTTGATTGAGCATTGCATTGCCCATGAACGTGTGCTTTGGGTGATACCTTATTAGCCTATGCTGGAGGCAGGCAGTAGGCCGAGCTGCAATTGCTGCGCATAGCATGGCGATTGGCTGTTGGCAACAAAACCACTAAAATCGTGGCGGTAGGGATATGAATTGCGATAGGCCTCGAACGATTGACCAATGCAGCGCAAATCGTTTGCGCGTATGGGATAAGTGAGCGCGATAGTCTGAGCTAAAGTATCGCATGGCGCAAGTATGTCGGGACGTATAGCAGCATTTGCAGGCATTGCAATGTGCGGAAGCGCAAAATGCCTGCTCAGCGCGTTGAGCAGCATACGGGTGGCATTGCGCTTGCCCTCGATGGAATAGCCCGCAATGTGGGGCGTGGCTATGAAACTGCGCTCAACCAGAAGCGCATTAGGCTGCGGCTCACCCTCCCACACATCAAGCGCAAAGGCAGACGCAGGATGATGGCTTGCAAATTCGAGCATTGCTTGCGTATCGACCACCTCGCCCCTCGAAGAGTTGATTATCAGCACATTACGCTTACACAACTGTATGTTGTCGCTATTGAGGAGGTGCCAAGTGGCATCGCCCCCCGAACGGATGAGCGGCACATGAAAGGTGATGATGTCGGCCTGCTGCAACAAATCGCGTAGATTGACGAAAGAAGAATCTGACTCGGCTCGCTGACGGGGCGCATCACAACGTAGTACGTTCATACCCAACAGTTTTGCACCAGCCTCTACCCTACTCCCCACATGGCCTACGCCCACAACACCAAGGGTGAGCTTGCTCAGATCCCTGCCATTTTGTTCGGCCCAAAGCACAATGGCGGCGAGCGTCCACTGCTGCACGGCCACCGCATTGCACCCTGGCGCAGTGGCCACGGCGATGCCCTGATGCTGGCAATAATCCGCATCGATATGGTCGGCACCAATGGTGGCCGAGCCGACGAAATTGATGGCCGAGCCCTCGAGCAGCTGGGCATCACAGCGGGTGCGGGTGCGCACGAGCAAAGCACTCGCATCGGCCACAGCCTCACGTGTGATGTGATGGGCTGGTAGGTAGCGCACCTCGCTGAAAAAGAGTTCGAGAACACCCTCTATATAAGGTATGTGCTGATCGACAACGGCTATCATGCAGCAAAGATAGGCCGATTTGGGGGATTTTCAAAAGGAGAAGATGTTTTGGAACAACGGGAAAGCTCCATGGCTGCACAAGAATTTTGCTACCTTTGAGGCAAACAACACTGAGCACCTATGATTGTTACTTCGATTGCCGATTTTGGCCTATATACCAAACTGCACCCCCTGTTTGAATCAGTAGATAAAGAACTGATTAGCAATGCATTGCTTAGATATAACGAAGAGATATTGCTCGACGGCCGAAAGCTATACGCATCGCCTGCTCGCAGCGCAGGAAAACGAGCAGAAGACGCTCTGCTGGAGGCGCACGACCGCTATATAGATGTGCAAGTATGTTTGGAAGGCGAAGAGCGCATGGGGTGGCGCAATCGAACCGAATGCGCCAACGTGGCCATACCCTACCAAATAGACCGTGACATTGTGTTCTACGGCGATAAGCCCTCGATGTACATCACGCTAAAACCTAATCAGTTGGCTGTGTTCTTCCCAAACGACGCCCACGCGCCGCTGATTGGCGAAGGAATGATTCGGAAGGTGGTGTTTAAGGTTTTGCTTGAATCTGCCCCATAAAAAAAACGGGGGCCAGCATTTCTGCCAGCCCCCGCAACAGCC
>JAFWUG010000030.1 GCA_017524185.1 Bacteroidales bacterium
AGAATACGCGAGAGCGATGGGCGTTCCACGCCAAAATATTTGGCCAGCTGCGTAACGCTACAGGCAAACCTAAAATCGCCCTCGTGCGCTATGGTGAGGATGTGGAAGGCAACTTTGGCCTTTATTCCCTTGTGGGCAAACACGTTGATTCGCTGCGAGAGGGTTTGTATTTGCTGCGCGTTGAAGGCCAAGAATCCGCGCATGAAACCGCGACATGTGGTCATCTGCTCCTCCACCGTTTCGCGCGATATGCGGGCCACGCGACATGGCTCAAGGGCTATTATATCGTAGGGGAAAAGGTTTTCATCGGCGAATAGGTGGGGCGAGGCTAGCGGACAAGGTGCCGTGAGCACCTCAACGGGTAGCTTGATGCCCGCTTCCGACACCACCTCTGTACGCACCGATCCCTCAATGAGCATGTAGAGCTCAGTTACGGGTTCGCCCTGGTGGGCGATGTGCTTGTTGCGGTCGTAGCGGCTTATGCTGTGGTCGATGTGGCAATCGAGTTCGCGCAGTTCCTCGTCGGTTTTGTTGCGGCAGAACGAGCAGAATGACAGTAGGTTACGGTCCATTGGTTTGGTTTTGGGTTGTACAAAGATACCGTTTTTTGCTCAAAGTTGTGATAAATGTTACGGTAGAAGTTCGCTCTATTCCAATGTTTTATGCCTGCATAAGGTCGGTTGGGGTTACCTTGCTGTTGATGTCGTCAGAATATGGGTTTTCTTTCAGTCTAATGTCAGATGCAACGCTTTTTGTGTTTGTTTGCGAAACAGTTAGCGTCGTTCTAACAGCCATTGCGCGTAGTCTTTTTTTGAGGGCGAAGGCTCAACTATAGCAAGAGTGTATAGTGTTGTGTTGATGGTATATGTTTGATTGTTAATTATATATGTGCTGTGTTCTATTGAGTTATGGCTCTGTTTTTTATTATAGTTGGCGGTAAGTGGTTTTGTGATAAACATATCGCCGACTATTATTGGTGGATTTGCGTTGTATATATTTGTAAATGATGTAGTTTGGTTTGCGCTTATAGCGAGGGTAGGTTGATGCCTTTGAGTAGGCGGTAGAGTTTTAGCGCATAGTCATCGGTCATGCCCGAAACAAAATCGAGCACTGACATAATTCGTTCGTAGTTAGAGTTGCTCGAGCAATTGTATTGGGATGGGAGTAGGCGTAGCACCTTTTTGTTGCGTGTGTTGTTGGGGTGCATCATGGCATGGCAGAATGTTTCGAGCAGTGCGCCTATTATGGTGTAGCCAGCAATCTCTATTTCTACTACTTTGGGGTAGTTGTAAACGAGCGAAACTGCGGTTTTTGAGATGTTTTCCAGTGCCTGGGTTGAAGTGCTGGGCAGCATGGAGGTTAGGGCTTTTTGTGGCACACCAGCCAGAATGTCTGATATGTGTTGCACAAAGGCATTGGCACAGTGTTCAACCAAATGGCCTATGGCCATGGCGCGGAGGTAGGTAACCTGTTCGTTGGGGTCGGTAACCTCATGCAGCGTGCTGGCTATGCGGTCTAGGGTGTTGGGGTGGTCGGTAAAGAAGTTGCGGAACAGTTCCAGCGTTTGCGTTGTGCTTAGTATCCCCAGCCTATGGGCGTCTTCGATGTCCATAATCTGGTAGCAGATGTCGTCGGCGGCCTCAACCAAATATGCCAGCGGATGACGGCTATAGCATCCGTCGCCGTTGGCCTGCATTTGGGTTTCTGAGGCGATGTTTTTGAAAGCCTCGGCCTCCGACTTGAAATAGCCGAATTTTTTGCCCTGCGCGGTCGATGGGTAGGGGTATTTAAGTATGCTGGCCAGCATGGCATGGCTCAGCCTGAATCCGCCCGAACGGCGTCCTTGTAGTTGCTGCGTGAGCAGGCGTAGTGCGTTGGCGTTACCCTCATAGCGGGTCAAATCGGCCCATTCCCAATCGTCGAGCAGGTGGCGGTAGGTGCTTTCGTGGTCGATAAAGTGCTGCCTTATGGCTTCCTCGCCGCTATGTCCGAACGGCGGATTGCCCATATCGTGCGCTAAGCAGGCAGCCGATACGATGCTTGGAATGTGCAGTATGGCTTGCTGCTCGGCGGCGTTAAGCCCATTGCGAAGTTTGCTCACCACGAGGTTGCCCAGCGAGCGGCCTACGCTCGATACCTCAAGGCTGTGGGTTAGTCTGTTGTGTACCAGTCGGTTGCCTGGTAGGGGGAACACCTGTGTTTTGTCCTGTAACCGGCGGAACGATGCCGAGAAAATCAGCCTATCGTAGTCGTGCTGAAAGTCGGAGCGATGGCTATCGGGAGTGTGTTTCGCCGAGTCGCCGAAACGTTTTGGGGTGGTTAGCGCAATCCAATTCATTGTGCGTGGCCTATGGCTCTTCCTGCTGGAGCAGGTGTGAGATGTCGGTGGCTATTTTGATGATTTTGCACACTTTGGCGTTCTCGTCGAATACGGGTGTGTATGTTTCGTGGAATAGGAATTGTCGTCCGTTAACGGTGCAGCGTTGCTCCTGCACGCGGCTGTTGCCCCGGTTCAGGTCGCGCCAGAACTCGTTGTAGGCGCGTTGCTGTTCGTCGGTGAAGTCCATCAGGTAGGAGTGGTGCTTGCCTATCACCTCGCTGGCCTCAATGCCAAGCAGCTGAGCGTAGGGCTGGTTGATGAAGGTCATGTACCCATCGGGGGTATATTCGCCCACCAGCGTTGAAGAGTAGAGCGCGTTGGCTAGGTATTGCTTGTCGTTTTCGATTGTGCGGGCGCGTTGCTGCTCTTCGGCAGTTATGCGTTTCAGGTCTTCAATTTCGGCCTCAAGGCGTTTGCGGGGGGTGATGTCGTGCGAGTAACTAAATAGTCCTACCACCTCGCCGTAGGAGTTGCGTAGCGGTTGCTGTGTGGTTATTTCCCATTCGCTGCGTCCGTTCACTTTTCTTTCGCTCTCCTGACCAATTAGCGGTATGGATGTGCGCAGTATGCGCTGTTCCAGGTCGAGGTTGGCCTGTGCTTCGTCGGGGTCGAATAGATCGAAGTCGGTTTTGCCCTTGATGTCTTGCTGATTGCTTAAGCCAAGCCCTTTTATGGCCGATGTGCTGACGCATATGTATCGGCTTTGGTTGTCTTTGAATACAAGTTTTTCGGGCAGATTATCCAGTATGGCATTCAGCAGCATTTGCTCCTGTTCTAGTTCTGCCTGATTGGCCATAATGATGTCGTTCTGCTTCTCCACCTCCTCTTTTATGGCTTCTAGTTCTTCCATGTTTTGGCGGAGTTCTTCTTCCTGTGCTTTCATTTCTTCGGCCTGTTGCTGTGTGCGGGCAAGCAGGTCGGAGGTGCGTTGAGCGGTGCGGGCGGTGGCCAGTGTTTGGGCTATGCTGGCCGCGCTGGTTTCGGCAAACTCAACATGCTGGGACGAGAATTGGGTGAACGAGGCGAGTTCTATAACGCCTATGGTTTTGTTGTCGGAAACCAGCGGAACGATGAGCAGCGAGCGCGGTTTGGCATCGCCAAGTCCCGATGATATGGCGATGTAGTCGTCGGGGATTTCGGTGAGGTGCACGGTTTGTTGCTCCACGGCGCAGGTGCCGACTAGGCCTTCGCCAATGAAAATGGTTTTTTCGATGAATTTTTGGCGGCTGTAGGCGTATGCAGCCATCAGGTCGAGCGTGGTGGTGCCGTTGGCGTTGTCCTCGTTGAGAACGAATAGTCCACCCTGATTGGCTTCCAGGTAGTTAACCATCTCGCGTACTATGTTGGCCGAGAACGATTGTAGGCTGTTGCCGCCAGCGCGTAGCACTTCGCTCAGGCGGTTCAGACCCTCGTTGAACCAGCGCCGTTGGTTGTCGTCGGCTTTGCGTTTTAGTTCCTCGTCGCGCGACGCGCGTAGGCTGTCGCACATGGCAATCATCTCACGTCCAAGCACATCGTTTGGGCCGAGCAGTTCTAGCGTGATGTCGTAGTTGCCTGCTCCTACTTCCTTGGAGAAGTTCATTTTCTTGGTTAGTCCGTTCACCAGGCGGCGGAGCGATATGCTCATCCGCCCAATTTCGTCGGAGTTCTGTTGTACTTCGGTGGTGGCAAGTCCCGATGCGTCAATGTGTCCCTCCGAGAGTTTTTGGAGCTCGTGGGTGATGTTGAGCATGGGCTTGAGCAGGTATGAGCGGAGCATGTAGTAGAAAATGCCCACCATGATTATTATGGCTAAAATGCCCAAAAGCATTGCTCTAAAGAGTAGTGAGGTGGTTTGGTGTGTTACCTCTTTGCAGGGCACCACAGTTACCATCGATAGGGTGGTGTTGCTGCCACCCACAACTATGGGGTGTACGGTGAAGTAGGAGCGTTCGCCATACACATCCATATCTTCAAAGGTGATGTGTCCGCCGTTGGTGATATAGTCGAGCACGCCGTTGTTGGTGAATATGTCGCCGTAGTGTTCTTGGGCGTTACGTCCGAGCAGGTCGGTGTTGGGGTGTGCTATGTATTTGAATGAGTTAGATATAATAAAGGTATAGCTGCCCTTGTAGGGCTGTATGCGCTGTACCAGCGCGTTGAGGAATTCGAGTTTTATGTCGATACCAATAAAACCTGCCACTTGGTTGTTCTGGTTGTGTATTGGTGCATACACCGATGTGATGAGCGTGGGGTGGGCTTTTTGTACGCCGCCAAAGGTTTCGAAATAGGGCTCAAGAATACCGTTGCTGTTTTCGATGAGTAGTTGTTGGTAGGTTGCCGAGTTGCCGTAGAGGCCATTGGTGTCCACGGTCTGCTTGATGAGGTTGTTTTCGCGCCATACTAGGTTGAGCAGGTGTCCGCTGCGGTATTTGTCGGGCACAAGGGCGGGGAGGTATCGGCTATCCCACAGGGCCACAATGTCGGCATCGGAGCGTAGCACGTCGCGGTAGCTTTCGGTGAGGGCATCGTTGTAGGGCTGTGTTTCGCTATAACCAACGCGCTCCACTGTTCGAGCCAGGGTGTTGGCAATGGCAAGGCTTTGCTCCAGCTCGTAGCGCACTTCGTTTGAGTGCAGCGTGGAGGTGTTCACCAATCGGTCGATGGCCTGTTCCTCTGTGCTGCTCTGCACGCTGCGTATGATGATGAAGCATAGCAGGGTCAGCAGAATGGTCATGGTTACGGTTATGACCAAAAGTACCTTGTATTGCAGCGATAGCCTTTGGTATTTGCTTATTTTGTTCAGCAGGTGTCTTATCGGGTTCTTCATGGGCATTGCGGTTGCGGTGTGTCCTATAACTATAAATCCTCCAAGCCTTTACACGGGGTAAAACAGCTGGAGGATTTAGGGGGCGCGGCGCGTGTCCGTTAGTTGAACGACTGGTATTTTTTGATACGGGTGTTCACGCACATCACGGGGATGTGGAGTGCTTTTTCGCGAGCCTCGTCAAGCAGCTGTCCATATTTGTCGGACATTACCATAATCAGGTCGGCATCGATGTTGTCGGCAAAGCGGAACACCTCGTCTTCGAACTTGGTGTTTTTCTTGGCGGTTTTCATACCGTAGATAATGCCCACTCCGTCGAGCATTTTCTTGGTGAAATAGACGTTGGATGCCAACTGCTTTTTCTTCAAATCCTCGGTTATGAATGGTTTTATGAAGTTTACGTTGCAGTGGTAGTATTGCGAAAGTTGGATAATCCATTGCACAGCCTCTTTGAACGATTGATCCTGGTAGATGGGGATTGCAATCTCAATGTAGTGCGAGTGTGCAGGGGCTTTGTTCGCAATGATGAATGGCAGCGTGATGTCCTTGAACACAAGGCCGCGCAGCCAGTCGGAGGTGCGGTAGGTTTTGCCCTTGGTGCTGTAGGTGTGGTGCGCTACAATCAGGTTGATATTGTGGTTTAGAACTAGGTTGGTCAGCTCCTTCTTGGGCGAACCTTCAATAACCATTGTGTGCGGTGTGAAACCGTGCTTAGTTTGGATTTCGCCAGCGGTGGCCTGTAGGCGTCGGTTAAGGTCGGTGAGCGTTTCGGCATCGGTGTTCGAAGCCAACAATGAACCCAAAAGGCCGCCACGGGGTATTAGATGCAGGAGCATGAGTTCGTCGTTGCCAACGTTGCCCAACTGTATGGCGTGTTGTAGTGCTATCTCACTGCTAGGGGAGAAGTCCCACAGTATTAGAATGAGTTTTTTGGCTGCGTTGTTGTCCATAGAGGTGATTTATGGGCGGTATATATTGTTGATAAATGAGTTATGCACGTTGCCTTATTTATACTGATTGGGGCAAAAAAGGTTCTGAAAAATCTTTTAAAATTACAGTTTTATGGATTGGATGCAAAATTTTTTCTTGTGTTTTTTAGTCGTTTAGGTTTATGTTGTTGTGTTTCAGTATGTTTAGTTGCACTGCTTTGTTGGCGTTGCAATTGCGTTGGGCGGTGCGGGTGAAGTAGCGGTGTTGCTCAATGAATCCGATTTGCATCTGCCGCCATTCGTTTGGGCTGTTTACGCGTCCGCGCTCGTGAAGTTCTTGGTATAGTGCTTGCGATACGGGGTGGTAGTCGGTGCGGCCGAGGTATTCCAGGTCGGCATCGCACATGATCATCTCCAGCGTATTTTGCGGTTTTTGGGGTAGTTTGGTGGCCATAATCAGCTCAACCACGCGCTCAATCTGCTCGGATGTGTAGCGGAAACGGGGGAGGTGTAGGCGGGCGAAGTGTGAGCTCATTTCTTCGTGGGTGTCGTAGTCCACAAGATGGCCCACGTCGTGGAGCAGGGCTGCCGTGCGTAGCAGCAGCATGTCGTGGCGCGAAACGCCCTCGCTGCGGCCAATCAGTTCCACCTGGTTATACACATCGATGGTGTGTTTCAGGTTGTGGTAGTAGAGCTGCGGGGAGAGTTCGCGCTCGAGTTTCTCTAGCACAAATTCCTCTAGTTCAGCCAGTCGTATGAGCTGTAGCTCTACAAAGAATTGTTCGTTGGGGTATATTCCAGCACCATCGATGGAGAGGTGGGGCTTGATGCCCGTAACGAAGTACATCTGCACATCGCCTTTGTTTTTTACGGGTATGCGCCCCCGATACTCGCAGTCGAAGAAGTCGCGCACCAGCAGGTGGGTGTTCTCCGTGATGTTGATGCGCCCAGCCTGTCCTGCCGATTGCATACGGCTGGCAACGTTCACCGTGCTGCCCCAGATGTCGTAGGTTAGGCGGGTTTGCCCCACCATGCCAGCAATCACAGGGCCGGTGTCTATTCCCATACGTAGTTCCCAGGTGCCTGCACCTGCGGGTTGCTGTTTGCTCAGCTGCCGCATTTGATCCATTATTTCGAGTGCCACCAGCACCACCTCGATGGGGTTGGTGAGGTTCTTGTGGGGTATGCCACCAGCGCACATGTAGGCGTCGCCTATGGTTTTGATTTTTTCGATGCCGTATTTGCGCACCACGGTGTCGAATTGGTAGTAGAAATGGTCGAGTTGGTCGAGCAGTTGCTCGGCGTTGATGTTGTCGGTGATGCGCGAAAATCCCTGTATGTCGGAGAAAAGCACTGTAACCATCTTGAACTTTTTGGCCTGAGTGCGTCCGGTGCGGCTCACCTCATCGATCGTTTCGGGGGGGAGCATTTGTGCCAGCAGCTGTCGGGTGTGCGATCTTTCGCGCAGGGTGGCGTTGGCCTGTCGGCATAGCTGCAGTTCCAATAGGCGCATACGGCGCAGGTGGGCGTATATCAGCAAACACCCCGCTGCGCAGAGGCTAATTAGGGCGTAGCCCATCAGGAGCGTGTTGGCGATAAACGACGGCATACAAATGTCAGAAAGTAACAGCAAGTGTACGAATTTATTCTGATAGTGTAGCTATATACCTTATATATATTATGGTGTTTTTTTTTATCGACCCGCGAAAAAAAAATCGTACATTAGCCGTCGGTATTTAGGTTCTATATGGCAATGGACATCAATCCTAGAGTGATTCTGGTTCCCGTCGATTTTTCTGACGTGGCTAACTGCGCGGTGCGTCATGCGCTGCGCATAGCGCATATTGTGCATGGACGTATGGTGTTGCTGCATGTGGTTGGTTGTGCGAGCAGCAGCGAGGAGGCTCAGCAACGGCTTCAGGTGCAGCAACACGACCTACAGCAGCAGGGCGTTTGCGTTGATACCATGCTGCGACAGGCCGACAATGTGGCACAGGCCATAGTTCGTGCGGTTGGCGAGGCGCAGGCCGATGTGGTGGTGATGGGTTCCGAGGCCATCAAGCGTGCCGATGCCGCTGCCACTTCGCATACGCTAAGCGCGCTGTCGGTTTGTCCCGTTCCGGTGGTGGTGATACAAACGCCGCCGCTCAGCCCTCGCTACGACAGCATTGTGTTTCCCATCGACCACACGCTCGAAAATCGCGACAAGCACGGATGGATTTCGTATTTTTGCGATAACTATCTGTCACACTTCTATTTAATAAAGCCTAGTACCGACAGCCCGCAGCTACGTGCCAAGGTTGATATGAACATGGCTTCGGCCATGCGTTTTCTCGATGAGCGCGGGGCGCGATATACCGTACAGGAGGTGCCAGGACAAAAGCCTTATGCCGACGAGGTGCTGGAGGCTGCTGTGAATATCCGTGCCGACCTTATTGTGCTGATGACCACACCGTTGCAACAGCGCACACAGGAGACTTTGCCCGAGCAGCGCATACTGGCGCAAGCCTATCATATACCTGTAATGTGCATAAATTCAGATAGATGAGTAAGATAGATACCATAATATTTGCTACCAATAATGCCCATAAGTTGGTTGAGGTTCAGGCGTTGATGCCGCAGGGCATCGAACTGGTGGGACTTGCCCAGATGGGTATCCACGAGGATATACCCGAGGATGGTGATACGCTGGAGGCCAATGCGCTTCAAAAAGCTCGATACATCTACGCCAAAACCCAGCGTAATTGTTTTGCCGACGATACGGGGCTGGAGGTGG
This sequence comes from Bacteroidales bacterium, assembly GCA_017524185.1. Classification (GTDB taxonomy): domain Bacteria; phylum Bacteroidota; class Bacteroidia; order Bacteroidales; family Tenuifilaceae; genus RGIG6076. Next base: position 8,892 of record JAFWUG010000030.1, read on the forward strand.
AGGTTTTGAACAATGCGCCTGGAGTTTACAGCGCACGCTATGCTGGACCGCAGAAAAGTTCGGCCGACAATATGGCTAAATTGCTCCATGAACTGCGTGGACAGCTTAATCGTAGTGCCCGTTTTCGCACTGTGATAGCCCTGATTATAGATGGTAGAGAGCATCTGTTCGAGGGAATTGTGCGCGGGCATATCATAGAGCAGCAGCATGGAACCGAGGGCTTTGGCTACGATCCAATATTTGTACCTGAGGGTTACACCGAAACTTTTGCTCAGATGCCGCTGGCCATAAAAAATGGCATCAGCCATCGCGGACGGGCGGTGCAGCAGCTGGTCGATTTCCTTTCGGTTCGGAAATAGATTCTGAAATAATTTCCAAAAACATATATGTAAGTCATTGATGTATAGTTGTTTGTGTCGATATGTGTAGGCGTGTAATCTATATACTTCTTGCAATGATTGGTTTGGTGCAGCAGGTGCAGGCGCAGGCACGCTTACGCGCTTGGCGCGACCACTATGCTATGGGCAGTGGGCAAACGCTATGCGTTGGCAATGGCAAGGTTTATTGCGGCACATCGGTGGGCGTTTTTTCGTACAGCTTGAGTTCGGGCGAGGTTGATAAACTGACCAAAACCAACGGGTTGAGCGATTTGAGTGTTACCGCCTTGGCCTACATCGATGCGCTGTCGGTGCTGGTGGTGGGCTATGCCAATGGCAATATCGATTTGGTGTATCCCAGCCGTGTGGTGAATCTGCCCGATGTGCGCAATCGCGATGGGCTGGGCGATAAGGCCATACATCATGTGCTATATCACAATGGGCTTATCTATCTGAGCACTGGCTTTGGCGTTGTGGTGGTTAATCCCAGCCGCGACGAGGTGGCCGAAACCTACTTCATAGGCGAAGGGCAGGAGCGGGTGGATGTGCGAGGCTTAGTCATTTGCAATGGTCGTTTCTATGCTGCCACATCAAAAGGGGTGCGCAGCGCCTTGGCCTCCGACAACATGCTGGTTGATAGCGAGCGCTGGACTACCGAGCCTGGCCCAGTCGATGTGCTGACTGTGATAGCCAGTGGCTCTACGCTCTACGCGCTGGAGCGTTCGGCCATTGCGGGAGCTAACGACAAACTGTGGCGCTGCGAGGGCAATGTTTGGAGCAGCACCGATTGTCCCGCTTCCGAGGTCAAAAGTCTTAACCTGTCGTATAGCCGATTGCTGATGGCCGATGGCAAACATCTGTATATCTGTGCTTTGGACGGACAACTGTTGCAAACCATTAGTGGCTACGATGTGTCGTACACCGCCAATAATATCAACCCGCAAATGGCCATGCTCATTGAGCCGTCGCGGGTGGTTATTGCCGATAACCAGTGGGGGCTGGGCATTGGTCCAACGAGCAATCCCACCTTTGTGCGCCCCAATGGCCCAGCAACCAACACGCCCTTTGCCATGGCTTCAAACGCCTCGCAGCTTGCCGTTGTGGGCGGTGCATATACCGATAAATTCTATCCAGTTTATAACGATTTCAATATCAGTCTGTTTCAGGAAAATAGATGGAAGGAGAGGTACGACTATGGCAGGCACGATGCGGTGGTGGTTGCTTTCAATCCGAGCAACGACAACGATTGCTATGTGGGTACTTGGTGCGATGGCGTTATCCGCATGTCGGGCAACAATATAGATGCAGCCTACACACCCGACAACAGCACGTTGGGCTTCGATGGTAGTAATTGGAGCGGCGACAATTGCAAGGTGAGCGGGCTGTGTTTCGATGCGCAGGGCAACCTGTGGGTATCTAATCCGGTAACGGCCAAGCCCATATCGGTGCGCACGCCCAGCGGGTCGTGGTACTCGTTCACCCACACGGCCAATCTGAGCATTGCCGAGCGCAAGCAAATGGTTTCCACCTTGCACTATCACAACGGGAAGCTATGGCTGCTAATCCCCCGCAACGGCATATTTGTACTCGATCCGGGCAGCAACATCGCCAGTCAGGACGATGATAAAACGCTGCTGCTTGTGCCGATGCTTACTGATGGCTCTGCTCTTGGTGCCGATGTACGCTCAATGGCCTTCGACAACGAGGGTCAGCTCTGGCTCGGTACGTCGCAGGGGCTGGTGGTGTGCCGCAACCCCGACAATGTGTTTTCGGGCATAGCCTTTCAGCGAATAAAATTGCCCGATGTGGTTGAGGGGCTTGCGGTGTATTTGCTTGAGAAAGAAATTGTTACGTCTATAAAAGTCGATGGTGGCAATCGCAAATGGGTAGGAACGCAACACGCAGGCGTTTTCCTGTTCTCGGCCGACGCCAGCATGGAGCTCAATCACTTTACCGCCGACAACAGCCCCATGCCCTCAAACACCGTGCTGTCGTTGGAGATTAGCCCGTCAACGGGCGAGGTGTTTATCGGAACCGACAAGGGGCTGGTGGCCTATGGTGGCGGAGCCACATCGGGGTCGAAGGCCTACAACTCGGTGTATGTCTATCCCAACCCCGTGCGCCCCGACTATACGGGCGAGGTGGTGATTGCAGGGCTGATTGAGAACACCACGGTTAAAATCACCGATGTGGCTGGTAATTTGGTTTACGAAACCACATCTATTGGTGGCACTGCCCTTTGGGATGGCCGACATTTCGGAGGTGAGCGCGTGGCCACTGGTGTATATATCATATTCTTGGCAAGCCCCGATGGCACACAGCGGGCATCAACCAAAGTGCTGTTTGTTAGATAGATACACCGTGATTCAGAAGACCCGTGCCATAGTTTTGCATAGCATCAAGTATCAGGAAAACAGCCTGATAGCACATTGCTACGCTGAGCAGTTGGGGCGTATGTCGGTGCTGGTGCAGGGAGCGTTTGGAAGCGGACGCCGACCCAGTCGCGCCATGATGTATCAGCCTTTTAGCGTACTGAATATGGTGCTACATCGTAGCAATCGCTCCACGCTGCATAGGGTTAGGGAAGCCGAACTGCACCTGCATCCGCGCTCTATTCCGTTCGACCCGCAAAAGCGCAGCATCGCCCTTTTTTTGAGCGAGATTATATATAAGGTGGTACGCGAGGAGCAACCCGACCCTGCGCTGTTTTGTTTCGTAGAGGACTACATCGCACAGCTCGACAATCAAATAGATGGAGTGCCAAATTCGCATCTCGGTTTCCTGGGTCAGCTCATTGTACGCATTAGTTTCAGCCCGCTCAATCGCTGGTCGGCGCAAACGCCGTATCTCGATTATCGCAGCGGAATGTTTGTGTCCCTTAGGCCAACCCATGGTTTCCATTTCGAGCCAGAGCAGAGCGAGCTGATTGATAGCGCGTTGGACGCGAGCAATGGCGGATTGGTGCAGCGCCCTTTGAACCACAGTCAGCGCAGGCAAATCATGGACGGCTTGCTGCAATATTTGCAATATCATCTGGGCGACAGGCTCGATGTGGCCTCGCTGCCCATATTGGCGTCGGTTTTTCATTAGGTAGAAGTCGCTGCCGTGTGCCTTTATGCTGGTTCAGCCCTGCGTTTGGTGGTTGGTGTTTGGCGCATGAAAACAAATTTGCTACCTTTACGGGAAATATATATCATGCTCAAGCTGCCCAGCATAAACGAGAATATAGCTGCTATTCAGCGTTTTAGGGAAATGGCAGAGGCTCATGGGGCCATCGATTTGATGCGCCCGTACACCGTGCTGCTGCGACCCAATGCGCTGGTGGATAGCCTTGCGCAGTGCTTGTCGGTAAGCACCAAATATGCTCCGCTCGAGGGTAGCCCCGAATTGCGCGAGGCAATAGCAAAACGATTGAGCGATAGATATTTCCGTAAGATAAATCCCGATACCGAAATAACCATCACGGCGGGAGCCACCCAGGCGTTGTTCTGCGCCGTGGCGGCCTCGGTGGGCGAGGGCGACGAGGTGATTGTTTTCGAGCCTTCGCATCCAACCTACGCCGAGGTGATTGCCATTTCGGGTGCGCGAACGGTTTATATGCCGCTTCGTCCCGACTTTACGGTCGATTGGGTGGAGGTGCAAAAGGTGATAAATTCGCGTACCAAGCTCATTGTGGTATGCTCGCCCCACCAAGCTTCGGGTGTGGCGTTTTGCGACGACGATTGGGAGATGCTACAGAAGCTCATCTCTGGCACCAAAATTCGTGTGGTGAGTGATGAAGTGATTGGCGAAATGGCCTACCCCGCTTGCGTTCCGGCTAGCATCGGGTTCTATCCTCGGTTGTCGGAAAGTGCGTTTGTGATAGGCTCGCTGAGCAAGGCTCTGTGCGTGGCGGGCTGGAAAATAGGCTACTGCGTAGCCCCCGAGAGCCTTACCGCACCGCTCCGCCGAACCTTGTCGGCCATTGCCAACTCCATCAACCACCCCATGCAGTTGGCCTTTGCCGCCTACATGCAGCAGGCTCCAAGCACTGTCCTGTTCCCCTATGCCGATGTGCTGGCCGAACATAGGCAGATGGCACTCGATGCGCTGATTGGCTCGTGTTTCGAGCCAGTTGTACCGCATTATGGCTACAACATGGTGCTCGACTATTCGGCTCACTCATCGATGCCCGACGTGGACCTGGCCGAACGCCTCATCGTGGAGCATAATGTAGCGGTGATGCCCATGTCGGTCTACTACCACGACAAGCAGCAGCGCCAGCAGGTCTATATCAATTTAGGTGTACACCGCAACGACCTTCTTGAGGCTCTGCAACGCTTGCGTAATATTAAATTGTAGATTTGTATCTGTTTGATACTTAGTTGTATATGTCCTGAAATAAACCTTAAAAACTTCTCGCATTCTTATCGATGCCTTTAGGTAGTAGCATATTTAGGGCGGTTACGTCCCGCCGATTACGTCAGATTGACTATTTTGTGGCGCATCCGTGGGCTGTGCAGCAAAACACCCTGCAGCAATTGCTGGCCAAGGCCAGCAACACCCGCTATGGAAGACGCCATGGGTTTGGGCAGATAAAATCGCCCGACGACTATAGGAAGCGCGTGCCAATTGTGGACTACGAGGATATTAAAAACGATGTGGCTTTGATGTATAAAGGGCAACACGACATACTGTGGCCCAAATCGGTTAACCTATACGCGTGCTCGTCGGGTACCACGCAGAGCCGTAGTAAATATATCCCAGTTAGTTCCGAAGGATTGCGACGTTGCCACTACCGAGGCCTGCGCGACAACCTGATTATATACACCCGCAACAATCCGCAAACCACCTTCTACAAGGGCAAGTCGCTCACGTTGGGTGGAAGCGAAAATCCCGACATTGTGATGCCGCCTGGCGTATTCTGCGGCGACCTGTCGGCCATCATGCTCAGGGAGCAGCCCCGCTGGGCCGAGGTATTCCGAACCCCCAGTCTGCCAGTGGCGCTCATGCACGGTTGGGACGAAAAAGTGGAGGCTATAGCCCAAGAGGTTATAAAACAGAATATTACCACGCTGAGCGGAGTGCCTTCGTGGAACATGATGCTGATTAAGCATATCCTGCAATGCACAGGAAAGCGTAACCTGCTGGAACTGTGGCCAAACATAGAACTATTCATGCACGGCGGCGTACATTTTGGCCCCTACATCGACCTGTTCCGCGAACTCATACCCTCGCCCAACATGCACTATCAGGAATCGTATAACGCCAGCGAGGGGTTCTTTGCCATTCAGGACGATCCCAACGCCTCCGACATGCTGCTCATGTTCGACTATGGCGTCTATTTTGAGTTCATCCCCATGGCGCAGTTCAACCGTAGCCACCCCGAGCAGTCGCCCACGCTCACCCTCGACGAGGTGCAGACAGGCGAGCAATACGCCATGCTGATTACCACCAACTCGGGGCTATGGCGCTACCTGGTTGGCGACACCGTGGCTTTTACTTCCGTTAAGCCCTACAGGATAAAAATCACTGGGCGCACGCGGCAGTTCATCAACGTGTTTGGTGAGGAGGTGATACTCGAAAACGTGGAACACGCCATACAACGCGCCTGCTGGCACGATGCAGCGCGGGTTAAGGACTACACCGTGGCTCCCATATTCATGGAAACCCAAAAGAGCGGTGCTCACCAATGGTTGGTGGAGTTCGAGCGCGAGCCGAGCGACTTGAAACTATTTGCCGCTACGCTTGATAGCTATCTTTGCCAATTCAATTCCGACTACGCTGCCAAACGAGCCAACAATATCACCATGGGACCAATCGACCTGCGGGTTATGGCATCTGGCACATTCATGGAGTGGATGCGGCAACGCAACCAGCTCGGAGGACAGCACAAAGTGCCGCGTCTGTCGAACACGCGCCAATGGGCCGAGCAACTGCTGGCCATAGATGCCCAGCTGCGCAGCCAGCAATGAGTATCAATATAAATGCTTAAAAATAAACGATATAAGTTATCATGCACGTAGCAATAGCAGGCAACATAGGCTCAGGAAAAACAACCCTAACCGGACTCTTGGCCAAGCACTACAATTGGGATCCACAATACGAGGATGTGGACTACAACCCCTATCTGAACGATTTCTATGAGGACATGCAGCGCTGGAGTTTCAACCTACAGGTTTATTTCCTCAACTCGCGCTTCAAACAGATACTCGACATACGCGACAGCGGGCGCGATGTGGTACAGGATCGCACCATCTACGAGGATGCCAACATATTCGCCCCAAACCTCCACACCATGGGGCTCATGTCCACCCGCGATTTCGACAACTACAAGCAGCTCTTCGAGCTCATGACGCGCCTAATCACTCCGCCCGACCTGCTCATCTACCTCCGCGCATCGGTGCCCACTCTGGTGCGGCAGATTCAGCAGCGTGACCGCGACTACGAGCGCAACATCCGCCTCGACTATCTGCAACACCTCAACGAACGCTACGAGGCCTGGATTTCAGGCTACGAGGAGCGCAACCTGCTCATTGTAGATATGGACAATCTCGACATCACCGCCAATCCGCAGGATTTGAGGCACATAATCGATTTGATTGATTCGCGCATCAACAGCCTGTTTTAGAATACGTCAATTTTGTCGCATTTTTGGTGGTGGAACATATTTTGCACCGCCCACCATATCAGGCATAAATAATTTCATATCTGTATAAATTATATTTTTGATTTACAGATATTTATGTCTGATAACGACACGATTTAATTGTATTGATTTATGACCAAGACGCAAAACGAGCCTGACAAAACGTCAGCCGAGCACATCGACACTGACACGGCAGCTGCTAGTACAGCTGCCGAGGCCGATAATCAGCCGCAAAGTGTTGAAGATATTGATAATCAACCCGAAACTTCGAGCGCAGCCGACTCCTTTGAGAAACAGTATGAGGAGATGAAGGACAAATACTTGCGCCTGTCGGCCGAGTTCGACAACTATCGTAAACGCACCCTCCGCGAGAAGGCCGACATGCTCAAATATGCAGCCGAAGATACGCTGCGCGACATGCTTCCCGTTATCGACGACCTTGATCGTGCCATGCAGGCTGTTGAATCGGCCACCGATATAGATTCTCTGAAGCAGGGTATTGCTTTGATAACCAATAAATTCCATGAATTTATAAAGGGCAAAGGCGTGCGCGTGATCGAGTGCATTGGTCAGCCGCTCGACACCGATTTGCACGAGGCCATAAGCAAAATACCCGCTCCAGATGAGGCTCAAAAGGGCAAAATTATCGATGTGGTGCAAAAGGGCTACACGCTGAACGAAAAGGTGATGCGCTTTGCCAAAGTGGTAGTAGGCGAATAGAAATACACCACAAAAAACACAGAACCAGTGGCAGAGAAAAGAGACTATTACGAGGTGCTCGGCGTGGGCAAAGGCGCCACCAAAGACGAGATCAAGAAGGCATATCGCAAGAAAGCCATCGAGTTTCACCCCGATAAAAATCCGGGCAACAAAGAGGCCGAAGATAAGTTCAAAGAGGCAGCCGAAGCCTACGAGGTGCTTAGCAACGATGACAAACGCGCTCGCTACGACCGTTTTGGCCATGCTGGTATGGGTGGTGCTGCGGGCGGTCATGCTGGCGGCTTCACCATGGAGGATATATTTTCGCAATTCGGAGATATATTCGGTGGTCATTTCGGTGGCTTTGGTGGCTTTGGCCGCAGTTCGCGCGGTGGCGGCGGCCGTCCGCGTCAGCGCGGTGCCGATCTGCGCGTGAAGGTGAAGCTTACACTCTCCGAGATTGCCAACGGCACCGAGAAGAAGATAAAGGTGAACAAATACACCGGCTGCCCCACATGCGGTGGTTCGGGAGCCGAGGGGAGCGGCGGCAAGCAAACCTGCGCCACTTGCGGTGGTTCGGGCTATGTGATGCAGGTGGTGAACTCGTTCTTTGGCCGTGCGCAGATGCAGCAGGTTTGCCCCACCTGCGGCGGCGAGGGCGAAATCATAACCCACAAATGTAAAGCCTGTGGCGGCGAGGGCGTGGTGCGCGACGACGAGGTTATCACCATCAAAATACCGGCTGGTGTGGCCGAGGGTATGCAGCTCAGCCTTTCGGGCAAGGGCAATGCCGCCCGCCATGGCGGAATACCCGGCGATTTGTTGGTGGTGGTTGAAGAGGAGAAGCACCCCGAACTGGTGCGCGATGGCAACGACATCATCTATAGTCTTAACCTCAGCATCCCCACGGCCATTTTGGGCGCAACAGTCGAGATTCCTACCATCGACGGCAAGGTGAAAATTAAAATCGACCCAGGAACACAGCCCGGCAAAATACTCCGCCTGCGCGGAAAGGGTCTGCCCGACGTGAATGGCTACGAGCGCGGCGATTTGCTGGTGGTGGTGAATGTGTATGTGCCCAAAAATATAAGCCGCGACGAGCGTAATGCCATCGAAAAGATGGCCTCATCGCCCAATTTTGAGCCCGATCCCAAGGAGGGAGGCTCGTTCTTTGAGAAGATTCGCGGTTACTTCAACTAATCGCTAAAAACAATGTCAATCATGACCTTAGAGGAACAGATAAATCAAGACATAGCAGCAGCTATGAAAGCGCAGGAGAAGGCTCGCTTGGAGGCTCTGCGCGCAATAAAAAGTGCCATTCTGGTGGAGAAAACATCGGGTGCGCACAAGGACACCCTAACGGCCGATGTGGAGATGAAACTCTTGCAGCGTCAGCTCAAGCAGCGTCAGGATGCAGCGGAGCTCTATGCCAACGCAGGTAGGCAAGAACTGGCCGACAAAGAGTTGGCCGAGGCCGAGGTGATAAAGGCCTATCTCCCCAAAATGCTCTCTGAGGACGAACTACGTGTTGAATTACAGCGTATTATGACCGAGGTTGGAGCATCGTCGCCCGCCGATATGGGCAAGGTGATGGGCGTGGCCACCAAGCAGCTGGCGGGCAAGGCCGATGGGAAGGCCATTTCTACCCTTGTTAAGGCCATGTTGGCCAAGTAGTTTGGGGTGAGGTATTAGTCGGCCACGGCTCTGAACTTGTCGGTGCCCTCGATGCGCTCCAGCTCTGTGCCTATGCGGTTTTTGAGGTAGGGAATTATGGCAGGGTCGCAGTTGGCTATGTAGTTCAGATCGAACATCATGAAATGATACTCGTCGGCCACATACTCCTCGGTCTCCGTTCCTGAGTAGAACCGCCAGCCGCTGTCGCCATCCTCTTCGGGCTGCTCCTTGTACATGTAGCCCACGGGCATTCCATCAACGGTGATGGTGTCTGATGCGTAGCAATAGCCCCTGGGGGCTATCAATTCCTGCACATCGTCGGGCTTAATCTTGTATTTGAAGTCCATTGGGTTGGTATTTTGGGCAAATATAGCAAAAAGCAAGAAAATCGTTGGGGTTTTCTTGCTTTTTAGTCGTATATGGTGTTGTAAATCAAAAAAATATGTCTGAAATGTTTGGTGGATATATCAAACTTTTATAATTTTGCAGTCGTAACTATCACTAAGTTGATAATAAATATAGTTTTTATCATATAATCTTCAATATAGTGATAGTAAAACTTGTTTGTATGGACGATTTTTACGAATATTCTACACCAGAACTTGTACGTTTGCTCGGCGTGCGGTTCAAAGAGTATAGGATGAGCTGTAATCTTACTCAAAAGGAGGTTGCCGAGCGCTCGGGCATTGGACTAACCACCATACACAAGTTTGAGAATGGAACGGCGGGCAACTTGTCTTTGGCTACATTTATTCTGCTATTGAAAGTTGTTGGGCAAGTAAACGCTTTGGATGATGTTTTGCCCGAACTGCCTGAATCTCCGTATCTTGTACGTAAGCAAGAAAAAAAGGCGCAACGAATTAGACATCCTAAAAAATAAGCAGATATGATACAGACGTTGAAAGTAATGCTGTGGGGCGAGGAGGTTGGACGGCTGGCGTGGGACAAACGCCGTCGGCTGTCCTATTTCACCTATAGCCCCAATTTTATTAAAAAAGGGCTAAATATCTCTCCGATAGTGGCTCCGACAGATGGCATACGTGCGTTGGTTCCTGTTTGGGGCGAGGAGGCCAAAATCTACCAAAAACTCCCCGCTTTTGTGGCCGATTCGCTGCCCGACGCTTGGGGTAGTCAGCTTTTTGACCTTTGGCGACAGCAAAACCACTTGTCGAATGCCGACATTAGTCCGCTCGACAAGCTTTCGTTTATTGGTAAGCGCGGAATGGGTGCGCTGGAGTTTGAGCCGGAACTACCCCGTGAGCATAAGGATTCTAAGGTCGATTTGCAATCGTTGGCCGATTTGGCCATGCGGATATACGCAGAGCGTGAGAATGCGCGCATTATGCCCGACGAGTCGATTACCATGCAGTCGCTCTTAACCGTGGGAACATCTGCCGGAGGTCGTCAGCCCAAGGCAATTATTGCTATCAATCCCAAAAACGGCGAGATACGAAGTGGGCAAATTGTTGGTTTAAAGGGATTTGACTATTATTTGCTGAAATTTGGCTACGAGCCAATGTGTTCGGCTGAAATTGAGATGACCTACTACGAATTGGCGTTGCAAGCAGGCATACGCATGATGCACTCTGAACTGTATAAAGTTGATGGTACTAATCATTTCATAACCAAGCGTTTCGATCGAGATGGCGAGAGAAAGATTTTTACGCAAACGTTAGCGGCAATTGACCCAGATGCTGGAAGTTACGAGCGATTGATTACGGTTTGTCGCAAACTGCATCTGCCCGAATCCGACTGCCAGGAGGTGTTTAGGCGGATGGTTTTCAATATTTTGGCAAATAATACGGATGACCATCACAAAAATTTTTCGTTCATAATGAACGAGGATGGTTCGTGGCATTTGTCGCCAGCCTACGATATTACTTACATTTTAAACTCAGGCGGTTATCTTCCCGACAAGGATCATTGCCTATACATAAGAGCCAAAACGAGGGATTTCTCCCGCCCCGAAATCATTGAGTTTGCGCGCGATAATGGCATTCGCCGTCCCGATTCCATCATTCGCGATGTGGCCAATGCGCTGAAGCAATTCCGCGCCATCGCCACTAAAAACGGTGTTACGGACGAGTGGGTTGGTAGGGTGGAGGCAACCATTGTTGACCACCTGAAGGCATGGGGCGAGTGGACCGAAACTGAGCAAACATCGGCGTTGAGAATCAATGGCCATTCGGTGGCCAATATACGCATTGAGCAAAGCCACAAGGGTAACTTCTATCTGTTCGCCAATATTGATGGCAACGAGCGTAAATACGTGATTGGCAAGAACAAGGAGGCGTTTTTGCTGATTGAGCGAACGGGCATTAGCAATATGAGCGCGGAGCAGCTCCAATCGTTGGTCGAGGTTTGTTTTGAGTTGAGCTAAGTTGCTGTTTGTTAGTGTTGTGGCTTTATTTTGCGCGACAAAACATCAGGTTTTGGGCTTATTTTGCTTCGTCGTTTGGCAGTTTGTCGCTTTGTTGTTACCTTTGTAGTGTATTGCCAATTTGGTAGTATAACCGTAAATATCATAAGCACAAACAATTATGCCCAATAGACCCATAACGCCCGAGGTGGTGAAGGAGCTGGGTCTCCTGCCCGAAGAGTTTGAGCAAATAGTGAAATACTTAGGGCGCAAGCCCAATTTCACCGAGTTGAGCATCTACTCGGTGATGTGGTCGGAACACGCCTCGTATAAGAACTCCATAAAGTATCTGAAAACGCTACCCCGTAAGGGTTCAGCCATACTGTGTGAGGCCGGACAGGAAAACGCAGGTTTGGTTGATATTGGCGATGGCATGGCCTGCTGTTTTAAGATGGAGTCGCACAATCATCCATGCGCTGTGGAACCCTATCAGGGCGCGGCTACAGGTGTGGGAGGTATCAATCGCGACATTTTCACCATGGGAGCTCGCCCTGTGGCGCAGTTAAACTCGTTACGTTTCGGCAATCTGCAAGCCGATCGCACCAAATGGCTGATAAAAGGCGTTGTGAAGGGCATAGGCAACTATGGTAATGCTTTTGGCATACCTGTGCTTGGCGGCGAGGTGCAGTTCGACGATTCATACTACATGAACCCGCTGGTGAACGCCATGTCGGTGGGTCTTGTGGATAAGAATGGCGTGGTTTCGGCAGTGGCCAAGGGTCCCGGAAACCCCGTGTATATTGTTGGTTCGTCAACTGGCAAGGACGGTATACATGGTGCAACATTCGCATCGGCCAACATCACCGAAGATTCGGCCGACGACATCCCCTCAATCCAGGTGGGCGACCCGTTCCAAGAGAAAATCACCATGGAGGCCAGCCTCGAATGCATCAAAACAGGCGCATTGGTAGGTATGCAAGACATGGGCGCGGCGGGTATCATCTGCTCCACGTCGGAGATGAGCGAGAAGGGCGGTTGCGGCATGCGCATCGATCTGAGCAAAGTGCCCCTACGTCAGCAAAATATGGAGGCTTGGGAGATACTGCTCTCCGAATCGCAGGAGCGTATGCTCATGGTGGTGCAGAAGGGGCGCGAGGCCGATATTGAGGCCGTGCTTAACCGCTGGGACATCAACTACGCCATCATAGGCGAGGTAACCGAGGGCGACACGCTCGAATTTTCGTATCGAGGCCAGGTGGTGGCGCAGGTACCCGCGTCGAGCTTAGTGCTGGGCGGCGGTGCGCCAGTTTACGACCGTGAGTTCCGTGAACCTGCCTACTATAAAGAGTATCAGAAGTTTAATATCGATAGCGTACCCGAACCCGCCAATATTGGCGAAGTGCTGCGACACTTGGTGTCGCACCCCAATATAGCCAGCAAACGCTGGGTTACAGAGCAGTACGACACCATGATTGGCACGGGCAACATGACCACCAATGTGCCATCGGACGCTGGCGTGTTCAACCTGAAGGGAACGCGCAAGGCTTTGCTGATGACTGCCGATTGCAATGGTCGCTACGTGAAAGCCGACCCCGAGGTGGGCACAATGATTGCGGTGGCCGAGGCAGCTCGCAACATCACCTGCACCGGTGGCCGTCCGTTGGCCATAACCGACTGTTTGAACTTCGGAAATCCTTATAATCCAGAAGTTTACTGGCAGTTCGTGCAGTCCATAAAGGGCATGGGCGCGGCTTGTACCAAGTTCGATACGCCCGTAACGGGAGGCAATGTAAGTTTCTACAATCAGGCATCCATTGGTGGCAAGGAGGAGGCAGTGTTCCCAACCCCCACCATTGGTATGATTGGCTTGCTCGATGATAAGAAACAGCACACCACGCTGGCGTTCCGCGATAAAGGACACATGATTTATCTTATCGGTCGCACGGTGAACGATATTGCCTCGTCGGAGTATCTCTACAGCTACCACGGCATCAAGGCTTCGCCTGCACCCTATTTCAACCTCGAAGAGGAGTTTGCCATGCAGCAGACCCTGCGCGAGCTCATAGGCCAGAATCTAATTCAGTCGGCTCACGATGTGAGCGATGGCGGCTTATTCATTGCCTTGCTCGAAAGCGCAATGCCCAACAATTTGGGCTTCGACATCACCACCGACGCTGAGGTTCGTACCGACGCGTTTCTGTTTGGCGAGGCGCAGGGGCGTGTGGTGGTATCGGTTTCGCTATCGCGCGAAGCACAGTTCCTCGACTATATGGCCACCTCCAAGGTTCCGTTCACGGCATTGGGTCATGTAACCAAGTCGGAGATCCGCATCGACGATGTGGCCTACGGCTTTGTGGATGATTTCAAGCAGACCTACCTCAGTGCCATAGAGCGTATCATCGAGGGATAGTCCATGCCAGAGCCGCAGCCTTTGAGCAAATCGACGCCAGCGGTGGCCGCCATGTTCAATGGCATAGCCCCCCGCTACGATGCGCTAAACCATCTGCTAAGTTTGGGCATCGATAGGATTTGGCGTTGGCGGCTTGTGCGGAGGCTTGCTGCTTTTAGCCCCTCGCGCGTGCTCGATGTGGCCACCGGCACCGCCGATTTGGCCATTGCGTTGGCGCGTCGTGTGCCATCAGTTTCTGTCGAAGGCATCGATATAGCAAGTGCCATGCTGCAGATTGGTGAGCAGAAGGTGCAGCATGCTGGGCTTGAGCAGCGTGTTGTGCTCAATCAAGCGTCGGCTCTTAGCATTCCTTTCGCCGACAACCAGTTCGATGCTGCTATGGTGGCCTTTGGCGTGCGCAATTTCGAGGATTTGGAGCGCGGATTGGCCGAGATGGTGCGTACGGTGCGTCCAGGTGGACATGTGATGGTGTTGGAGTTTTCGATGCCCCGTCGTTGGCCAATAAGGCCGCTCTATAGGTTCTATTTTAAGCATATTTTGCCCGTTGTGGGTGGTTGGGTGTCGGGCAGCAGGGCGGCTTATGATTATCTCCCTAATTCTGTTTCTCAATTTCCTCAGGATGAGGAGTTTATTGGTGTAATGGAGCGGGTGGGGCTCACTCAGTGCGCCTACACCTCCTTGTCGTTGGGCGTTGCCACGCTCTATCAGGCTCAGAAAGCCTAAGGGCTGGGAGTGTATGTGAAAATTAAGCCCAAGGCTCAACTAAAATTATTAAATTTGTGGGCATCAATCTATCTTAGTTTGACATAATGGCACAGCAGAAGATAGCCCTAATCACGGGCGCAACATCGGGCATAGGCCGCGCAGCAGCGCAAACGCTAGCCCAGAATGGTTTCGACCTAATTATCACCGGACGCCGTCAGGAGCGGCTTGCGGCCATACGCGAGGAACTGGAGCGCGATTGCAAGTGCAGGGTGCTACCTCTCTGTTTCGATGTTAGGCAGCGCACCGAGGTGGAACAGGCTATAGGCTCGTTGCCTCAGGATTGGCGTGCCATAGATGTGTTGGTGAATAATGCGGGTTTGGCCGTTGGCTTAGAGCATCTGCACGAGGGGCAAATCGACGATTGGGAGCGTATGATTGATACCAACATCAAGGGCGTGCTCTATACCACTCGCTGCGTGGCACCGCTGATGGTTGAGCGCGGTGGCGGCCATATTGTGAACATAGGTTCCATTGCGGGTACGCAGGTGTATGAGAATGGTAATGTTTATTGCGCCACCAAGCACGCCATGCACGCGTTGTCGCAGGGCATGAGGCAGGATATGTTAAAGCATAATATTCGTGTGAGCGAGGTGCGCCCGGGCTTGCTCGAAACAGAGTTCTCCATTGTACGTTTTAAGGGCGATACCGCTCGCGCCAGCCGCACCTACGATGGTCTTACTCCGCTCTATGCCAACGATATAGCCGAGGCCATTCTGTTCGTAGTAACACGCCCAGCGCATGTTTGCATCAATGATATTGAGATAACGCCTACCGCGCAGGCCTCGTCGGGGCTTGTGTTCAGGCAGTAGTTTGCACAACCATGATTAGGCATACCGACCTACAAAACTACCTGATTCGGCTATTCGAGCAGATGGGCTGTCCGCAGGCACATGCCGCCGATGTGGCCACGCTGCTTGTCGATGCCGAGTTGCGTGGTATTCCGTCGCATGGACTCATGCGTGTTAAGGACTACTATCAGATGGCTAAGGCGGGGCGTATAAACCTTAGGCCGCAGCCGCAGGTGGTACATCAAACCCCGTCAACGGCCACTGTCGATGGCGATAATGCTTTTGGGCCAGTGAGCGGTCTCTACGCCATGCGGGTGGCCATCGACAAGGCACGTCAGAGCGGCACGGGCTGGGTGGCAGTGCGCAATAGCAATCATTTTGGCATTGCAGGCCACTACGCCATGATGGCACTCGAACACGATATGATTGGTATTGCCCTAACCAATGCCAATCCGCTGGTTTGTCCCACAAATTCGGTGAGCAAATATTTGGGTACCAACCCAATAGCGGTGGCCATACCCACACAGGAACAGCCCCCATTTGTGGCCGACTTTGCCACAACGCCCATTGCGCGGGGCAAGCTTGCCCTTTTGGGCAAGAAGGGCGAACGCGCACCGCAGGGGCTTTTGCAGGATGCCGAAGGCCGTCCCACCGACGACCCCGACATTCTGATGCATGGCGGTGGTATTATGACCCTCGGCGGCGATGTGGCTCATGGTGGACATAAAGGATTCTGTATCACCGCTTTGGTTGATATATTCTCGGCTGTCTTGGGTGGTGCTAATTTTGGGCCCTTTGTTCCACCCCAGGTGGCTTATCTGCCGTTGCTCGACAGGCAAGTGGGGCAAGGATTGGGGCATTTTTTTGGGGCTATGCGTATCGATGCGTTCCGTCCGGCTGCCGATTTTAAAGCTTCTATGGACGAGTGGGTTGCTACTTTTAGGGCGGCCAAGAGCGGTGCGGAACAGCCCCCAGTTCAGATTCCAGGCGATGCCGAGCGCAAAAATGCCGAGCGTAATAGGCGCGAAGGCATCAGCATAATACCGCAGGTGCTGGCCGACCTCAACGAGGTTGCAGCAGAACTTGGAGTTGAAAGCATTGATTATTAGAGAATTACAAGTTAAACCTAAAATCGATATTCTTATGGGCATCTATCTTTTGATGATACTGATTTTTGGGGCTAGCATGTTGGTGAGCGCCCGTTTCAAGTCGAAATTCAGCAAATATGCGCAGGTGTCCAGTGCAAGAGGACTTACTGGTCGTGAGGTGGCCGAACTGATGCTTAGCAACCATGGCATTCGCGATGTGAAGGTTGTGTCGGCTCCTGGGCAACTATCTGATCACTACAACCCAACCACGCATACTGTGAATTTGAGCCCTGAGGTGTATAACGGGCGTAGCGTTGCAGCGGCTGCGGTAGCTGCTCATGAATGCGGCCATGCCATACAGCACGCCGAGGCATACGCCTTTTTGCAAATGCGCTCGTCGTTAGTGCCTATAATTTCAGTAACATCGCGCTATCAGATGTGGGTGTTGCTGCTGGGAGTTGCCCTGTTGCAGCTATTTCCGGCCGTGTTCTGGTTGGGGATAGCCATGCTGGCACTCTCTACGCTGTTCAGTTTCGTTACGCTGCCGGTTGAATTCGACGCCTCGCGCCGTGCCCTGGAATGGCTCGACAGTTCGGGCTTGGCCAGCGGACAGGCGCAGGAATATTCGCGCGATGCGCTCAAGTGGGCCGCGCTCACCTACGTTGTGGCTGCCTTAGGGTCGTTGGCAACATTGCTCTACTATTTGGGTTTTGCTCGCAACAACGATTGAGGCTTTTTTAGGTCTGTGGATATGTTGGTTGTTATTGGGTTTTTGCTGATATTTTTGGGTACAACGGCGGGGGCAGCCTCGGTGTTTTTGATTCGTCGCGAGCAATCGGCCCGTGTAAATTCCCTAATGTTGGGTTTTGCGGCGGGCATGATGATTGCGGCGAGCATGTGGTCGCTGCTGTTGCCTGCCATTGAGCAGGCATCGGCGAATTATGGTTCGTTTGGATGGATACCAGCAGCATTTGGTTTTGTGTGCGGAGGATTGTTTTTGGTGCTGCTCGACCACATTGTGCCGCATATTCACCAAACGTCGCAGCACGAGGAGGGACTGCGGTCGCGTTTCTCCAAGAATATCAAGTTTTTCTTAGCCGTAACGTTGCATAATATACCTGAGGGACTGGCAGTTGGCTTTGCTTTTGGGGCGGCTGCACAGGCTGGCCATGGCGACGACATGTCGGCTTTGGCTCTTGCCATAGGCATTGCGCTACAGAACCTGCCCGAGGGTGCTGCTGTGGCTCTGCCCATGAGCAATGGTGGGCAGAATCGCGGCCGTGCATTCCTGTTTGGTATGGGGAGCGGAGCGGTTGAGCCGTTAATGGCCATTGCGGGCTACTTTGTGGCGGCGCAGTTGGTGGCCATACTACCTTGGCTAATGGCGTTTGCTGCTGGCGCAATGATTTTTGTGGTGGCCGAGGACCTAATCCCCGAGGCCAATCTGCGCGACGATTCGCATTTCGGCACTTGGGGAGTTATGATTGGCTTTGCCCTAATGATGGTGCTCGATGTGGCCTTGGGCTAAAGCCTATGAGCAGGCGTTTACAGTAGTTCTAGCTCGTTGAGTTCTTGTGTGAGCATCCTTATACCTTCCTGAATGCGCTTGAGTTGTCGTTTGCGAGGTTTGTGCATCCCCGCAGCGTAGTGCCACAGTTGCCGCTCGTTTATGCCCGTAATTCGGCTCAGCGCTGCTTTGGTGAACACATCGCTGTAGTAGTTGATGAATGTGGCTGCATCAACCTTGAAACGCAGTTCGAATGGCTCAAGCAGTCGGCTGTCGGGATGCGCAGCGGTGTCGCGATAGCGCATTATGGCCTCGTGCATGTTGATTCGCACCTCGGTCATGTTGCTGCCCACAATAATTAGCGGAACGCCCTCAATGTAGGCACTCAGGTTTCGCCCCGTATGCCCTACAATCACTTCGAGTTCGTTTGTCATGGATGTAAATGATTGATTATTAGTGTGTTAGTTTTATGTTGTGTTCTCTTGTTGTTTTAGGAATATCGATGTAAATATAGTAAAAACACGAATACTAATATCATTTTGTTCTGTTTTTTAGTATGATTTGTCGGATGCACTAGGAATATATAATTGGGGTGTGTTTGAGTGCGTAAGGTTTGAGGGGGGCAGAATAGATGCGATAAATGATAAATGTTAGTGGTTTATAAGCTTTAAAAGCGTATATTTGTGCCAAAACGTCAAAGTTAGAGATGAAGCTGGGTATTCGCAAAAAGTTATTGCTCTATTTGATGGCCTCCGTTGCTTTGTTCTATGTGTTGGTGGTGGGCTATTTGCTGAAGTCGAGCTTCACATCGGCCTATTCCAATGCGGCAGTGCGTATTGAGCAGGAAGCCAATAATTTGGCCCGTTCGGTGAGCATCGAGATGGAGAGTTGTCTGTCGATGGTGCGCTCGTTGGCGCAGTCTTTTTCAATTTATCAGACTATGCCTGAAGAGGAGTGGCAGAGGATTTTTTCCTCGATGTATGTGTCTATTATTGAGCGAAACCCACACATATTATACATTTGGGATAGTTGGGAGTATAGTAAGTATAAACCAGGATATACTAAGCCAACAGGTCGTTTGGCAATGAATGTGCTGCGCGAGAATGGTGATATTGTGAAAATAATTAGGGAACGTGGTGTTGATGAGAACGAGCCTGAACTCTACCTTGCTCTAAGGGAACAGAATCGCGAACTAATCATGGATCCGTATATTGACGAGGGTCCAATGGGCGAGAATGAGTTGGTGGTAACCTACATAGTTCCTATACAATTGAATGGGGCATTTTGTGGTTTAGTTGGTTTCGATGTGAGCATGGGATCCTTGCAGGATATTATTACCAAGGCCAACAACATACAGGGCAGTCAGGCCATGCTGGTTACCAACACAGGTATTGTTGCAAGTCATCCAAACGAATCGTTTGTGGGGCAGTCAATTAGCAACGTCATGCCGCGTGAGGTTGAGCGGCAGCATCTGCTCGAGAAGATAGAAAGCGGTTTGCCATTCAACTATCTTAGAGAGTCGGTAAAAGGCAATAGCATTGTATATTGGGCTCCTGTAACCACGCTGAAAACCAACGTTCCATGGATGGTGGCTGTGTCGGTGCCATACGATAGCATATTTGATAATTTCAAGCGCACCATTGCAATAGCCATATCGCTCAGTATTTTGGGTATTGTGGCCATTCTTGTCATCATTATGTTGGTGAGCAACAGCATAAGTCGTCCCATTGCACGTATGACGCAGAGCCTTTCGCGGTTGGCGGCTGGTGAGATGTCCGATGAACTCACGCTGCAAATGAACACGGGCGATGAGTTGGAGGAGATGTCGAATGCGCTAAATATTTCAATCACAGGACTTAACAGCAAGGCGCGGTTTGCCAAGGATATTGGAGAGGGTACATACGATTCGGAACTCGAACTGCTGAGCGATCGCGATGCGCTGGGGCAGTCGCTGATTCAAATGCGAGACAATTTGCAGCGAGCATCGGAGGAAGAATCTGCGCGTAGGTTAGAGGCCGAGCGAGCAGCCTGGGCAAGTGCAGGTTTAGCAAGGTTTGGCGAGTTGCTGCGTCTCTATAACGATAACCTGCAGAAATTGAGCGATGGCGTGGTGGCCGAAATGGCTCGATATGTTGGAGTGAATCAGGTGGGGCTATTCTTGCAAACCGACGACGGGGCGGAAGAGAATGGCCCAGCGCTGTTTGAATTGAAAGCAACGTATGCATGGGAGCGTAAGAAATATTTGGTGAAGAAGGTGGCTGCAGGCGAGGGGCTGGTGGGTGCGTGTGTGCTCGAACGTGCTTCAATCTACATGACTACCGTCCCCGACGACTATATAACCATCACTTCGGGATTGGGCGGAGCCACGCCGCGTAGCGTTTTGTTGGTTCCACTTAAGACCGCCGAGGAAGTGGTGGGTGTGATTGAGATGGCATCGTTCGGCACGTTAGAGCCCCATGTGATAGCGTTTGTGGAGCATGTGGCCGACAGCATGGCAGGCACAATACGCACCGTGAAAGTGAATGCGCGTACTCGCGAATTGCTTGAACAGTCGCAGATGCAGGCCGAGGAGATGAAGGCGCAGGAGGAGGAGATGCGTCAGAACATGGAGGAGTTGCAAGCCACTCAGGAGGAGATTGCTCGCAAAACCGAGGAAATCACTGGATTTGTGAACTCAATTCATAGCGCATCGTTTGTTGTGGAGTACGACACCAGTGGCACCATCATCGATGTGAACGAATCGTACCTTATGCTTGCAGGAAAGACACGCGGTGAGGTGATAGGAGCGCACCATAGGGATTGGATGACTTTCACCCCAGAGCAGCAGTTAGGATATGTTGAGTTTTGGGATGATTTGCGCTCGGGTCATAGCCGAAAGCAGCGCACCAAGCTTGCGTTGCATGGGCAGGAAGTGGAGTTGTTAGAGGTGTATATACCTGTGTATGACGGTGATGGGCATGTAACTAAGGTGATGAAGCTCGGATTTCTGCAAAATGATTTTGACGAGCAGACCATTTAGTTAGGCAGTTTTTACTGAACCGCCCAATGTATCGGTATAGTGTAAAAAAAAAGAGGCCATCCCAAGGGTGGCCTCTTTCGTTGTTTGCCTTCTAACAGCTTAGGCAATATGAATGAATTTTGCTACAAGTTTAGCAATCTCCTCGTTGTTGCCCAAGATGCGCTCGTTTAGGCCGTCGTCGTTATACGACTGCAGCTTCTTTATTAGCGCGTCGATCATGCCTTTGGGGAATACGCCATCGGCCTCGAAAATGTCGCGCTTGCTGGCTAGCACCTGTGCCGAAGCGTAGCACGATGTGGGCAACTGCTCCAGCGTGTTGAGGCGGTCTTTGAAAGCCTCGCTGAAGATGTTCACGTCGGCGTAGAGCTTCTCGGCCATCTCAAGAGCCTTGGGGTTGCGTATGCCGCGTAGCGCGGTAACTATAAGGCCAGCCACCAGCAGGTAGGGGTCGGCCGAGCCGTCGCCCACGCGATACTCAAAGGTTTGCTTGTTGATTTTGGGCATCTGGCTGTTCTCGACAGGGTTGGCATGAGCCACCATGTTGTTGGCGCAGGTCCAGCCCAGCGGAACGCGCACGGTTACCGAGCGGTTGCGGTCGCCCCAGCAGATATAGGTGGGAGCCTCCTGGTGAGGCACAAGGCGTAGGTACGACACCGGAATGGTGTTGCCAAAGGCAGTTAGTGCGCCAGCCGACTCGAGTATGCCTGCAATCATCTTGCGCGACATGTCGCTCAGTTTGCCGTTCTCGGCGGTGATGTTCTGGCCATCGCGCTCCACCATCATGTGGAAGTGCAAACCGCTACCGGCCTTGCCCACGGTGATTTTTGGAGCGTAGCTGATGCCCACACCGTAGCGCTCGCCCAGCATACGTAGCACCCATTTGGCCACTATAAGCTGCTCAACAGCCTGCTCGGCGGGCATGGGGAGGAACTCAACCTCGTGCTGCTCGTAGTAGGTGTCGCCATCGCTGAAGCAGCCCACCTCGGAGTGGCCGTATTTTACCTTACCGCCAGTTTGGGCTATATATACGAGCGCATCGCGGCGCAGGGCTTCCCATTTGGCGAATGGCTCCGACTCGTGATAGCCGCGTTGGTCGATGCTGGGATAGCGGTCGTCGCGCTCAGAGATTACGTAGTACTCCAGCTCGGCCAGGGCCTTAAAGGTGCAGCCTGTTTCTTTCTTAAATTGCTCGTGGGCTTTGATTAGCACGTTCTCGGGTGCGCTTTGCAGCGGTTGGCCAGTGCTGTCGTAGAACGAGCATAGGATGTCGATGGCGGGCACATCCGAGAATGGGTTGAGGAATGCCGTGCGGAAGCGGGGAATTACGTAGAGGTCGCTGCTGCCAGCCTCGATGAACGAGAACAGGCTGCTGCCATCGACGCGCTCGCCGGCCGAGAGTATGGTCTCGAGATACTCCTTTGAGGAGATGATAAAGTTTAGCGTTTTGAGACGGCCATCTTCGGCCACGTAGCGGAAGTTTACCATTTCGATTTGGTTCTCCTCGCAGTACTTGATGATGTCGTCTTTGGTGAACTCCTCGGCGGGCTTTTGCAGGTAGCTAACCAGCGCGTTGGGGTTCATGTGGATTTCTGATTGGTTCATGATTGATGAAACTTTGTTGGTATAATGGTGGCAAATTTACGCAAATTTGCCATGTTGCGTTCTCAAAAGGCTTTTTGTCTGAATTTTATGCGCTATTCTAATTGCTTTAGGCGTTCCTCCAGATGAGCAATTTTTGTACGGGCATCGGCTTCTTTCTTGCGCTCCAGTTCTACCACATGGGCGGGGGCGTGGTTGGTGAAGTTGGCGTTGCCCAGTTTTTTTAGCACGCTATCGAGGAAACGACGGGCGTAGTCGAGTTCCTGCTGCAGCTTAGTGCGCTCTTGCTCGGTGTCGATTAGGCCTTCGAGCGGAACGTAAATTTCGGCCGTGCCGATACGGAACGATGCTGCGCCCTGCACCTCTTGCGCGGTGGTCTCCATTGCGCTCAGGTTGGCCAGTTTGGCGGCCACGGCGATGAACCCATTGTTGGGCTGTAGGTCGCGCACCTTGGCGCACAGCTGGTTCTTGGGGCTTAGGTTCTTCTCCTGCCTAATGGTGCGGATGCCTGCCACAAGTTCCTTTAGTAGTTCAAATTCGTTGAGGGTCTGCTCGTTGTGCGCCGATGCGCTGGGCATAAGGCTCACCATAATGCTTTCGCCCTGCTGGCGGGTGCGTAGTTGCTGCCAAAGCTCTTCGGTGATGAAGGGCATGAATGGGTGCAGCAAGGCCAGCAACTGCTCAAAGTAGGCCAGCGTTTGTTCTAGCGTTTTGGCGTCGATGGGTTGACCGTAGGCTGGTTTCACAATTTCGAGCAGCCAGGCCGAGAATTCGTCCCTGAACAGTTTGAACGAGGTCATTAGAGCCTCGGATATGCGGTATTTGTCGAGGTCGTCGTTGATTTGTGCTATGGCGCGATTTAGCCTGTGGCCAAACCATTCGAGGCCATATTGGGCCGCTATAGGTTGCTCTATTGAATTGCTTGACTGCCAGCTTTTTACAAGCCTAAATGCGTTCCATATTTTGTTGCAGAAGTTGCGTCCTTGCTCGGTCAGAGCCTCGTCGAACAGTAAATCGCCACCTGCGGGCGAGCTGAGCAGTATGCCCATGCGTACACCGTCGGCACCGTAGCGTTCAATCAGGTCGAGCGGGTCGGGCGAGTTGCCGAGTGATTTCGACATCTTGCGACCTAGCTTGTCGCGCACTATGCCCGTGAAATAGACGTTGCGGAAGGGTACTTGGTGCTGATATTCCTCGCCGGCCATAATCATGCGAGCCACCCAGAAAAAGATGATGTCGGGGGCGGTGATGAGGTCGTTGGTGGGGTAGTAGTACTTGAATTCGGCGTTGTTGGGATCCAGCACGCCGTTGAACAGCGACAGCGGCCACAGCCACGACGAGAACCATGTGTCGAGTACATCGTCGTCCTGACGCAAGTCGCTGAGGGTTAGCTGTTTGTTGCCCGTCTTTTCAATGGCCTGTTGCAGTGCTTCTTCGGGCGTTTCGGCCACCACGAATCCACCTTCGGGCAGGTAGTAGGCAGGTATTTGGTGTCCCCACCATAGCTGGCGGCTGATGCACCAATCTTTGATGTTATCGAGCCAATGGCGATAGAGGTTGATATATTTGGGCGGATAGAACTTGATTTCGCCATCAACAACGGGTTTCAGGGCTATTTCGGCCAGATGCTCCATCTTTAGGAACCACTGCATGGATAGTTTGGGCTCTATCGGCACATGTGTACGCTCCGAGTAGCCCACCTTATTGTTGTAGTCCTCGGTTTTCTCCAGCAGCCCAGCCTTTTCGAGGTCGGCCACAATTTGCTTGCGCACCTCCTCGCGGCTCATGCCCACGTACATGCCAGCGGCCTCGCTGATGGTGGCGTCGTCGTTGAATATGTTGATGCTCTGCAATTTATGCTTTTCGCCTAGCATATAGTCGTTCACGTCGTGGGCGGGTGTAACCTTCAGACAGCCCGTGCCGAACTCAATGTCCACATAGGTGTCCTCAATCACGGGTATGGCGCGATTTACCAGCGGCACCACCACCTGTTTGCCCCGTAGCCATTGATTTTTTGGGTCGGTGGGATTTATACACATGGCTGTGTCGCCCATGATTGTTTCGGGGCGCGTGGTGGCCACCACCGCGTAGCGACGTCCCTGCGCATCGGTGTGTATGATTTCGCCTTCGGTACCCGTAGCCCCCGAACCGTCGTCGTTGTGGAGGTAGTAGCGGAGGTAGTATAGCTTGCTGTGCTCGTCGCGGAAAATCACCTCCTCATCGCTTAGAGCAGTTAGAGCTTGCGGATCCCAGTTTACCATACGTACACCTCTGTAAATCAGTCCCTTGTTGTATAAATCTACAAAGGTGCGGATTACGCTCTTGGAGCGGGTTTCGTCCATGGTGAATGCGGTGCGATCCCAATCGCACGAGCAGCCCAGGCGGCGTAGCTGTTTCAGTATTATGCCGCCATGCTCGTGGGTCCAGTCCCATGCGTGTTTGAGGAACTCCTCGCGGCTGATGTCGGTTTTCTTTATGCCCTGCTGCGCCAGCTTGTTCACCACCTTGGCCTCGGTGGCTATTGAGGCGTGGTCGGTTCCTGGCACCCAGCAGGCGTTTTTGCCCTGCATACGGGCGCGGCGCACCAGCACGTCCTGAATGGTGTTGTTGAGCATGTGGCCCATGTGCAGCACTCCGGTTACGTTGGGTGGCGGAATCACCACGCAGTAGGGTTCGCGTCCGTCGGGCTTTGAGCTAAAAAATCCTTGGTCGAGCCAGTAGGCATACCATTTGTCCTCAACCTGACGCGGGGAGTATTGAGCCGATATTTCCATGTTCAAAAACTATTGTAATGTCAATAAATCAATGTGTTACGCATCTATTTCGCATGGCGAAATGAGCAGCAAATTTAATAGATTTCGGCGTATTTTGCCATATCCCAGCCATTATAGGCTGTTTTGGGTTGATTTTTAGGCAGATACGTTGCTCTTTGTTTTGATTGATGCCGCAAATTTGACGAACAGTCCTAGGCAGATGGCCGAAATCGTCGCCCCCACTGCGTAGCCCACTCCCGATGGTAGCCCAAATCCTTCGGGGGCTACGCATATATAGGTGCAGCAAACCATGGTCATGAACAGCGCGGGCAGCAGTGCAATGGCGTAGAGCTTGCCATGGCGGGCCAAATATACCGTTATGGCCCACAGCGTGAACACCGACAGCGTTTGATTGCACCATCCAAAGTAGCGCCATAGCACATTGTAGTCCAGCATCATAATCACAGCCGACAGGGCGAATATCGGTATCGACACCATCAATCGGCGGCGTATGCTGTTCTGTTCGATGTGCAGAAAGTCGGCGGCGATGAGCCTTGCCGAGCGCAGAGCAGTGTCGCCCGAGGTGATAGGGGCGGCCACTACGCCCACAATGGCCAGTATGCCCCCGAAAGTGCCCAACCAACTGCGCGACAGTTCGTTAACGAATGTTGCCGATGAGTTGCCCTTGGTGGCGAAATAGGCCGTTAGGTTTTCGTAGGAGCCGCCCATGTAGGCTATGGTCGCTGCCGCCCAGATTAGAGCCACCGCGCCCTCGGCCACCATTGCGCCGTAGAACACGCGCCGTCCGAGGCGTTCGTTCTTTATACATCGTGCCATGAGCGGCGATTGCGTGGCATGGAATCCCGATATGGCTCCGCAGGCAATCGACACAAACATCATGGGGAAAATGGGGTGCGTGCTGGGATTGGGCTGGCGGTTGCTAAGTCCTGCGCCAGCAAACATTTCGGGCAAATCGCCAGCATGAAAAAACAGTCCCACCATTATGCCCACGGCCATGAAAAGCAGCGCAAAGCCCATGAATGGGTAGATGCGCCCAATCAGCTTATCCACGGGCAGCAGTGTTGCCAAAACGTAGTAGGTGAGTATAATCAAAATCCAAACAATCAGCATGTTATCTCTTACCGCTTCGGTAGAGGTCGACATCAGTCGGGACAGCCCGTCGGCCGTGAGCATGTTGATTAGGTTGGCCGGATTCACCACAAACACGGCACCCACCAAAATCATTAGCACCAGCGCAAAGCCGCGCATGGTTTGCTTTATTGGACGGCCAAGTTGCTCGCCCACCAGTTCGGGCAAACTTGCACCGCCGCTGCGTATGGAGAGCATACCCGAGAGGTAGTCGTGCACTGCGCCACCAAACAGCGTGCCCAGCACAATCCACAGGTAGGCTGCAGGGCCATACATGATGCCCATAATTGCACCAAAAATTGGTCCCAATCCGGCGATGTTGAGGAATTGAATGAGGAACACGCGCCACGTTGGAAGCGGCACAAAATCAACGCCGTCGGCGTGGGTATAGGCTGGTGTGCTGCGCTCGGCATTCGCGCCGAACACCCGCTCCACAAAGCTACCGTAAACAATGTAGCCGCATATTAGCACGGCAAGCGCAATCAGAAAGGTAATCATGGCCTATGATTGTTTTTTCGATGAGCAAATTTAATTGCTTTGCGTCATCTTGGTGTGCGATGTGCCAAAAAAATGCGCCTCCCGTTTCCGTAATTCATCACTAATTGCTAATATTGTCGCGCAGATAGCGATGCTTTTAGGCTCGTTATGTTAAAAGGACATTCACAACTAACTGTAACCAAATAAATTACTTATTGTTATGATGAAGAAATATCGCGTTTTGGCCATTGCGCTTCCGCTGTTGGCCGCTTGTTCCACCCAGCCTAAGGTTGCCCACATCAGCGGTACTGTAGGCGGCGATGCCAAGCAGATTCTCCTCGCCATTGGCGACGATGTGGATACGCTGGCCATCACCGATGGGTCGTTCCAATGCACAAAGGAACTCAGTCAGCCCACTTTTGCCTCGTTGCGCCTCAACCGTAGCGAACTGGGCGTTTACCTCATCCCTGGTGCATCGCTCTCGTTGCAAACCGATGCCGCTCTGCAAAATGTTTCATTCTCAGGCGATAACGCCGATTTTATGCAGCAAATGCGTAGAGCCGATTCTTCGCTCAACGCCCTGCTGGGGCAATGGCGCACGCTTTATGCGCTCGACGAAACGCAGTTTTCTGCTCGTATCGACTCGGTGATTAATGCTGTGAAACCCACATCGTCGAACAGCCAGCTCACCCAGTTCGAGGCCGAGCGTTTGGGCTACAGCCGTTTGGCCTGTGAGATTGGCTATCCCAGAACCCATGCCTACCTGATGGGGCTAGCTCCTGGCGAGGAAGATGCTGCTGGTGCCTTGGGTACGTTCAATCCTAACAACGAGCAGCATCTGATGTTCCCTAGCTATCGCGAACTGCTGTCTACCTATGTGAATGTCAAGGCATCGGGCGACGAGGACGACGAGTTGGTTGTCCGTTTCGCTCAGATCGATAGCCTAATATCCGCTCCCAAATGCCGCGATTATGTGAAGATGATTGCTCTTAGCAACCGCCTGTCATACGGTGCATTCCATCGCATTGGCGATGCTATTAGCAAGTTTGCTGCCGAAAGCAAAACTCCTGCCTATACCACCCGCTTGAAGAAGCGTTTTGATGAGCTTATGGCCACCTTGGCTCCTGGCAAACCTGCTCCATCGCTCGAGGCCAAGAACATGGGCGGCGAGCCTGTTGGTTTGGAGCAATTCCGTGGCAACTTGGTTTACATCGATTTCTGGGCCACATGGTGTGGTCCTTGCCGTGCCGAACTACCTCATCTTGAGAAACTTCAGGAGGATTATAAGGGCAAGCCCATCGTGTTCATCAGCCTGTCGCTCGACGACGATGCCGATGCGTGGCAGAAGATGGTGAACGAGAAGCAGATGAAGGGCATACAGCTTCACGCCGAGGGTGCTTGGCGCTCGCATGCTGCCACGGCTTACTCGCTCCGTGCCATCCCTACATTCTGCCTTGTTGGTGCCGATGGCAACATAATCGACCCTCGCGCTCCACGCCCCTCAACCGAGGATATTCGCGCTCTGTTCGACGCAGAACTTGCAAAACTATAGTTCTGAGGGTTGCCATATCAATTAAAATCCCCGTGCCTATTCTGTGGCACGGGGATTTTTTGTTGTTCCCTTGCGGGATCTTCGAGTTCTACTCAAACTGCGCAATTATGCGCCGAGCCTCATCCACCCGTTGCTGTAGCATATCGGCTGTTTTAGCCTCGGCAATAAAGCGCAGGTAGGGCTCGGTGTTCGATGGTCGTATGTTGAACCACCAATCGGCAAACTCCACCCTATAGCCGTCGAAATCCATGCTAGCCATGGGTTGTTCGCGCTCGGTGAAGTGCTTGCGCACGGCGTCCATTGCCTCTTGCTTGCGTTCCACCTTGAAGTTGATTTCGCCCGAATTGGCGTAGGTTTCAATCTGCGCAATGGCCTCCGATAGTTTAATGCCCTTCTGTTTTAGGGTGCTGGCAACGTTCAGGATGAGGATGCAGGCCAGCAGACCCGAGTCGGAGTAGAAGAAGTCGCGGAAATAGTAGTGTCCGGCCAGCTCGCCGCCGTATATTCCATCAATTTCGCGCAACTTGAGGGCGGCGTAGGCACGTCCCACACGCCATGTGTGCATGGTGGCCCCCTTGGGGCTAAGGTATTCGCCCACAGCCTTTGATGTGCGGATGTCTTGCAGCACATTGCCGCGTAGCCCGCGTTCGTCGAGGAAATATAGCCCCAGCAGGCCAATCATCAGGTCGGGCGAGATGAATCGTCCGTTCTCGTCAACGAACATTACGCGGTCGGCATCGCCATCAAACACCACGCCCAGGTCGCATTCGTGCTGGCGTACCAGTTGCTGTAGGTCGGCCACGTTTTCGGGCACCAGCGGATTGGCCTCGTGGTTTGGGAAAGTGCCGTCCAGTGTGTCGTAGAGGTAGATGGGACTTGTCCCCAAAATGTCCTTAATCAGTAGGGCGGCCATGCCGTTGGAGCAGTCGATGCCTATTTTCAGGTTGTTGTGGTTGCGCTTGAACGTGTTCAGAAAATCGACATACTCCAGACGTATGTTGTGTGGGATTATTCGTCCGCGATTGGCCACGGGCGTGGGCTTGCCGTTGCGCATACGTTCCTCAATCAGGCGCAGTCCAGTGTCGTAGCCTACAGGTTCGGCGTTTTGGCGCGATATTTTGAGGCCGTTGTACTCCTTGGGGTTATGTGAAGCGGTGATTTGTGCCGATGCGCTGAAGCCGCCTTTGGCTGTGGCGTAATAGACCATGGGAGTGGTGGCCAGCCCTAGGTCATAAACGTCGGCACCAGCATCGGTGATGCCTCGTGTTAGGTGTTCGTATATTTCGTCCGACGAAACGCGCACATCGCGCCCCACCAGCACACGGTTGGTGTTTAGCACCTCAACCAGGTAGTAGCCAATCAGATAGGCATCGTTTTTGTCGAAGTCTTGATTGTATATGCCTCTGATGTCGTAGGCGTGGAATGCTTTCATAGGCTTTGATTGTTTTGGGTGTATTAAATGCAAAGGTACGAAAATTTGCGCAAAAAGTCAACGGCTCGCCTCCGGGGTGGAATGCGAGCCGTGCGCTGTGGTTTTATGCTCAATGTCCGTTTATGGGCGTTTGGCTAACGTATGCCTGCGAAAATGCTACCGCCTAGTTGTACTATAGCCTCTTTGAACATACCGTAGATGTTGGCTGGCGGGGCGGAAACCGTGTCCTTGTCGTTCACAAAGCCATCGAACAGAGCTTCGTTCACCTCGAAAGGTTGCTGAGCCTTAACGGTGATTGTCGATTTGCTGGTGGGAAGCACACCCTTATCGGGGTAGATGGTAACATCTATGGTGAGGATGGGCAGTATTTGTTCTGCGGTTAGTGCCATTGCCAACGAGTCGGGCTTGGTTGATGTGGTGTAAACAGGTGTAGGTGTGGGTTTTAGGCTGATGTCGAAGCGCAGGTAGTATTTTGACGAGCCTTTTTTCAGTGCCTTGTTTATGCCCATATTTGGGAAACCGTAGTCGTCGTATGTAAAGCGGTTGCCGTAGGCATCTATAGGTACAATAAGCATACCTGTTTGCTCTTCCATGGCCTCGCGAATCATGTCCCATGAGGTGTAGAGCAGCTGATTTTTTATTGGATTCCGTTTGGCCTCTTTGCAGGGGCGAAACAGATTGGCATACGCTTCAAAGCGTTGCATTAGCGCACCGTCAATGGCAAAGTCGTAGTAGATGAGCGCCGTTTCGCGCTTGTAGAATTTTTTGCTCTGCGCTTGCACTGTTTCGGGTATCAAGATGCTTAGCGAGAGGACAATAAGTAGCGTTAGCCTTTTCATAGTCAAGTGCGGTTTTAGTGATATGTTGGACTTTGTATCGCAAATATAGCACCAAAAGTTAGGTTGCCACATCGTTTTTTGTCAGCAAATTGTTGTCGTTTGTAGTTCTTCGCGTCTTCTTTTCCAACGTCTATGCGTCCAGAGCCAGCTACTGGGGCTTTGGTGTATGGCTTGTTCCACGCGGTTCATGTATAGGTGCGTGAGTTCGTGCGGAGCAAGCGCTTTGGGCTGTTCGCAAAGTTCCTGAAGCTCAATCTCGTAGAATCCGCGCCGTTTGCGCACAATGTCGATATAAACAACGGGGTAGTTGTAGAGCGTAGCATACTTTTCGGGACCGTGAATGCATGGCGTGTCCTGCCCCAGAAAGTTTAGCCAGATGGCGCGTTCGAGATTCGATGGCGATTGGTCGGCAACCAGCAGATAGATGCAGGGCCTATTCTTGTTGCGTTCAAAGGTGCTGTGAGTGTTGGTTGTGGGTTCAATCACTGTTCCGCGTAGCGAGCGGTGTCGCTTTATGACGCGATCGATTAGGCGGTTCGATAGGGGAGTGTAGAAGGCTATTGGCGTGTGGCGCAGTTGCGTGGCCGCCGACATTGCCCCCCATTCCCAGTTGTTGAGATGTGCTGTGAGGCCTATCACGCTTTGGCCTTGCTCAAAAAAGCGGTCGAGCATCTCGGGGTTCAGCACGCGGTGCCGCCGTTGTATGCTTCGGTTGGTCATGGTGAACCCTTTGAGTGTTTCCACCGCAATGTCGGCCAGATTGCGGTAAGCTTCGGCCTCCATTTGGCGCAGCGTGGTGGTGTTGCTGTTGGGGAACGCGCACCTTAGGTTGCTGCGAATTACATCAAGGCGGTACCGCATCACGCGCCTCAGCACAAACGCTGCCAAATCGCTAAAACGATAGAGCAGCCACCATGGCATAATGGCCACAAGTAGCAGCAGCACCATAAACAGGGCAAAATATATGGCCGAAGCAACAAGGCGCATGGCTGAAATTTTCGCGCCAAAAATATTGACAAAACTCCATACGCCCAAATAATCGGCTCGTCAAACCGATACGTTTAATGTTTATATATTTGATTATAAGTGTATTGGTTGTTGTATGACTAATGATTAACTTGTAAGTTTAAGATTTATAAATACTTGCATCTATGTGTGATTATTGAAAAGGCGCGGCAATGTAAAAGTTGATTGTTTTTATTTTATTGATATACATTTAGTTATATGCTATTATGTAAACTTTTTTCATAAAAAACTTTGATAAAACCAGGCGAAACCTTATCTTTGTAACACTTTAGTTTTGGTTATGTCTGTAGCAACGGATAACATACCCAGCAGCATCAAGCAAAAGGTTCAGACCTTGGCTAACGCCTATGAGCGTTTACGTCAGGAGCATGAGCAATTGCAGTTGCGCTATTCGGAGTTGCAGCAACGCTTGTCGGACAAGGAGCAGGCCGTGGAGGCCATATCCGGTCGCTACGATGCCCTTAACCTGGCTCAAGCCATAAAGGGGTCCAGTGCCGACATGCACGACGCTAAAATTAAGGTGAATCGAATTGTGCGGGAAATCGACAAGTGTATAGCTTTGCTAAATAAAAAGGCAGCGTTAGAACAAGAGTAATGGACGACAAGATAACCATAGAGGTAAGCGTGGTTGGCCGCGTATATCCCATCCTAATCGAACCAATCGAGGAGGAGAAGATAAAGAAGGCCGCTCAGCTCATCAACGAAAAGGTTGCCCACTACCAGCAACGCTATGCCGGTAAAGACATGCAGGATTGCCTTGCAATGGCCGCTTTGGGTTTTGTCATCAAACTCATCGAGGCCGATGGAAGGCAAAATAATGCAGAAATTATAGACCAAATGGCCGACCTCGATGATTGGCTCGGACAATATTTGGCAAAGCAAAACATCGGCAGTTCTTTTAAATAGACAGGCATACCCGCATTGCCGCTTTTATTTTGTGCAAAACTCAACACTACACAAATAGAAGTAAAGGTTATATTCGCCGAAAACAGGCCTATTTACCGCTTGTTCGGGATTCCTCCTCGTGAGGGACGTTGGACGTTTGAGGCGAATGCCAGCTTCTCCCATGTCAGATTTGGGGTTTTAACAAAACAAGCGGTTTTGCGGGTTTTTTATTTTCTTACAACTAAATAAACAGTTACAGAAACCATGTACTACGCTATCATTGGAATAGTGGCTTTTGCTATAGGAGTGCTCATATCCTATGCCCTCTGGAGCCGATTGCTCAAGAGCAAGTATCAGAAAGCCATAAAAGAAGCCGAGGCCGAGGCCGAGGTAATCAAGAAAGAGAGAATATTGCAGGCTAAGGAGAAATTCCTGCAAATGAAATCAGAACACGAAAAGGCTGTGAATGAGCGAAATAGCCGTATCGTGCAGAGCGAGAATAAGCTGAAACAGCGCGAGAATCAGCTCAACCAAAAACTCGACGACCTTCAGCGCAAGCATAAGGAGGCCGACACTGTGCGCGAAAGCTTGAACGCCCAAAAGGCCATGGCCGATAAGCGCAACGAGGAGCTCGAAAGGGTTCATCGTGAGCAGATTGAGAAGCTGGAGCAGATGTCGGGACTGTCGGCTGAAGAGGCTAAGAATCAACTGGTTGAGTCGCTGAAAGACGAAGCCAAAACCGCTGCCATGTCGTATATCAACGAGATTGTTGACGAGGCCAAGATGACTGCCAACAAGGAGGCCAAAAAGATTGTGGTGAAAACCATTCAGCGCGTGGCCTCCGAAACCGCCATCGAGAACTCCGTAACCGTGTTCCATATCGAGTCCGACGAGATTAAGGGACGCATCATTGGCCGCGAGGGTCGGAACATCCGCGCCTTGGAGGCCGCTACAGGCATCGAGATTGTGGTTGACGATACGCCCGAGGCCATTATCCTTTCGGGCTTTGACCCCGTGCGCCGCGAGGTGGCGCGACTGGCTCTGCATCAGTTGGTTACCGACGGTCGCATACACCCCGCACGTATCGAAGAGGTTGTGCAGAAGGTGCAGCGCCAGGTTGAGGAGGAGATTGTGGAGGTGGGCAAGCGCACCGCCATCGATCTGGGCATACACGGGCTGCATCCTGAGCTTATCCGTCTTGTGGGCAAGATGAAGTACCGCTCGTCATACGGCCAAAACCTGCTACAGCACTCCCGCGAGGTGGCCAACATGTGCGCCATTATGGCCACCGAGCTCGGCCTCAACGCTAAGGCAGCAAAACGCGCTGGCCTGTTGCACGATATAGGCAAGGTGCCCGACGACGAGCCAGAGTTGCCACACGCTATATTGGGCATGAAGCTGGCCGAAAAGTTCAAGGAGAAGCCCGAAATTTGCAACGCCATTGGTGCGCACCACGAGGAGGTGGAGATGACATCGCTCATAGCCCCAATAGTGCAGGTGTGCGATGCCATTTCGGGAGCACGTCCTGGAGCCCGCCGCGAGGTGGTGGAGTCGTACATTAAGCGCCTGAAGGATATGGAGAACATGGCATTGTCGTACCCCGGCGTGCAGAAGACCTATGCCATTCAGGCAGGTCGCGAATTGCGCGTGATTGTTGGCAGCGACAAGGTTTCCGACGAGGAGGCAAATCAACTCTCGTTCGACATCGCCAAAAAAATTCAGGACGAGATGACCTACCCTGGGCAGGTGAAAATCACCGTCATCCGCGAAACCCGCGCCATCAGCTACGCAAAGTAGGCTAAAACCATCGGGCGTTTTTATCGTAGAAAGGGCTACAACCCTTTAATATCTGAGCATAGCTATGAGTTCGGACAAGATAGCCATGTGCGACCTGAAAGGTCAGTACGAGAAGATAAAAACCGAGGTTGACTCGGCCATACAGAATGTGCTAAGTAGCACCGCCTTCGTAAAGGGCAAGGATGTTGGCGATTTTCAGGACGAGTTGGCCAAATATATTGGCGCAAAGCATGTTATAGGATGCGCCAACGGTACCGATGCCCTCCAAATCGCCCTGATGGCCCTCGGCCTGAAGCCTGGCGACGAGGTGATTACGCCCGACTTCACATTCATAGCCACCGTGGAGGTTGTGGCTCTGCTGGGGCTTACTCCCGTGCTGGTTGATGTGGAGCCCGACACCTACACCATTTCGCCCGAGCAGTTGGAGCGCGCCATAACGCCCAAAACCAAGGCCATAATCCCCGTACACCTCTTCGGGCAGTGCGCCAACATGGATGCAATTATGCGCATTGCCAACAAGCACGGTATTCCTGTGGTGGAGGACACGGCGCAGGCACTCGGCGCACGCTACACCTTTGCCGACGGCACAACCCGCATGGCTGGAACCATTGGTCAGTTGGGTACAACATCGTTCTTCCCCTCCAAAAACTTAGGCTGCTACGGCGATGGCGGAGCCATATTCACCAACGACGATGCGCTGGCCGACGAGATTCGCGCCATTGCCAACCACGGTATGCGGGTGCGCTATCACCACGACCGCATCGGTGTGAACTCGCGCCTCGACACCATTCAGGCTGCCATTTTGCGCGTGAA
Source organism: Bacteroidales bacterium (assembly GCA_017524185.1). Classification (GTDB taxonomy): domain Bacteria; phylum Bacteroidota; class Bacteroidia; order Bacteroidales; family Tenuifilaceae; genus RGIG6076. The sequence goes on from JAFWUG010000030.1 coordinate 44,528, forward strand.
ACTCAAGCATTTGGATGCCTACAACCAGGCGCGCATTGCCGCTGCCGACTACTACGACAGCCGTTTTGCCAATTGTTCCCACCTGATTACACCTAAGCGCAATCTGCAGAGCACCCATATCTTCCATCAATATACTATGTGCCTGCAAGATGTTGATAGAGAGAAGTTTATTAAGCATTTAGCCGACAGGGGCATTCCATCGATGGTCTATTATCCCATACCCTTGCACAACCAAAAAGCCTTTGTGCCGTATGCGCATGATGGGCTACATTTTCCAGTATCAACGCAGTTGGCGCAAACGGTACTGTCGCTACCCATGCACACCGAGTTTACGCCTGAAAAGTTGCGGTATGTAGCCGATAATGTTTTAGACTATTTCAAATAGACACAGACATGAACGGTAACGGCTATTTTGCCCACGAAACGGCAGTAATCGACGAAGGGGCAAACATAGGAAATGGTGTCAAAATATGGCATTTTAGCCATATAATGGCAGGTGCAACCATAGGCGAAGGCTGCAATATTGGCCAAAACGTGGTGGTGTCGCCACAGGTAACGTTGGGGCGCAATGTAAAGGTACAGAATAACGTCTCTATCTACACCGGTGTAACCTGCGAGGACGATGTATTCCTCGGTCCTTCGATGGTGTTCACTAACGTGATAAATCCGCGCAGTGCTGTGAATCGCAAGAGCGAGTATAAGCCCACTGTTGTGAAACGTTGCGCCTCTATTGGTGCAAATGCCACTATTGTGTGCGGCCATACGCTGGGCGAGTACTGCTTTATTGGTGCGGGCGCGGTGGTTACTAAGGATGTTAAGCCCTACGCCCTGATGGTGGGCAATCCAGCCCGACAAATTGGCTGGATGAGCCAGTATGGGCATCGGCTCGAATTCGACGCGAACGGAATGGCTAAATGCCCCGAAAGCGGCGATTTGTATAGGTTAGAAAACGAACAGGTGAAAAAGATAGATTAAGCAACGATGAAGAATTTTGCGCTAATTGGTGCAGCGGGCTACATTGCTCCGCGCCACCTGAGAGCCATAAAGGAAACAGGAAACAACCTTGTGGCAGCCCTCGACAAGCACGACTGCGTGGGCATAATGGACTCATACTTCCCCGAGGCCGATTTCTTCGTAGAGTACGAACGATTTGATCGGCATATCGACAAATTGCGGCGTAGTGGCGTAAAACTCGACTATGTAAGCATCTGTACGCCCAACTATCTGCACGACTCGCACATTCGTTTTGCCCTTAAACATGGTGCCGATGCCATCTGCGAAAAGCCACTTGTGCTTAATCCTTGGAATGTTGAGGCTCTGCAGGAGTTGGAGAAAGAAATGGGGCATCGCGTGAACACCATTTTGCAGCTGCGCCTGCATCCGGCTATCGTAGAGTTGAAAAAACAGGTTGAGGAAGCCCCTAAGGATAAGGTGTTTGACGTGGATTTAACATACATCACCAGTCGTGGGCGTTGGTATCATATATCGTGGAAGGGCGATCAACAAAAATCGGGCGGAGTGGCCACAAACATTGGCGTTCACTTCTTCGATATGCTTACATGGATATTTGGCGATGTTAAGGAGTGCCGTGTACACTTGGCGAGAGCCGATAAAGCCGCAGGCTTTTTGCACCTCCAACGCGCCAATGTGCGCTGGTTTATGAGCCTCGATTGCAACGATATTCCCGAGGACGTGCGGGCTACAGGTAAGCGTACCTATCGCACCATCACCATTGGTGGCAAGGAATTGGAGTTTAGCGACGGATTCACCGAATTGCACAACGAGAGCTATCGCAAAATACTTGCAGGTCAAGGTTTTGGACTCAACGATGCCAAGGTTGCTATTCAAACCGTTTACACCATTCGCAACATGGCCGAAACAGGCTTGGTTGGCGACTTTCATCCATTTTGCAAAAATGTATAATTCGAAAAAAAAGCATCATGTATCAGGAACTGTTAGATAAAAAAGCACGCTTGGCCGTTATTGGCCTTGGCTACGTGGGTTTGCCCATAGCGCTTGAGTTTGCACGTAAATTGCCCGTTATAGGTTTCGATATAAACGCCAAGCGTGTGGAGCAGATGCGCAACAGCATCGACCCCAGCAACGAGCTTGATGCCGACGCTTTTAAAGGTTGCGACATCACCTTTACGGCTAATCCCGACGACTTGCGCCAGGCGCAGTTCTTCATAGTGGCCGTGCCAACCCCAATCGACGAGCACAACATGCCCGATTTGAAGCCGCTGTTGGCCGCCACAAAAACTGTCGGGAAAGCCCTTAAAAAGGGCGACTACGTGGTGTACGAATCTACCGTGTACCCATGCTGCACCGAGGACGACTGCGTGCCCTTGCTCGAAGCCGAATCGGGGCTGAAGTTCAAAACCGACTTCAAGGTCGGATTCTCACCCGAACGCATAAACCCCGGCGACAAGGAGCATACGCTCACCACGGTAAAAAAAATCACTTCGGGCTGCGATGCCGAATCGGCCGAGGAGATAGCCAAAACCTACGAGTTGGTGGTTAAGGCGGGTGTGCATCGCGCCAGCAGCATAAAGGTGGCCGAGGCGGCTAAAATCATTGAGAACACCCAGCGCGACATCAATATAGCCTTCATGAATGAGCTGTCGATTATATTCAACCGCATCGGCATCAATACATTCGAGGTGCTCGAGGCCGCTGGTACAAAGTGGAACTTCCTGAAGTTCTTTCCTGGCCTTGTGGGCGGGCATTGCATCGGCGTGGACCCCTACTATCTTGTGCACAAGGCCAAGGAGTTGGGCTATCATCCGCAGATTATCAGTGCAGGGCGTTTCATTAACGACTCCATGGGCGGCTATGTGGCCAAGCAAACGGTGAAGAAGATGATTGCCGCCGACAAGGCCTGCAAGGAGGCGCGGGTGCTTATCATGGGCGTTACGTTCAAGGAGGATGTGAGCGACATCCGCAACTCAAAGGTGGTTGACATCTACAACGAGCTCAAGTCGTTTGGTGTTGGAACGGTCGATGTGTTCGATCCCAACGCCGATGCGCAGGAGGTGCAGCACGAGTATGGCTTTGCCACTGTGGGGCAGCCCACGGGGCACTACGATGCCATTGTGGCCGCCGTGAGCCATAGGCAGTTCGTTGGCCACGACGAGCAGTGGTTTGCCCAGTATGCCGCGCCTGGCTGCGTGTTTGTCGATGTTAAGGGTATCTACCGTAATAAGATTAGCGCAATGACCTATTGGAGCTTATAACGAATAGGTTTATAGTGCGTTAACCTACAAAAAGCCCCAGCAATGGGGCTTTTTTTACGAATTCTATTTGGAACGTTGAGAATTTGTATGTAACTTTGCATTGTTGCCCGTTAGACCTATTCTCCAGCGTTTTTGGCCGCAAAAGGGGATGGGACTGACTGGGCGGTGCTGTGTACATACCCCATTGGCATTGGCCTTTTGGCCTTGCGGAGCTTATCCGCTAAGCGGCTTTCGGGTGGCGCAGCATATTTGCCAGACTTGTTTCGCTTAAATCATCTAACTGCTTGTGATTAAGCATATTTGTTGCATTGGAGCGGGTTATGTGGGTGGACCCACCATGGCCGTTATCGCTCTGAAGAATCCTCATATACGCATCGACGTGGTGGATGTGAACGCCGAGCGTATTGCCGCTTGGAACACCGACGAACTGCCCGTCTACGAGCCTGGACTGCTCGATGTGGTGAGACAGGTTCGTGAGCGTAATCTGTTCTATTCCACCGATATAGATGGCTGCATCGATCGCGCCGACATGGTGTTCATCAGCGTGAACACGCCCACCAAGGATTTTGGTGTGGGCAAGGGCAAGGCCGCCGACTTGCGCTATGTAGAACTGTGCGCCAGGCAGATAGCCCGCGTGGCTAAGTCCGACAAAATTGTGGTTGAGAAATCGACCATTCCCGTGCGTACGGCTCAGGCCATCAACACCATACTGTCCGAAACAAGCCATGGGCCTAAGTTTCAGGTGCTTTCGAACCCCGAATTTTTGGCCGAGGGTACTGCCATTCACGATTTGCTCAACCCCGATCGCGTGCTGATTGGCGGAGCACAGACCCCAGAGGGGCTGCAGGCTATCGAGGAACTTACGGCCATCTATGCCAGCTGGGTTCCCCGCGAGCGCATCATACAAACCAAACTGTGGTCGTCGGAGCTCTCCAAGCTCGTGGCCAATGCTTTTTTGGCGCAGCGCATATCGTCGATCAACAGCATATCTGCGCTGTGTGAGGCTACAGGAGCCGATGTCGACGAGGTGGCGCACGCCATTGGGGCCGACACGCGCATAGGCGCAAAGTTCTTGAAAGCCTCGGTGGGCTTTGGTGGCTCGTGTTTTCAGAAAGATTTGTTGAATTTGGTTTATCTCTGCCGCAGCTTCAATCTGCCCGAGGTGGCCGACTACTGGGAGCAGGTGATTAGCCTAAACGACTACCAAAAACGGCGCTTTGCGCAGAATATCATCGGCACGTTGTTCAACACCGTGTCGGGCAAAAAGGTGGCCATGCTGGGCTGGGCGTTCAAAAAGGACACCAACGACACCCGCGAGAGCGCGGCCATCTATGTGGCCGATCACCTGCTGAGCGACATGGCCAACATCTGCGTGTACGACCCTAAAGTGCCTGCTGCTAAGATGTACAGCGACATCAATGCGCTCGGAACGCGCAGCGATGAGCAGAACGGGCAGCAGCTGTCGGTGGTGGATTGCCCCTACGAGGCTTGCAATGGCGCGCATGCCGTGGCCGTGCTAACCGAGTGGGACGAGTTCAAAACCTACGATTGGCAGCGAATATACGACAGCATGATGAAGCCTGCCTTTGTTTTTGATGGTCGTAATATATTAGACCATAAGCAATTGGCTGATATAGGTTTCAAAATAAAAGGAATAGGAAAATGAAAGGAATTGTTTTAGCAGGTGGTAGCGGAACGCGGCTGTATCCTATAACCAAAGGGGTTTCGAAGCAGATTTTGCCCATATTCGACAAGCCCATGATTTATTACCCCATATCGGTGCTGATGTTGGCCGGTATTAGGGAAATACTCATTATTTCTACACCGCAGGATTTGCCGAGTTTTCAGCGTTTGCTAGGAAATGGCGACGACTACGGTGTGCGCTTTGAGTATGCCGAGCAGCCATCGCCCGATGGACTTGCGCAGGCGTTCATCATTGGTGAAAAATTTATCGGAAACGATTGCGCTTGCCTTGTTTTGGGCGATAATATATTCTACGGTAGCCATTTCACCGCCATGCTACAGAATGCCGTTGCTTTGGCCGAAAAAGAAAATAAGGCAACTATTTTTGGATATTGGGTTAAAGACCCCGAACGCTATGGCGTTGCCGAGATTGATGCTGCCGGCAATGTGCTGAGCATAGAGGAGAAACCTAAAGCCCCGAAGTCCAATTACGCAGTTACGGGTTTATATTTTTACCCCAACAGCGTGGTTAGCGTAGCTAAGCAAATAAAGCCGTCGGCGCGTGGCGAGTTGGAGATAACCTCTGTGAATCAGTGCTTTTTGGAGCAGGGTGCGCTGAAATTGCAAAACCTTGGTCGCGGTTTTGCGTGGCTTGATACGGGTACGCACGATTCGCTCAGCGAGGCTTCCACTTTCGTGGAGGTGATAGAGAAGCGTCAGGGATTAAAAATAGCCTGTTTGGAGGCCATCGCCTACCGCAAAGGTTGGATTGACGAAGCAAAAATGCGTCAATTGGCCGAGCCGATGATAAAAAATCAGTACGGACAGTATTTGCTACAGGTGATTGACGAATTAAAAAAGGCATAACCATGAAACGAAATATACTGATTACAGGAGGTGCAGGATTTATAGGTAGCCATGTGGTGCGCCTGTTTGTGAATAAATATCCCGACTATCGAATTGTAAATCTCGATAGGCTTACATATGCAGGCAATTTGGCCAATTTAAAAGATATTGAAAATGCGCCAAACTATGCCTTTGTACATGCCGATATATGCGACTTTGACGCGATGTTGGATGTTTTTAAACGCTACAATATTGATGGCGTTATACATTTGGCGGCAGAGAGCCACGTGGATAGGAGCATAAAAGATCCGTTCATCTTTGCGCGAACCAATGTGATGGGTACGCTCAGCTTGTTGCAGGCCGCCAAGTTGTGCTGGGCCGATGGTTTCGAGGGTAAGCGGTTCTATCATATCAGCACCGACGAGGTTTATGGTGCGCTGGAGTTCGATGGCACGCTGTTCACCGAAACCACCAAATACGACCCGCATTCGCCATACTCGGCCAGCAAGGCCAGCAGCGATCATTTTGTGCGAGCCTACCACGACACCTACGGACTGCCAACCATTATCACCAATTGCAGCAACAACTACGGCCCCTACCAGTTTCCCGAGAAATTGATTCCGCTGTTTATCAATAACATACGGCATGGTAAGCCGCTGCCGGTGTATGGTAAGGGTGAGAATGTGCGCGATTGGCTCTTTGTTGAGGATCATGCTCGCGCCATCGACATAATATTCCACAATGGAAAAATAGCCGAAACCTACAATATTGGTGGATTCAACGAGTGGAAAAATATTGATTTGATCAAGGTTATAATAAAAACCGTTGACAGGTTGCTTGGTAATCCAGAAGGGCATAGCGAACGCCTGATAACCTACGTAACCGACCGTGCTGGCCACGATTTGCGCTACGCCATCGACAGCCGCAAGCTCAAAAATGAGCTTGGATGGGAGCCGTCGCTACAGTTCGAAGAGGGCATAGAACGCACCGTGCGCTGGTATCTCGACAATCAGCAGTGGATGGATAATGTTACCAGCGGCGACTACCAGCGCTACTACGAGGAGATGTATAGGGGGAGGTAGAAAATGTTGGTTGTATGAAACGCTTAAGTGATAAGGAACGGGAGGAGCAAATGGCCGCAATGGCTGCATTCGATGAGCAGATGCCTTGTGTGGGTATTTTTTGGTACGATAGTGAAGAACGTGTGCTGTTTGGCGTTCGTAAGCAAGAGCTAACGCCCAAGCAGGTTGAAGAGGCGGCTGATAAGGGTATTCCGTTTGTAAATTATCCGCATTTGCATCGACAGATTTGGGCTAAAGAGTATTTTCGAGCGCAGGCGCAGCATTTAGACACAAAATTCAAAGGCGACTATACGCAGGTTCCACGTGGCCGTGTGGCATGGACAATTGATAAATTTATAGTGCTTGTTGGCAATTGGGCAAAGCCCATTCAGGAAGAGTTGGCTGAACTACTTGAGCAGGAGTTTTCGCTACCTTATTTTGAGTTTGTCTATGATGAGCATTGGGATCTTGGTCGCGGATGGTCGGGCGATATGCCATAAAACGAGCATAGATGGTTGAATTTTTCGTTTAAATATAACCCCAAACCAAATTTTGTCATGTTCACACTAATAGATTTGCCCTACGCTCCGAATGCCTTGGAGCCTGTAATTAGCGCACAAACGCTGTCGTTTCACCACGGCAAGCACTTGCAGGCTTACGTGGACAATCTGAACAAGCTGCTTCATGGCAGCGGTTTGGAGAATATAGCACTCAAGGATATTGTAAAAAAATCGAACGGTGCAATTTTTAACAACGCAGGGCAAATACTGAATCATAACCTGTATTTTACG
>JAFWUG010000031.1 GCA_017524185.1 Bacteroidales bacterium
CTGCTCTATCCCCTGCTATTCGGCCATTGGCTTCCAATTCCGGCCGCACTCACCCACTACACCGGAGCCGAACCTCCCAGCCGTGGACTATCACGCGCCTTTGCCCTCATTGAGCGCGGGCATATATCCGAAGCGCAAGCCATTTGCCCGCATGCCCTGCGAATATTTGCGTTCTTTGCGCTGCAACTCCCAATGCGCCTGATAGCCATGCACATTGCAACGCACCGCACATCCAAAGCCCTTGTTTGGACCGACATCACCTTTTCAACCACAATGTTCTTGTTTTGTTTCGCCCCACTCATAAAATACACACTACTGATAATGAGCAGATTAACTATACTCTGAAAAAGAAATAACAAAAATATTGTAAAATTTTATACCGAAACTATTGTTGGTAAACAAAAAAGTTCATACCTTTGCACCCGATTTTGGCGCGTTCGTATAACGGCTAGTACTCAAGATTTTCATTCTTGCAATAGGGGTTCGATTCCCCTACGCGCTACCAAGAAACACGAAGTTAGTCAATATTATTCGCTACACGAGATGGCAAACCACAAATCATCCCTAAAGAGGATTAGACAAACGGAAACCCGCCGCTTGGAGAATCGCTACTACTCCAAAACCATGCGCAACGCGCTCAAGGCCATAAGGAATACCACCGATAAGAGCACCGCAACCGAAATGTTGCCAAAAGTAACCAAAATGCTCGATAAACTGGCCAAGAAAAACGTGATTCACGCCAACAAGGCAGCTAACCTCAAGAGTTCCATTCAGAAGCATGTAAACACCCTCCAGTAAACGCTGAGGGAACACAAAAACGTGCCTCATAGCATACGACAAAGCCCCTCAAATAGGGGCTTTTTGCTTTTTTAGCAACAGCCAACATGCCCGACTTCATACCCATAAACCAATGGTACAGCCACATGCGCGAACCGCTAATCATTGCGGGGCCGTGCAGTGCCGAGAGCGAGGCGCAAGTGCTACAAACCGCCCACGCGATAGCACAATCGGAACGGGTGTCTGCATTCCGCGCAGGTGTATGGAAGCCTCGCACACGCCCGGGCGGATTCGAAGGAGCGGGGGTTGAGGCCTTACGCTGGCTGCAACGCGCAAAACGCGAAACGGGGCTACGCATCTGCACCGAAGTGGCACTTCCCGAACACGTGCGGATGGCCGTGGAGCACGGCGTGGATATGGTGTGGATTGGTGCGCGTACCGCTGCAAACCCCTTTTCTATCGATATGCTAGCGGCAGAACTCGCCAAGGCCGACATTCCAGTTCTGGTGAAAAACCCCGTAACCCCAGACCTCAACCTGTGGATTGGAGCCATTGAGCGACTGGCACGAGCCAACGTACGCAAGCTGGCCGCTGTGCACCGTGGATTCTACCCCTACGCGCAATCGCAACTGCGCAACATCCCCAAATGGGAAATCCCCATCGACCTGCGCAGCCGTATGCCCCAACTGCCCATCATAGGCGACCCGAGCCATATTGCTGGTCGCGCCAACCTGGTGACCGAAGTAGCCCAACACGCCCTCAATCTCTCGTTCGATGGGCTAATGGTGGAGGTACACCCCTGCCCCACCGAAGCACTGAGCGACGCGCGTCAGCAACTATCGCTCGGCGATTTTGCAACCATGCTCAACAACCTGCGATTTCCAGCGGCATCGAGCACAGATAGTCACTACATCAACCTGATTGAGCAAGCACGCAGTAGCATAGATTCAATTGATACCCAGATACTTGAACTTCTATCGAACCGTATGCGATTGATAGAGCAAATTGGCCGCTGCAAACGGAGCAACAACGTTACCGTGGTGCAGCAGCAGCGCTGGGAACGCATCAGAGAGTCGCGCACAGAATTGGGTAAAAAACTAGGGCTTCGCGAAGAATATATCGTTAGACTGCTCGAACTGGTTCACAAAGAATCAATTAAACGACAGGCCGAGATAATCAGAAACGAAAACGATGAGGCGTAGCTCTAACACACCTACACCAAAAAGCAAATCCGTTTCCCGAAAATAGCAATAGGGCTATATGCCCTACCATCACTACAGTTGGGTGAGTTTGAAATCGAAGCCCTCCATCACAGGATTAGAGAGCATACGCGAGCAAACCTCAGTAACCTGTACCGAAGCAGCGTCATAGCTGTCGGCTTCAATTTCTAGATTTATGTGCTTGCCTATGCGCACGCCTTCAATGTTGGGATAACCATTGCCACGCAGGGTAGCGTTTACGGCTTTACCTTGGGGATCGAGCAGCGCTTTGAGCGGCATTACGTTGATTTCTGCTAGGAATTTCATGTCGTGTCGTTGTATTGCGCCACAAAAGTAGCACTTTTTACGGATTTGAGGTAGGCTATGCGTCAATCTTTAGTCCAAACATGATGGAAACGCAGCCGCTACATAGCTCATCGTCGTCGGAAGAGGAGGCGGCCGATGGCACTTTAACCACCACAATGAGTTGCTGCGTGGCCTCCACGTTGAATGTCCAATTGGAGGCATAACCATTTGATGCATTGGAATATATCACCTTACGATCGACAGTCATCACGGTGAATTCAACCTTAGGCAGCGACTCGCTGCCGCACACAGCCATGCGATACTCCTGCCCTGCGTAGAAGGTTTTGAATAGTTCGGCCTCTTCGCCCTCAGTGAGTATGGCTGCGTTGTAGTTGCCATCGTGTATATAGGGTGAAAGTTCGAGCCTGCAAACTTTTTTGGCAAAGTTCTTACACTGTCCATGTCCCAATGCGGGGAGCAATAGCATAAGGCTGAAAACCAGAAGTATATGGATGCGCGATTTCATGGCTGCATATTTTTTTAGTTGCACTATGAGGTATATTTTGTTCTCATGGTTGCCACCCTGCGCTTTAGTTCCGCAAACAGGGTGGGGTTCACAGTTGTGGTGTTCTGGGCGCGCAGCGTTGTTACGTTGGTGGAGCTGTCGGGTATAATCTCAATGTCAGACGTAACTATCTGCATTTGGTCGAAAACCTGCTTAATTTCAAGCACATCGTCAAAAACAGCCTTCACGTCTTCGTTGCTGCTGTTCTGCTCCAGGAGCTTGATTACAGACTCTATGGAGAATTTTTGGTCGATAATGCGGCACACGAACTCCTTGTCGGCCTTGGTTGGATCGGCTACCAGCGAGGTAGCGATATAGAGCCCCTCGACCCAACCGCCCACAAGGATTATGGAGCCAACGGCCACGCGGTCGTCCTCTTCGAGGATGGAGTTGGTGTTGAGGAATGTCTCGGGGATGGTTTCCATAATCACATCGCGGTTGTTCACATTCTCCTCGAGATGGCGTATGGTTTGCTCGTCAATAGCGTTAAGAATGCCAAGTCCTTCGGCCATTTTCTTGGTTGCCGCCATGTACGAAATGGTGGTCTGGGTTTGGTCGAACAGGCTAGCATAGCTCAAGTCGGTGCTGTAGATGCCGAGATTCAGAGCCATGGAGCGTATGGTGGTGTAGCGCGATACATTGTCGATACTATTGAGCAATGATCCATTGTAGCCCGCACCCGCGCGTTTCAGAATCAGAGCCGTTTCGAGCGGCGATGGCATGGAGTAGAATATCTGCTTGAGCGACTGCATGTTAGCCGCCATAGCCGAATCGGCATAGAGTTCGTCGCGGCTCACGCGAAGAGCATGTTCGCCCTGCTTTTTTCCCTTTTGGGCGTTGCACGACAACAGGCTGGCCACGACCATAGATACTAATGCTATGCGATATATTGATGGGCGAATGTCCATAGTATAGCGTTTTGTGTAGTCTATAGGTTGATGTCTGTCAATAACTCTGTAAAGGTATATTATTTTTACCGTATCACCAACAACAGATTGCGCTTTTTTGGCACTAAATTTTTTCGCTCTCCATAATTCAAGCAGCATTTTCGCACGGATTGCCTATATTTGCAGCACTTTTTATATCGAAATAAGCCTAAAAAAACAAGCCATGCAGAGCACAACAGAACACACCAGCACCGATGAGCGCAAAGCCGAACAGTTACGCAATTTGCTTCGCGACAGCACCGATGAGTCGATAAGCGGACTGCTGGAGGAACTGCGCGAGCAGGGCGATTTCTACGCGGTTGAACCGCTGGTTGAGCTGCTATTCTCGACTCGAAGCGAACCGCTTAAACGACGCGTGGTTGGGCTGCTGGCCGACCTATCGGATCAGCGGGCAGCCGATGTGATTGCGCGTTGCATAAAACGCCACCGCAATGCCCCCGAGTTGGCTGCGCTGGTATCCGTTTGCTGGCAAAGCCGCCTCGATTTTTCACACCACACCAGCCTGTTTGTTGATTTGCTGCGCAACGAACCCATGACCATAGGCATTGAGGCCTACTCGGTGCTCGACAGTATGCTCCCCATGCTCCCCACAGAACAACGTGCCCTCTGCTTGGCTACGCTACGTAAGGGCATAGCTTCCGATGAGGCAATGGACAACGCGGGACTAATCGCCGCCTTGCTCACCAGCACCGAGTAGAGCTAAACGTAGGGGGGCAATCTACCGCTGACCATAATCGCGCTGCCCAAAAATAAGGCTACCCACGCGCACCATAGTGCTCCCCGCCTCAACGGCTATAGGAAAATCGTGCGACATGCCCATGGATAGTTCGCAAAAATGCTCTGCACCAGCAAAATGGGTGTGGCGCAACTCGTCGAACATGGAGCGAAGATGCTGAAACTCAGCCAATATCTGCTCACGATTATCGGTGAGCGAAGCCATTCCCATGAGCCCCACCACACGCACGTACTGCAACTGCGCCAGAACGCCAGTAGCCAGCATATCGCGCAGCTCAGCATCGGTGAACCCAAATTTGGTGGACTCCTGCGCAATATGCAGCTGCAATAAACAATCGACCACCCGCCCGCATTTCTGCGCCTCGGCGTTGATTGTTTCGAGCAACCGCTGACTATCTACCGAATGAATGGCAACTACAAACGGAACCACCTGCCGAACCTTGTTGGTCTGCAAATGCCCAATCATGTGCCACTCCACATCGGCAGGCATTGCCTGCTGCTTCTGGCGCATCTCCTGCACCTTGTTCTCGCCAAACACACGCTGTCCTGCATCGTATGCCTGCATCAACGCTTCAACAGGATGCGTTTTTGAAACAGCAACCAACCTCACACCCGCAGGAAGTTGCCGCCTAATTGCTTCAAGATTTTGGGCTATGCTCATACCTTTTTCGATAAACATGTTAGGCAGCAAATTTAAGCAATAGAACCGAATATAAGCCCAACGCACATTTTTTTATAGGCGTAAATTTTCACCAAACTATGCCTTCCTGTTATTTAGAATGATTTTATTTTATTATCTTTGCTTGACCTTTAAACAAGGCCGAAACAAACAAAAATCACCTATATATCAATAACATACACTCAAATGCATCTAGAGCGTTTTATCTGTCACGGCCTAAAAACTACCATTGCCGCTACGCTACTAACAATAGCCATCTGTCCTAGCCTACAAGCGCAAAACATGCGCGAATGCGTGCATTACCTTGCCTCCGATGAGTTGGGCGGACGTTTTCCGGCCACCCATGGCGATACACTGGCTGCCAAATATATAGCCAAAACATTCGAAAACATTGGGCTTACACCGTTTGAGGGTCAATACCTGCATCCGTTCACCATCCGCGACACGCTGCACTGCCTCAACGTGGTAGCCGTGCTTGAAGGTTCAAGCCGCACTCTGCGACACGAGGTGATAGTGGTTGGAGCCCATTTCGACCACCTAGGCTACGGGGGCGTTGGCTCTGGTTCGCGCCGTCCAGACACCACAGCAATCCACCCCGGAGCCGACGACAACGCATCGGGCGTGGCCATGGTACTGGAACTGGCTCGCCGATTGGCTGCCAATCCGCCCCAGCGCACCGTGGTGTTTGCGGCATTTGGTGCTGAGGAACAGGGACTTGGCGGCTCCAAGGCTCTTGCAGCCAATGTCGCCCTCTGCGACCGAACTGTGCTGATGCTAAACTTCGACATGGTTGGCTCGCTGCGCAACCACGCCCTAAGCATTGGCGGCAGCGGCACATTTGCCCACGCAGACTCGCTGCTAAACAACATAGCCAGCCAACATGGTCTATCGCTTGCCCTTTCGCCACAGGGCTATGGACCTTCGGATCATACATCGTTCTATGCCAAGAACCGCCCCGTACTGTTCATCACCACCGGCGGCACGCTCGTGTATCACACCCCAGCCGATAGGCCAGAACTAATCAATTTTGGGGGCATGGACACCATTGCCCATTTTGCATCGGCACTGATTACCACCATGGCCAACGCTCCACAAAAACCCGTATTCCAGGAAGCAGGCCCCGCCGACAACTCCTTCTCGCGCACCAAACTACGCGTTAAATTGGGCATAATGCCCGACCACGTTGGCTCGCACGCTGGTGGTCTACGCGCCGACATCGTAGTACCAAACAAACCAGCACACAAAGCGGGCATGAAAACTGGCGACCTCATAGTATCGATTAACGGCATAAAAATCAGCAACATAGAGGAATACATGCAATGCCTATCGACGCTCAGCCCCGAACACGAAGTACGCGTGATTGTACTGCGCAACGGACAGGAACTAAACCTTACCATAATTCCTTGATTATAAACAAAATACTCCAATTTCACCATGTGGAAGAAAGTACTTTTCTGGATACTTGCTGCTGCCATCACGCTGGGCACCAGCATATATCAACGCAAAACAGGACCAACCCATCCGCTACCTACCGAGGTCTGCATCGATGGGCAAACCTACCAATTTAGGCTTCCGCGTAGTGGCGGCAGCGCCGACAAGGCTGTGCTTGTCCCCAATCTGCCCCAGGGCAGCAGCCTCACAGTGCATTGGCGCGAATATCCATCGTCGAACAACTACACGGCAGTCGTTGGGAAACCTGGAGCGGTGCGTAACCCCCACTCGGGCGACTCGCTGCGTGGACTTGTGGCCATGCTGCCCGCCCAACCGCCAGCCGCCAAACTGGCCTACTATGTGGAAATCACCGAACCCGACTCAACCACAGTGCACCGCCTATTCGACACTCAACCGGTGATTATTCGCTTCAAAAACGATGTACCAGCGGGCTATCTCGTGCCGCACATCATAGCCATGTTCCTTTCGATATTTTTCTGCCTATACGCTGCGCTGTGCGCCGCTTTTAGCCGCATCGACTACAGGCGTTGGCTGCTGACTGGCACAGCGCTGCTGGTGATTGGTGGATTTATTTTCGGGCCGCTAGTGCAGCATACCGCCTTCGGCATCTACTGGAGCGGATTCCCCATGGGAACCGACATCACCGACAACAAAACGCTCATTGGACTGCTAGCGCTACTGGCCGCTTGCTGCTGCCTACGCACCAAATGGCATCGGCCAATCACGGTGGCCGCCGTTGTGGTTATGGTGCTGATTTTCAGCATACCGCACAGCCTTGGCGGCTCAGAGTACAACCGACAAACCGGACAGATTGAGAGCTCGCGATAGCAAAAAAGCTATACTAACTGAATACTCGACGTTTCAGCACAAAATCGGGGCCGAGATAAAGGCGTCGTACCTCCTCATCGCTGGCCAAATCTTCGGCGCTGCCTGCCTTGAGTATCTCGCCAGAGAAAAGCAAGTATGCACGGTCGGTTATCGACAGCGTTTCGGCCACATTGTGGTCGGTGATGAGTATGCCTATATTCTTGTCCTTGAGTTTGTAAACAATCTCCTGAATATCGCGCACTGCAATGGGATCCACCCCTGCAAAAGGCTCATCGAGCAAGATAAACTTGGGGTCGATGGCCAAAGCACGAGCAATCTCAGTACGCCGACGTTCGCCGCCCGATAGCTGTATGCCTTTGCTCTTGCGTATCTTTTGCAGGCCAAACTCATCGAGCAGGGCTTCGGTTTTATCGCGGATTTGCGATTTGGAATATTTTCCCATTTCCATCACCGACATGATGTTGTCCTCCACACTAAGGCTACGGAACACCGATGCTTCCTGCGCCAGATAGCCAATACCGCGCTGAGCACGTCGATACACAGGCTCCTTGGTTATATCCACATCGTCGAGATATATTTTTCCGCCATTGGGTTTAATCAAGCCCACCACCATATAGAACGTGGTGGTTTTACCCGCTCCGTTGGGACCCAAAAAGCCTACTATTTCGCCCTGATTGAGCTCTACGGTGGCATTTTTTACTACAGTGCGGCTCTGGTAGCGCTTCATTAGGCTGTCGGTGTGCAAACGCATGGCTATTATTAGATTATTTGGGCGTAAAGGTATAAAAAAAAACGGCGCAACAAGTCTAAAGCTCGAACTGCATACAAACACGAAGGCCAAACTTCTGTATGTTAGGATGATTTAGGTGGGTCAAACGCCAGAAAGCATCAACCCTGAGCAGTTTCAGAATATTCTCCAAGCCCACTCCCACCTCGGCATAAGGCTTGCCAAGCGATTGCATCCCTTCGGGGAATAGCAATATCTGCCTATTTTGCTCGCTCAGCGTACCCACAACAGTCTTAAAGGTGAACACCTCGCGCAATTTAAGCATTCGCAGCAGCGGTATCCTGTTAAGAAATAATCCCTGGAAATGATGTTCAACAGAAAGTTGCGCATAGCGATCGGAAGCAAACTCGTAGTGGTTCATCATATTAAAGGCATTACGCTCAAAAGCATAGGTTTCGTTGCCTTCGTGCAAACGGAGCAAAGGATAGGGCACTGCTCCGAATATTTGACCACATTCGGCCATAATCCTCGAATGCCCCAAAAGCTTCAGTTTGAGCCTATGGATGAAACGCAGCCTGAGGTCGAGGTAGGGATAGCGCTGACTGGCTCGCGCTAAGCCACCAGTGGCCGTTAGCACCATTTCGGGCCAAGCACTACCTAGGCTCACACGATTGAACACCCCCGACACAATTCGCTCCTTAAATTTCCAGCGCAGCGATAACGTAGCACTGGCAGCGGTTACCTGGCCCAGTGCGCCCAAACCATCGGTGCGCTCAAAGGCTATAAAAGGCGATGGCATGAAACGCTGCTGCGCCATGGTGAGCGTGGTTTGCATACCGCTCAAAATCCACTCCTTGAACAACCTTGCCCTGGCCGACTCCACCAGCATGAGTTTATTCTGCGGCGTTCGGCTCAGAATGGAAGCAAAAAAATTGCCCGAAGCCAACATATATTGCTCGCCGCCCAAATGCTCAACATCTAACCTATAAGACAGCGATGCCGACAACCTGGGGCGATGCTTGAATATATAGAAGAACTCTCCACCATACTTAAACCGCTTATCCCCAGTGCCGTAGGCAGCAAATGCCGAGATGCGCATGTTGGTGCTGAACCGATTGCTGGTACGCGCCGACAACTCAAACCTATGCCCTTCTAAATCGTTAAAACTATACAGGCGATAATATGGTCCAAACGACACATAACCAACTGTATAATAGTAATTTACAAAAAACATATCAACCAAATCGACATAGGTGCGATAGATTGGAACGCGCTGCACTGAGTCAACCATATTGTAAATATTTGACTCACGCTCAGTCAATTCAAAAGGACGCGCTTGCTGCCAGAAAGCATCCGACTGCTGTAGGGCTGTATCCGTAACGGTAACAATATCAGGCAATTCTACTATTTCGGGCGATAGTTCGGGAGCTATATCAACATTGCTATAGGTGGTGGTTTTGTGCCCAAAGCAGCCCGTAGCCTTGTCTATCATATTGAAATCGACAAAAATGGACACCATGCTGGGAAACCACACCGTATCGTTCAAAGGTGCAAACTCCATGGACGCCACCAAAGCCTTCACATAGTTAATATTCACATTGTTAGCCAAACGAGCCTGAGCCTTAACCACAGCAAAAGTGGTGTCGTTAATCCACATATCGCCCACAAAAGCGGGCTCCATCACCCTTCGGGGTTTGAACGATATTTGATAGCACTTGCGATTGTTAATCATAGCGCTGTCGAGCAACGCATAGTTGTAGTAGAGCAGCCCCATACTCGAAAGCGGGCTAACCAGGTTCTGGTTGAATATCTTGATGTGGTTGTCGTAGATATTCACATCGAGGTAGAATGCGCCCGTGAACTGCGACACACTGGAGTTTTTTATTCCCGCCACCTTTGACGCCCTCACCACTTCTCGCTTAAACTCGGGCGTGGTGTTGCGGTAGTGAAAATCGGACACCGTTTCCGATATATAAAATGGCAAAAACGATTTACCTGTAACAGCATTGGTATCGACATAATCCCAAACAAAACCAAAATTTTTTAACAGGTAGTTCTCTCGCAGCGCTGCACCAACGTTGTTTATATCCACCTCCATCTTATTATATATGGTGCAGGAGTAGGAGCGGCTCAGATGGTTGTTCTGCTTTTTGCGGCTAAACACCTGACGCATAATACGATTAGCATATGGCTCTCCCGCCTTCACCACTACCGCGTCGAGGGTTACCGCACTGGGTATGAGCGCAATTCGCAATTCGCGATAGACACCAGGCGTGATGGGCAGACGGACAGTTTCGTAGCCCACAAACGAGATTTGGAGCGCGTCGCCTGGGGTGCGTGTTTCAATAAAAAACTCGCCCAACTCGGAGGTAATTGTCCCCTGGGTAGTGCCCACAAACGCCACGTTAGCAAACATAACAGGCTCGGAAGTGATTGAGTCTATCACCACTCCACGCAACTTGGTTAGCCCTCCCTGTGCAACCAGCAGCACTGGAGCAAACACGCAGCCAAGCAACAACAGCACGAAAGAGTATCTCCGCAACGCCTTCATAAGCCCGACTTCAGCCGCTTAGCACAAATACTACTACACCACGCCCTCGCGCAGTATGTCGTGCAGATGCACTACGCCCTTATATGTATCTCCCTCAACAACAAGCAATTGCGTAATTTTATGTTCTTCCATCAGGTTGAATGCGTGAATAGCCAACGCATCGAACTCAATGGTTTTAGGGTTTTTAGACATTATATCGGCGGCGGTAACGCGGTCGAGCGGGTGCTTCTGCTGCAACATACGGCGCAAATCGCCATCGGTGATGATGCCCACCAGCTGCTCGTTGCTATCGAGCACGGCGGTGGCCCCCAGCATTTTCGACGATATTTCCACAATCACAGGGCGCAACTCGTCGGTGGTATGTACCTTGGGCGCACGCGCAGTGGAGCAGATGTCGCGCACACGGGTGTATAGTTTCTTACCCAAAGCCCCACCAGGATGCACTTTTGCAAAATCCTGCGGAGTGAAGCCGCGCAGCTTGAGCAGGCACACGGCCAGAGCATCGCCCAGCACCAATTGCGCCGTGGTGCTGGAGGTTGGAGCCAAATTGTTGGGACAAGCCTCGCGCTCCACCGTAGCACGCAGCACATAGTCGGCGCGTTGCCCCAGATACGAATCCACATTCGACACAATGGCCACAATGCTATTACCCAAATTCTGAATGAGCGGCACCAACACTTTTATTTCGGGCGTATTACCGCTCTTGGAGATGCAAATCACCACATCGTCGGGCTGAATGATGCCCAAGTCGCCATGAATAGCATCGGCAGCATGCATGAAAATGGCGGGCGTACCCGTGGAGTTGAACGTGGCCACAATCTTGTTGGCAATGATGGCACTCTTGCCAATGCCAGTAACAATCACCCTACCCTTGGCCGCATAGATATGCGCCACGGCACGCTCAAAATGCTCGTCCACGTACCCAGCCAAACGGCCAATGGCTTCGGCCTCGGCCTTTATTGTGCTGATGGCTAATTCTTTAATATCGGCTGCTGACATAAACCTTAGAATATTACTGCCGTAAAACCAACTGTCAAAACTTATTAGAAACGAGCCACAAAAAAAATTTTAGTGGCACTATGAACGGCAAAGTTACATTTTTTTTGTAAATTGCAGTTTATTTGCCGCTCAGGGCAAGCCGCACAAGTACCTAAACCATACCAACATGGCAGTAAACATATCAGAGGTATCGCTCACCAAATTCTTATCTAAGTATTTCGGATTCAGCACATTCAAGGGCAATCAAGAAGCCATAATCCGCAACGTGCTGAACGGTAACGACACCTTTGTGCTGATGCCCACAGGCGGCGGCAAGTCGCTATGCTATCAGTTTCCAGCCCTTATGCTCCCGGGCACAGCCATCATCATATCACCGCTTATTGCGCTGATGAAAAACCAAGTGGACGCCATGCGCAGCTTTGTGCTCGACGATGGTGTAGCCCACTTCCTCAACTCGTCGCTCAACAAAGCGCAAACCCAAAAAGTGCGCGGCGACATGATGCGCGGCGTAACCAAGATGCTCTATGTGGCTCCCGAATCGCTCACCAAAGAGGAAAACATACTGTTTTTGAGGCAGATAAAAATATCGTTCTATGCCATCGACGAGGCACACTGCATATCGGAATGGGGCCACGATTTTAGGCCTGAATATAGACGTATCAGACCTATAATCAACGAGATAGGCCATGCTCCGATTATCGCGCTCACCGCCACAGCCACGCCCAAGGTGCAACTCGACATACAGAAAAACCTCAACATGCTCGACGCCACGGTGTTCAAATCGTCGTTCAACCGCAGCAACCTCTACTACGAGATACGCCCCAAGGTGAACGCCCTCAAGGACATCATCAAATTCATAAAGCAAAACCCAGGCAAATCGGGCATAGTGTACTGCCTAAGCCGAAAAAAGGTAGAAGAGATGGCCGAACTGCTCAAGGTGAACGGCATCAAGGCTCTGCCCTATCACGCCGGCATGGACGCAACCACCCGCTCGAACAACCAGGACAAGTTCCTAATGGAAGAGGTTGACGTGATTGTGGCCACCATTGCCTTCGGCATGGGAATAGACAAACCCGATGTTCGCTTTGTTATACACTACGACATTCCGAAAAGCTTAGAGGGATACTACCAAGAAACCGGACGCGCAGGTCGCGACGGCGGCGAGGGACACTGCATCACCTTCTATAGCTATAAGGATATACTCAAACTCGAAAAATTCATGCAGGGACGGCCCGTGTCGGAACAGGAAATAGGCAAGCAGCTGCTGATTGAAACCGTTTCGTACGCCGAATCGTCGGTTTGCCGCCGCAAGATGCTGCTCAACTACTTTGGCGAAGAATACACCGAAGACAACTGCGGCAACTGCGACAACTGCCTGCATCCGCGCACCAAGTTCGAGGGTCAGGAGGAACTGCTGATGCTGCTCGAAACCATAGAAACGGTGCACCAAAAGTTCAAGCCCGATCACATTGTAAACATCCTACGCGGCTTCACCAATGCAGCCATTAAATCATACAACCACAACGAGCTAGAGTGTTTTGGCGATGGCCAAGACAAAAGCGTTGTGTTTTGGAACTCTATAATCAGACAAGCACTGATTATGAAGTACTTAGACAAAGACATTGAGAACTACGGCACGCTCAAACTTACCAGCAAGGGCATCGACTTTATAAAAAACCCGCACCCAGTGCAATTCACGCTCGACCACGAGTACGAAGAGAGCGACGAAGAGGAATCGCTGGCCATGCCCCTCGACAAAACAGGCGCGGTTGATGCAACACTATTCGCCATGCTCAAAGACCTGCGCAAACAGGAATCGAAGAAGCGCAACCTGCCGCCATTCGTCATTTTCCAAGACCCATCGCTGGAAGACATGTCGATACAATACCCCACCACCATCGACGAACTCTGCAACATATCGGGCGTAGGGTCGGGTAAGGCCAACCGCTACGGCAAACCATTTGTTGAGCTGATTCGCGCCTACGTGGCCGAGCACGACATCATACGCCCACAGGACCTGATCGTGAAATCAGTGGCCAACAAATCGCTCAACAAAGTGTACATCATCCAAAGCATCGACCGCCAAATAGACCTTGAGGTGATTGCCGAAGCACGTAAATTGAGCATGACCGAACTACTTGGCGAACTCGAAGCCATAGTTAATTCGGGCACCAAACTTAACCTAACCTACTACCTGAACCGCACCGTGGACGAGGAGAAGGTTGAAGAGGCATTCGAGTACTTCAAAAACGAGGCCGAAACCGAAAACCTCGAAGAAGCTCTGGAAGCCCTCGGCGAGGACTATACCGAGGAAGAGGTTAGGCTGGTACGCATACAGTTCCTGTCGGAAATGGGCAACTAAAAAATTAACCCCCAACGGAACAACCGCACAACAAAATTCGTAAATTTGTAATGATATAAACCACAAAAACAAGGAGGTTTTGATATGAAAAGATTTACACTGATTGCGCTGCTCGCGCTCGCCCCAATTGCCCTGATGGCGCAGTTTAAGCTCACCCCAGCCAGCCACGGTTTCACACAGGATGAGGCCAATCCAATGGTACTCACCAAATATATGAACCCAGGAGCCGCTGGACGCGGCATCACATGGGACTTCCGCGACCTTGAACCAGGCAACCGTTTTGAGGGCAACATTGGTCAGGCCATCAAAACCCAGAGCTACAACGCTTTCCCCCAAGCCAACATGGTTCTAGAGGAGTTTGGCAACATGTTCGTATTCCAGGCCAACGACAAAACACTGGAACAAATCGGATTCATGAGCAAAGACGGACGTGTTAAAATCGCCTACAGCAAACCATTCGTAAAGATGCGCTATCCCTTTGGCTACAAAAACACCTACTCTGGTGAGCTCGAGGGCGAATACCTCTACAACAACCGCGTGATAGCCCAGCACAGCGGCACCTACACCGTAACCGCCGATGCCCGTGGCACACTACTGCTACCCGCCAACCGCGAACTGCGCAATGTGCTACGTGTGAAAGAGGTGAAAACCTACGACCAAACCTCCAACGGCAACACCTCAACAATCGAAACCACCACCTATCGCTGGTATGTGGCGCACCACCGCTTCCCCGTTTTGGTGCTAATCAACAGCACCGTAACATCCAACGGAGGCAAACACACCTCCAACAGCACCATGGCGGCCTACAACTCCGACATAATCAACCTCAACACGCCCGAGGATAGCAACGATGCTGCCCCCGAATCACCATCCACCGACATAATCAGCAACCTTACGCTATTCCCTAACCCCGCCAAAGATCACGTAAGCATCAGATTTATGCTTGCCGAAAATGCCAACACCCAGGTTTGCATATATGCGCTTGATGGCAAACTGATTAAGCAGGTACACAACGGAAATCTACAAGCAGGCGAAGCAAAATTTGAGTTCTCGGCCAAGACCAACAAACTCAGCGCAGGCATGTACATTGTTCGCGTGATGGCCAATGGTCAGGAAATAAGCCAAAAACTGGTGAAAGAATAACGTAGCAGAATCGGCATAAACAACTGAATAATAGCGGGATAACACCCGCTATTATTTTATGCCCAACACCTTCAAACACCAACATGGCCGAAACCATCCGCTTCATCATCAACCCCATATCCGGATCAGGACGCGGGCGGCAACTCCCACCGCTCATCGAACAGCACATCGACCGCCAACGCTACAAGCCCGAAGTGTGTATAACCAACGCACGCGGTCATGCAACACAGCTAGCACAAGAAGCTATAGCGCAGGGCATCCCCTACGTTGTGGCTGTGGGCGGCGATGGCACAGTGAACGAGGTTGCACGCGCCCTGGCACATAGCCCAACCACGCTGGGCATAGTACCGCAAGGCTCTGGCAACGGATTCGCCCGCCATTTGGGCATTCCCCCAAACAAACCCTTGCTGGCGCTTGAAACAATAAACCGCTGCAACGTCCAGCGCGTTGACTACGGCACGCTCAATGGCCACCCATTCTTCTGCACTGCAGGCGTTGGATTCGACGCCGAAATGGGCGACCGCTTTGTACGCCTACAAAAACGAGGATTCGTTAGCTACCTCCGCACAGTACTACAATGCTACTTCGGCTACAAAACCGAACACTACACCATACAACTCGACAATGGGCAAACAATTGAGCGCGAGGCATTTCTAATCACCATAGCCAACGCTGCCCAATGGGGCTACGGCATCCGCATAGCCCCCAATGCCGAAGTGCACGACGGTTTGCTCGAGATAACACTGGCCGAACGTTTCCCGCTATGGCGCACACCAGGAATGGCTCTACGACTGCTATGCGGGCGCATAAACAGCAGTCGCTACGTAAGCAACCTGCGTACACGCCACATAGTTATAAACCGCACGGCTCACGGCGTTGCCCATGTCGATGGAGAGCCTTTCGACATGGAATCGCGCATAGAGGCCCAATGCCACCAGCAAGCCCTACGCGTTCTAATGCCATAAAAAACGGCATCAGCCAATCAATGTAGAGCCAAAACTTTGGAACAACACGAAAAAAAGGCTATATTTGCGGTGCAACACCGCCCCCGCGCGTTGTGTTGAAAAAGCGTTGAAAACACACAAATAACCTGTTGAAAACAAAACCGCCGCTGTTCATATTCAGCATGGCTCAAAACGCGGCAAATCGGGGAATGATGCTTAACTTTGTCCCCCGAATAAAACACCTACAGACGAAAAGATGGGAAAAGTAATCGCACTAGCAAACCAGAAAGGCGGAGTGGGCAAAACCACCACGGCCATCAACCTATCGGCCAGCCTGGCCGTGCTAGAGAAACGGGTGCTGCTGATTGACGCAGACCCACAGGCCAACGCCACCTCGGGCATAGGCTTTGATCTGCGCAACATCAAGTCGAGCATCTACGAATGCCTGCTCAACGACGAGCTGAACCCCCGTGAGGTTATCCTAAACAGCGAAATAAAGGGGCTCGACCTAATCCCCTCGCACATCGACCTAGTGGGTGCCGAAATTGAGATGCTGAACACGCCCAACCGCGAGAAAATACTGAAATCGGTTATCGACAAGGTGCGCGACGAGTACGACTTCATCCTAATTGACTGCTCGCCCTCGCTGGGTCTAATCACTGTGAACGCGCTTACGGCCGCCGATACGGTGATTATTCCCGTACAGTGCGAGTACTTCGCCCTAGAAGGACTGGGCAAACTGCTCAACACCATCAAAATAATCCAAACCCGGCTCAACCCCGCGCTGCAAATCGAAGGATTTTTGCTCACCATGTACGATGCCCGCCTGCGCCTATCGAACCAGGTGGTTGAAGAGGTGCGCAAGCATTTCCAGCAGATGGTGTTCAACACCATCATACAGCGCAACATCAAGCTTAGCGAGGCTCCCAGCTATGGCAAGCCCGTCATACTCTACGATGCCAACTCCACTGGCTCCACCAACTATCTGAACCTAGCCCGCGAGGTGGTGGACAAAAACAGTCAATCTACATCGCTCTAAATCAGTAAGTTCTTCACATCTATATGACCAAAAAACAGGCCCTTGGCAGGGGACTCGGTGCGCTTATCTCCGATGCCCCAGCCACCGACAGCCGCGAGAACACCCCCGCATCAGCTCCTGCCCCTGTGGTTGTGAGCGTTGAGGAGATTGACGTCGCGCTCATAGATACCAACCCCTACCAGCCCCGCCAGCACTTCGACGAGGAAGCTCTGGCCGAACTATCAGCATCCATAGAGCAGATAGGCATAGTGCAGCCCATAACCGTATGCGCGGGCAACGACGGTAGATACGTGCTAATTGCAGGCGAACGTCGCCTACGCGCTGCCAAGATGGCTGGCCTGAAAACCATCCCCGCATTCACCCGCACCGCCGACGATCAGGGGCTGCTCGAAATGGGTCTGATAGAGAACATTCAGCGCGAAGACCTGAACGCCATGGAAGTGGCCACCACCTATCAACGCCTAATCGACGAGTGCAAACTCACCCAGGAGCAACTTGCCGACCGTGTAGGTAAAAAACGCGCCACCGTAACCAACTACCTACGCCTACTCAAGCTACAAGGAGAAGTACAGAAAGCGCTAATAGACAAACAGATAGACATGGGTCATGCCCGTGCACTGCTCACCTTAGATCAACCCAAACTGCAATTGCTCGCGCTGAAACGCATTGTTGATGGCGATTTGTCGGTACGCAAGGCCGAAGAACTGATTAAAACCATGGCCGCCGAAAAGCCCGCTCCTATGCCCAAACCCATGCTCGGCGAACCTGAAGAATATCTGCGCGACCACCTAATAAATACCATGGGACTACGCGCCGATGTGAAACCGGGGCTAAAAGGCGATGGCAAGATTGTTATCTCCTACAACAATCCCGACGAATTAGACATGATTCTAGAAAAATTCGACAAATTTAAGGAATAGCCCGCCACTGTGGTTGCTATGAGCCAAACATCCCATAGGCATAGCCATTGGCCCATGCGCAGCGTGATGCAAATAGCACTCACGCTGCTATGCTGTGTGATGTTGCCATATATATCTAAGGCTCAGTTTTTTAAGGACACCACAGAACGCGGTCGCACCAAACGCCTTTGGCTCGCCTCGCATGTAATGCCTGGCTATGGCCAAGTGGTGAACAAACAATACTGGAAACTGCCAGTCTACTACGCCGGCATGGGCGGCATGGTGTATTTAGGCATACGCTCTAACAAACTCTACGAAACGCACAAAAGCGCGTTCTACAGTAGCGGACTTGAACACGACGAACAACTCTACGTCCACCACCGCCTTGTCCGCAACCTAAGCTTTGCCGCTGCGGGCGCGATTTACGCCTCGGGCATAATCGACGGGCTGGTGGTGCGCAACAACAACGTACACTCCCCCACCACGGCCACCATCATGTCGCTGCTGATTCCCGGCGCAGGCCAATACTACAACAAGCAATACTACAAAATACCGATAATATACGCGGGTGGTGCTGCTCTTTACTATGGTCTGAAATGGAACAACAAGATGTACAACATGTTCCGCGAAGCACTGGTGGCCAGCAGCAATGGCGAAACTGTACCCTCATGGGCACGAAATCGCGGCATCGACAATTTGGACTACTACACAAACATGTATCACCGCAACCGCGACCTTTGCGCATTAGGATTCGCCTTGCTTTACATAGCCAATATACTGGATGCCAACGTACACGCGCACCTATTCACCTGGGACGTTAGCACCGACCTGTCGTTCAACCTTGCGCCCGCCCCCATCCCAACCAACTCGCCCACCAACGGCATTGGCGTAGGTTTAGCCCTCAATATCAACCTAAAATGAGCATAAAAAACGTCTGTATAGCCGCCTTGCTACTCGCCTCGCCGGTTTTTGCCATAGCCCAAACACCCGATTCCATTGGCCTGCTACGCCTGTCGAACCACGGCGTGGAGGAAACCATCGCCATCGACGAAAGCCTGGACCAGCTGTTACACATGTGGTATGCCCAGCAGGCCACCGACGAGAGCGCATCGCTAATGGCCATCGAGGCCGACACGCTTACGCCCCTCAACATAGCCGACTCGGTTTATATCGAACGCCTACGCCGACTGGGTTCATACATCGCCCTACCCTACAACCAAATAATCAAGCGATACATCAACGCCTACACCCACACCAAAAAGGAGCGCGTGGAGGTGATGCTCGGCCTGAGCGAATACTACTTCCCAATGTTCGAGGAGGTACTGGACCGCTACAACCTGCCGCAGGAACTGCGTATGCTGCCCGTGATTGAATCGGCACTGAACCCCAGAGCCGTGTCGAGAGCAGGTGCTACGGGACTTTGGCAGTTTATGTACGGCACGGGGCGCATGTATAAGCTCACCATGAACACCTACATCGACGAACGCCGCGACCCCATACGCGCCACCGAAGTGGCCGCCCGTTTCCTCTCGGACCTCTACAAGATGTTTCAGGACTGGACCTTGGTGATAGCCGCCTACAATTGCGGCCCTGGCAACGTGAACAAGGCCATACGCCGCTCGGGCGGTAAACGCGGCTACTGGGACATATACTACCACCTGCCCCGCGAAACACGTGGCTACGTGCCAGCATTCATTGCCGCCACCTACGCTTTTGCCTACCACAAGGAGCACGGCCTTCAGCCACGCCCCATCAGCATGCCCCCAGCCACCGATACGGTGATCATACGCCGTATGCTCCATCTGCAGCAGGTGAGCGACGTGGTGGGCATCCCCTTGGATGTGCTGCGCGACCTCAACCCGCAATACAAGCTCGACGTACTGCCCGGCCTGGCCACACCCTGTCCGCTGCGACTGCCCATGAGCCGCGTAGGACAGTTCATCGACTTAGAGGACAGCGTGTACGCCTACAAGGACAGCATCTACTTCAACCCCAAAACACAGGTTGCGCCAGCGCACTACACCAGCACCTACCAGCATGTGGTGCCAGCCAACTCGGTGAAATATACCTACATAGTGAAAGCGGGCGACGTGCCTGGCTCCATAGCCATGCGCTTCGGCGTGAGCGTGGGCCAGCTCAAGGAGTGGAACAACATCCGCCGCAACATCATCCGCATTGGCCAAAAACTTACGATTTACGTGTCGAAAGAGAAGGCTAAACAACTGGGAATAAAGTAAATACACCAATCTTTATTGGGTAAGCCCATATAAATATTTGAATAAAAATTGAGACAAAACTTGCAAAACTGGCATACGTATCCTATATTAGGAGGAACTAATTATATTGAGCAAATCCACACAGAAAGACTTTAAAGCAACACACCATGGCTACGGTAACAATATCATACGATGACAAAAGTAGCGTGATGAAGCACCTCATTGAGGCCATGCAGGCTGCGGGTGCCAAGGTACTTACGACAACAGACGCTAACGACGAATTCTACAACGACGAGAATGCGCTCCGCTCATTCAAGCAGAGCGTAGAGCAAGAAAAGCAGGGAATGGTTCGCGAAGTCAGTTTGGATGATGTAAAACAAATGCTTTGCCTGTGACCTACCGTATAGAACTAACACCCAAAGCCGAGGAAAACCTCCGTGCGCTTGGCCGCAGTGGCGACAAAGCAAGCATCAAAAAAGTATATCGGCTATTCGAGGAGTTGCGTGAACATCCATACGAGGGAACAGGCAAGCCTGAACCACTTGTCGGCAACTATGCAGGTTATTGGTCGCGTCGCATAAACCAGAAAGACCGCCTCATCTATCGCGTAAAAGACGAAATAATCACCGTTACCGTTGTGCAGGTGGGGCAACACTATGGCGACAAATAAGCACCGCAACATCATCCGCATTGGCCAAAAACTTATGATTTACGTGTCGAAAAATAAAACTAAACAACTGGGAATAAAGTAAATACACACACGATGAAGAAGTTTCTAAAGATAGTTGGACTATTGCTACTCATTATAATCGCACTGTTTGTGGTGCTGATTGTGGTGAAAGTTTACCTCGAATTGCAGCAGAAGCTCAAGCAAGAAAAAATCTGCGTGGAGAAGCTCCGCAACGCTGGCCCCTACGAGGCCGACACCGTACAATTCCGCTTCGCGCCGATACACGATACTGCCCGCGCCGCCGAGGTGTACCGCTACTTCCGCCTCGACACGCTGCTCTCGCCCACAGCCAGCACGTGGGACAACGCCACGCGCTTAGCTCGTTTGGTGGCCGACAATGTGCCGCACGACAATCCTCCCCGAACCGAAGAGGGCTGGCCCAAGGAGCACACCGCAATCGGCTATTGGAAGCATAACCAAAATCGCCCTGGACTCAACTGCCGCCACCACAGCATCATGCTCTACGAACTGCTCACCGCTGCTGGCATCAAAGCGCGCTTCGTTACATGCCTGCCCGAGGACTCCACCGACGGTGATTGCCATGTGGTGAACCACGTGTGGTTGCCCGAACTCAGCAAATGGGCAATGCTCGATGCCGATGGATTTTTCTACTACACCCTTCCCAACGACACTATCCCGCTCTCACTTGCAGAGATGCGCCAACGCGTCATCGACGGAAAACCCATGCAGCTGAACGTAGATATGGACAAAAGCGAGCTTAAGTTTTTTAGCAAATATACAATGCGCCCCTACTGGTCCAAGAACCTCTACTGGTTCGAGGTGCACGAGCAGCACTGCTTTGGCCGCGAGAACAACGAGCACCCCGCCGACCGCCTCATAGCCCTAATACCCAGCGGCTGGCAGGCGTTTGTGAAACACGGCCAGGCCATCAAAACCACCGACGAGGCACGCTTCTGGGCCGCCCCCGAGGAGTAGCCCTCGCCAACACAACACCCCAACAAGCCTCAACCTCCCCTTGGAGAGTTTGAGGCTTTTTGTGTATATAAGTATTTGATGATATGCAATATAGATATATCTTTTGATGCCACCGAAAGATGTCTTTTGATAGCATTAAAAGATATTGTTTGATAATAACCTAAGAAATCTTTTGATAGCAACAAAATAAATAGTATATTTGTGGTGTTAAATGCATAACACCATGATATACAAGCAGCAAATAGCCGAGGTGGTAGAACGACAGATGAGCTGGTTGCAGAGACCAACCAACGAGGTGCGGCGCGACGATGTGGAGCAAATAAACGCCATAGACGGCTTTGCGGCCATAATCACCGGCCTACGCCGATGCGGTAAAAGCACCATGCTCCGCCAGATAGCAGGGCGCTACCCGCTCAGCGAGCTGCTCTTCCTCAACTTCGAGGACATAAACCTCACGGGATTCGTGGCCGACGACTTCAAGCGTCTATACGCCCACATCGGCCAGCGCGGCTGCAACACGCTGATGTTCGATGAGATACAGACCGTTGAGGGCTGGGAGATATTCGTGCATCAGCTGCTACGCGAGGGCTTCCGCGTGTACATCACTGGCTCCAACGCCTCCATGCTCAGCTCCGAGCTCGGCACCCACCTCACCGGCCGACACCTCTCCACCGAGCTGTTCCCCTTCTCCTACTCCGAGTTCCTGACCTGCACGGGAGCCAAGAGCAGCACCGAAAGCTTGTTGCACTACCTGCAAAGGGGCGGCATGCCCGAGTACCTGCGCCATGGCGACCCCAACATACTACTCACCGCCCTCGACGACATCCTTGTGCGCGACATAGCCATACGCCACGGTGTGCGCAGCATAGCGCCGCTCAAGCTGCTGGCGGTGTATCTGCTCAGCAATGCGGCCAAACCATTCTCGGCCAACAGGTTAACATCGGTTGTGGGCGATGTTGCCACCTCCACCATCTTGGAGCACATAGCCCACATGCGCGATGCCTACCTGATTGACACCGTGGGCCAGTACTCCACCAACATACGCACAACGGTGCGCAACCCCAAAAAGGTTTACGCCATAGACACCGGCCTGGCGCGAGCCGTGAGCCTCTCGCCCACCGACGACACCGGGAGGCTGCTGGAGAACTACGTGTTCCTATGCCTGCGCAAGAAGCACCGCAACCGCATATTCTACTACCAAAGCAAGGGCGAATGCGACTTTGTGGTAACCGACCTAGCCAACAAGCCGCAAGCCCTTTACCAGGTGTGCCTCCGCCTCACCGACGAGAACCAGCAGCGCGAGCTAACTGGCCTACGCTTGGCCATGGCCGACACACGCCTACCCCACGCCACCCTCGTAACCCTCGACATGCACGACACGCTCGATGTCCCCGAAGGCCGAATAGATGTGGTTCGAGCTGCGGAGTTCAAGGCATAGAACCCCCAAAAGTGTCCATACCTCATAGATAGGATAAGTTATGGACAATTATAATATTCTATAAGTGTCCGCAACTGAGAATATTTTCGAGTTATGGACACTTATGATGGGTTTTGGCGGGTTTTGGTGGAGGGTGGGAGATGGTATGACAGGGAGATGCGTGGCATGGAGTTTGCATTGGAGAGTAAACTAACTTAAAATGAACAACGATGGACATAAGCGAAGCAAAATTACAGCAAGTTTGGGAACGAGCCAAAGAAGTTTACGGATATGATGCCACAAAGTACAGGCAGGACTTTGCAGGGGCATGGATTGCCTATGACGAATATGGAACAGATTTTGGGTGGAATGTTGACCACAAAATTCCGCAATCCCAAGGGGGTACAGATGCCATAGACAATTTACAGCCGTTGCATTGGAGGAACAACATGGAAAAAGGGGATAATTACCCTAATTTCACAACGATAGTATCATCCAATGATAGAACGAATATAGTAAAAAAACAAAATTGGTAACTCAACAACAACATGACAAAGAAAAGAATGGAGTACTGTGAGGTGATAAGTAATCTTATCCCTTATGATTGGTTTGATAGTCCTATAGATGCTGATGCTCGTGTAGGCACAACAAATGAACTAATTGATGACGCCTTTATACCGCCTGCTCATAGGATAAAGGCTTACGAAAGAGCAGAAAAAGTTCGTCAAGATACATTCGATTCCGAAGTGCTTCAAGGGCCTCCAACTACATATGGTTATTTCGAGCATCCTGACAAACGAAAACGAGCATGCATATATTATGGGACTGAAGTTATGTTAAGAAATTTGAAGTTGATTCTAATGGCAACACGCTGTTCTTTGCGTCAGCATTAGATGCCGTAAACTATCTTGCAAACAAAGGGTGGCATCTTGACAAAACTTTTAAGAGTAGATCTATAGCGAGGGGCTACGGAGATTATTATATATTTGAACACTGGATTATGGCTCGCGAAATAGAAGAGTAGCACTATACTCCATACATCAAGTACGGCCTACCAAAATGGTAGGCTGTACTTGTTTATATCTTGCAGATAACGCTCAAAACCGTCCACATCTCGCTTTTCAATCGAGTTATGGACACTTATAAAGCGTTTTACTTGATTTTACTGGGATGCACGAGAGTTATATGGCGAACAAATCGTCCATGGTAACCTCGCTTTGGGCAACGCCCGAATGGATGCCACGCAGCACACCGTAGGTGGTTATCAGCGTGGTTACTAGGCTTTTGGTGGTGCCCGTGGAGGCTCTGAACGTGGCCATGCGGCCGCGCAGCCGTTCGGCGTAGTCCTTGCTAATGGCGTAGGGGGCTTCGGCGAACTTCATCTCGCAGAGGTTGATCACCCGATCGGCACGGTCTATTATCAGGTCAATCTGAACGCCCTTCTGTGCGCCATCGCCCAGCAAGCGCCACGCGCTTGAGTTGGTGGAGATGCCGCTGATGCCCAGCTTGCGCTTTATTTGGTCGAGGTGCAGCAGGCAGATGGCCTCGAAGCTGAATCCCTCCCAGGCCTCCACCGAGTGCGTGTGCAGGTTGTTGGTCCACCAGTGGCTGTCGCGGGTGTGCTTGCCGTCGATAAACTTGAAGTAGAACAGCAGGTAGGGGTCGCTAATCCTGTAGAGCGTGTTGCGCACCGTCGATTTGAAACGGGCGTAGCGCTCGATGAAATCGCAGCGTTCGAGGTTTTCGAGCACCTTGGTGAGCCTACCGCCCGACTGGCCGGTTTTCTTGATGATGTCGGCGTGGAGCATACCCTCGCGGTTGCTGGCCAGGGCCTTGATTACGGCCACGTACTTGTCGGCGTGGACGAATAGCGCCCCGAACAGTTCGTCGAACTCCTCGCGCATGGGGGCATTCTTCTCGAAGAACAGGCGGTCGATGTTCTGCGCCAGGCTCTGCGCGGGGTTGAGCAGGCTCATGTAGTAGGGCACGCCGCCCATGGCCATGTGGCACTGCAGCACGGTGTAGCGGTCCCACTCGCAGCCCATGGCGTGGAGGTACTCCTCGCTCTCGCCCAGGCGGAACGGGCGTAGGTAGATTTGCTCGGTGATGCGGTTGTGCAGGCCGCCACGGTTCTTGATGAGCTTGTCGACCATCCACGAGGTTGACGAGCCGCAGGCTATGAACATGATGTCGGTGCGCTGGGCGGCCCAAGCGTTCCAGAAGTACTCCAGCGCATCGACAAAAGCGCTGCGGGGCGTGTCGATCCAGGGCATCTCGTCGAAGAAGATTACCTTGCGCTCGTCGCTGGGCCTGCGCTCCACGAGGGCTCGCAGTTCGGCGAAGGCCTGTTCCCAGCTGCTGAGGGCTGGCGCGTAGGCTGAGCCGCTGTAGGCCCTGAGCTGCTCGGCGAAGCGTTGCAGCTGCTTGGCCTGTTTCTGCTTGCGGGAGCCCACGTAGGTGAACGTGAAACGGTCGGCAAAGGTATTGTTCACCAGGAATGTTTTGCCGATGCGGCGGCGTCCATACACAATTATGAACTCCGATTTACCCGAGTGATACTTGCGGTTGAGCTCGGCTATCTCCCTATGCCTTGCAATCAGGTTGGCCATATCGTTCCCTATTGATTGAGGGCAAAGGTAGGCAATATTTTTGA
>JAFWUG010000032.1 GCA_017524185.1 Bacteroidales bacterium
CATGCATAACCCTTATTTCAAACATTTTCTGTCGCTCGATATGCGTCCGCAGCTCGGCGATATAAAATGCCCCGTACTTGCGCTCAATGGCACTAAGGACCAGCAGGTTGAGCCCAACAGCAACCTCAAGGCGTTGCGCGATGCCCTGGAGGGTAAAAATGGCTCAAAGGTTGTTGCCATGGAGGGTTTGAACCATCTCTTCCAGCATAGCACCACTGGTTTGATGACCGAGTATCGCCAGATTGAGGAGACTTTTGCCCCCGAGGCGCTGGACCTCATTATCAATTGGCTGAAAGACCTTGCTTTACCCTAAAATGCCAGTAAAACAATAAGTTCCAAGCACCTATCGAATTCGGTAGGTGCTTTTTTTGTTATTGCACAAACTGGGGATAATCCACCATAACAAGAGCCTTTGAGGTGGATATTAGGCCAGGGTTGATGCCCGGTTTGCCTTCGGGGATTTCGGCGCGATGCGCTTCGTAGTAGTCAACCCACGCGGGGAAATAGCTGTTACTGTTGGGCTGCTTGTAGGTCATGGGCTGTAGCTGGAACAGGGGATTAGCGGTGTTGGCAGCGCGATAGGCCTCGTAAATCAGCTCGCTGCAGTAGAGCTTGCCGTTGTCGGGGAGGAACAGGTCGTCGTAGGGGACGCCCAGTTGGCGCAGCGCATAGGCCGATGCGGGCGCGATTAGGTGCTGGTGTTTGGGATGAAGCCGCCCCACGGCCACGTTGCGCACCTCGGCGGTGTCGCCCGTGCGGGCGAAGAAATGGTGCAGCGACGATAGCTGTACGCAGCCACCAATGGCCTCCACCACGCATAGCGTGTCGGCCACGCGCACCACCATGCCGCAGTGGGAGAAGTTGCGCCCATCAACACCCTGTGTAACAGCATTTATAGCCTCGCATAGCGGCCCGCACTGTAGGTCCTGGAACAGGATGTCTCCTTCGCGCAACTCGGGGCTACGGTCGGGCTGCTGGCAGCTATTTAGCGTGAGCGTAAGCCCTATGGCGAATGGTATGAAGTGGCGCATTTAGCTGTTTATGAATGGGTTGTGGTTGCGCTCGTATTCAATTGTGGTTTGAGGGCCATGGCCGGGTAGCACCACGGTGGCGTTGGGCAGGGTGAGCAGGTGCTGCTTTATGCTCTGCATCAGCGTGCCGTAGTCGCCGCCGGGGAGGTCGGTTCGCCCCACCGAGCCTTGGAACAGCGTGTCGCCCGAGAGCAGCGTGCCGCTTTCCTGATGCAGGAAGCACACGCCGCCGGGGCTATGGCCAGGGGTGTGCAGCACAAGCAGCGTGGTGTTGCCAAAGCGTACTGTTTGTTGGTGTTTCAGATCCATGTCGAACTGCGGCACCTCGTCGAGCGGCACGCCAAACAGACCAGCTTGGGCGGGCAATGTGCGCAGTAGGGGGGCATCGTCGGGGTGGGCGGCTGCCTGGGCACCGTAGTGGTGTTTGAGGTAGGCCACGCCCAGCAGGTGGTCGATATGGCAGTGGGTGTTGAGCAGCAGCGTGGGGCGCACGCATAGTTCTGCACAGACATCCTGCATCCGTTCGCGTTCACGAGGTGTAGCGCAGCCCGCATCAACAATAGCTGCCTCACCGCTTCCATCGTAGAGCAGGTAGGTATTCTCCTGAAAAGCGTTGAATATGAGTGTTTTAAACTGCATAAAGCACTATCAATATTGAGGGCGCAAAGATAGCTATTTTGATAATGGTGGCTGTATTAGTTTGGGTTTTATTCGTGCCTATTTGTGTTTTAGAGCATTTTGCTGATGTATATTGAAATAAAAAAACTTGTTTGTTTTTTATAAGTAATTAAATATCATGTATTTACAAAAAAAGCGTTGATATGTTCGGTTGCTTGGGGGGCGTTTAGAATTTCTTATTCTGTCATTGGTCGTATAATTATATCTGTATGTAGTTATAGTGTTGAATTTCGGATAGTTGCATGTGTAAAAGTGGAGTGCATTTGTCGCATATTGGATGTAAAATGCTATCTTTGCAGCCGATAATTTTTGAGATTAGAAGCCGTCCGAGAGTATGAAACAAATGGCCTCAATTGTAGTGTTGACGATGGTTGCGCTTGTTATGTCCATGTCTGATGTGGCGGCGCAGCCATTCCTCGATGTCTATTTGCAAAGCCTTCAGCCCGCTTCGCGTGGGAGTAGATTTTCGGTGATTGAGGAGGAGCAGGAGTTGCACCTTACGGGTAAGAAACTCAACGTGCGTCAGACCTACAACGCTCATGGTAAGATTCTTTATGAATTGGGCAAAAATAGCCGTGGTGGGCGTAGTTCAGAAACCAAGTGGGAATACACGTCGTCGGGCAAGTTGCTCAAACGCACGGGCGAGCGCTATGTGAATGTGGTGGGCTGGACCACCGAGGTTGTGGAGTTTCACTACAACGATAGTTCGGAGCATTTGGAGGGCATTGTGCACACCGTGGGCGATGGTTTTAGCCAGCGTGCTGATGTGCGCTGCGATTCCACAGGCATGCCCGTGGAGGCTAAGGTGTATAACACCAAAGGTACGCTAATCAACATAGAGCGTGTTATTCGCATACCTGCCAGCAATTGCATACGTGTTACGCGGCATACGCCAAGCGGGTTGTTTAGCGGGTCGTATAACTATCCCATCGACCCCAAAGAGCCTGTGCCAACCAACAACCTAAAGCGTGAGTTTAACGAATATGGCGATGTGGTGCTCGAGGCATTGGAGGGCAAACTGAAGCTCAATCAGGCCTACTACTATGAGTATGAGTATGATTCGCAGGGAAATTGGACTACAAGGCATACCTACTCGTGCAGCATTGCCCAGGGCAATAAGCCGCGCAATAAAAAGTTGGAATATACTGTAGTACGCAAAATCACCTATTAGCGGGATTTGCGGGCGAAAATGCGCTGTGCGGCGAACATCCCACAAAGTACTTACGTACAACGCAGAACCATTAAATTGCTTGCGTTTTAAGTTCATGCGGATAGTCCTCTCAATCATTCTAATGCTGCTTTTGTTCCCTTCTTTCGGAGTTAGCCAAGGCGGTCAGCAATATAGCACAAAGAACAAAAAGGCCATTGAACGCTACCAGCAGGCCTTGGCGCAATACGATCGCTTCAATCTGAATGCAGCCGAGCAATTCTTGCTCGAAGCAGTGCAGCGCGACCCCAATTTTGTGGAGGCGCATTTGGTGCTGGCGCAGGTTTACGAGGAGCAGCATCGGCCGCTAAAAGCTCTTGTGGCCGCCGAACGCGCTGATAGCCTTCGTCCCGAAGCGTTTCCGCAGTTGCCGCTCATGATTGGGCAGCTGCATCAGAGCGTGGGCAACTATCAGCAGGCTTTGAGCCGGTTTGAGCAATGCATTGCTATGGGGAAAAAGTTGCAGCCCAAGCTCAGTCAACGCGCTATGGTGGGGGCTGAGCAGTGCAGGTTTGCCATCGATGCGCTCAACAATCCAGTGCCGTTTAGCCCACAGAATCTCGGTGGGGGAGTGAACTCCGAGTACGACGAGTATTGGCCCAGTTTGTCGGCCGATGAGCAGACGCTGGTCTATACCGTGCGTTGCCCAAAGGAACGTGGCATTGGCGTACCGCAATCGCGTTGGCAGGAAGATTTTTTCATTAGCCATCGCGATTCGAGCAGCGCTTGGGGTATGGGACGTCCCATGGGACCGCCCATCAACACCGATTTCAACGAGGGTGCGCAGTCGCTTAGTGCCGATGGTCAGCAGATGTTCTTTACCGTGTGCCGTGGCCTTTGCAGCCTCTATTACACCGAGGTGGACCGTCATGGCTACTGGAAGCACCCCATGCGGTTGCCCAATACGGTGAACACCGACCGCTACAATGAGAAACAGCCCTCTATTTCGCCCGATGGCCGCACGCTCTATTTTGTGAGCAATCGTCCCGGCGGCAAGGGCGGCTACGACATTTGGACATCGACCCGAACCGATAACGGCCAGTGGCAACCCGCCGTAAACCTAGGCGACACAGTAAACACCAGCGGCGACGAGCAATCGCCGTTCATCCATTTCGACAATCAGACGCTCTATTTCTCGTCCGACGGACATCTGGGCATGGGACGGCAGGATATTTTCTTTGCGCGGCGCGACAGCACCAAGCGTTGGGGAATTCCGCAAAATGTGGGCTATCCCATAAACACCCATCAAAGCGAGGAGGGGCTGATTGTGAACGCAGCTGGCACGGTGGCCTATTATTCGTCGGACATCGACACTGAGCGGGGACGCGATATATTTACGTTCAATATGCCCGCTGCTACCGCGCCTATACCCACGTCGTATTTTTTGGGCATGGTGAAGGATAGCAAAACCACGCTCCCCCTTGAGGCTGAAATATCGCTGATTGACCTTGAAACGCATCACGAACTCATGCGCACGCGTACCAACGCTGCTGGCCGATTTCTGGTTTGCCTGCCAGTGAGCCGTAAATATGGCCTATTTGCTTCAAAAACTGGGTATTTGTTTCACTCCGAGCATATCAATTTTGAGGGCGCATACCCGCGTTCGAGGCCGTTCAGGGTCGATGTGCTGCTCCATCCCATAGTGAAAGATGAGGTGATGGTGATGCGTAATATTTTCTTTGCCACTGCCTCATACGAGTTGCGTCCCGAATCGACCGTGGAGCTTAACAAACTTGCCGTTATACTTCAGCAGAACACCGACGTGCAGGTAGAGATAGGCGGACACACCGACAACGAGGGAACCGAAGCCTATAATAAGCGGCTATCGGAGCAGCGCGCACAGGCAGTTGTTCGCTATCTGACGCAGCGCGGCATAGCCGCCAATCGTTTGCGTTCTAAGGGCTACGGAGCAACTAGCCCCATAGCGCCTAACACCACCCCCGAGGGACGAGCCCAAAATCGCCGCACGGAGGTTAAGGTGCTGTAAATTATGTATTTACATGTTTTTGTGTGTGCTTAGGTTTGGTGTAGCGAAGCGTACGTTTCTTTTTTTTATTATGATTTTTGTTTTGTTGTTTTTTATGATGTAAATAGTTGTATATCAATATATTTAAATTTTCTTTTTATTGTCATTATTTTTAATTATAATCTGTAGGCTACCATATATATATCAGTAAGCCAGTTAGCCCGCTGAGGCCGAGTAGCGTGATTGGGTTCACCCGTTTGCGTGCGGCCACGAATACGACCACAAATATAATTACACTTACCACCAGCTGCATGGGAGCATTTTGGTACGAACCAAAATTCTCGGGCGACACTAGCACCAGTGCGGCCGAGGCTATTAGCCCCACCACCACCAGCCGTAGCACGCGTAGCACCGTTTTCACGATGGGACTATGGCTGTGGCGTTGCAGCAGCTTGCTCACCAGCACCATCAGTAGCATTGGAATAAGCACCACCGAGAACGAAGCCAGCACTGCTCCTAAAATGCCCATTGCGGGTGCATACCCTGCATTAGTCACTGCGGTGTAGCCAGCGTAGGTGGCCACGTTGATGCCCAGCGGACCAGGCGTTGCCTGTGAAATGGCAACCACATCAATAAATTCTTGCTGCGTTAGCCACCCCTGACGTTCTACTACCTCGTTGTGTATCAGCGCAATCATGGCGTATCCGCCGCCAAAATTAAAAGCACCGATTTTTAAAAATATTATAAATATACGCCAAAATATCATTGCTTCTATTTGTTGTTTATTGTTTTTATTCGTGCAAATATAATTCCGCCAATCACGGCCAATGCTATTATCGCTATGGGCGATACGCCCCAAAGCCAAACCAGTAGGGCGGCTGCAATGGGAATCCATGCGTTTTGCCATTTCACGCCTGCTGTGCGGGCCATGTTGAACACAGGAGCGGCAATGAGTGCCACCACTGCGGGGCGTATGCCCTTGAATATGCTTTCAACTACCCTGTTGTCGGCAAACGAGCGGAAAAACATGGCCAGTATTACAATTATGCCTATTGGAACGGCTATGTTGCCCAAAACGGCGCAAACAGCCCCCAGCGCGCCGCGTTGCTTGAATCCTACGTGGGTGGCCATGTTCACCGCAAAAATGCCAGGCATTGATTGGGCAATGGCCATGGCGTCCATAAATTCTTGTTGGCTGAGCCATTGGCGTTTGTCAACCACTTCGCGCTCCATGAGCGGAATCATGGCGTAGCCCCCGCCCAGCGTGAACATCCCAATTTTTAGAAACGAACCGTAGAGCTGTCCGTAGGTGGTCATTTTAATTGTCTGTATGTCAGTTATTTTAAAATGTATAACGTAGGGCTATGCCCACTTGCCCTGTGGGGGTGAATAAGGGCGCAATGTGCCATGTGCTGTGGCTGTGCGTATGGTTATAGTTGGTTGCCAGCCAGTTGAGCCGTGCTTCGCCTATCAATTTGAGCGGTATGCCCGTTGAAACCAACGGAATGGCGGCTATTAGGTTGCTAGTCCCGAGTAGCATTAGCCAAAACGAGGCAGCTGACCCCATGTCTGTCCCTTTTTGCACTGGAAGCAGTTGAGCCACGGTAATAGAAATGGCCGCTACGCCTATGCCCAAAAAGCCCACGTCGCGAAGCACTTTGCCAACGTAGTACTGTCGAACCGCTCCGCTGTAGGTGGCGAAGTCTCGGTCCGATAGCATGAGTTGGAGCGTGTCGGGCGAGAGTTCTATGCCGTTGAGCCATAGCTCACTATCAATGCGGCGCATCACACCGTCGGCCATATATTCGTCGGTGAGGCATAGCGTGTCGGCAGCTTGCTGTGCAAATGTGTTTATGGTGCAGAACATCAGCATTGCCAGTGCGATAGTGAGTTTCATGGCTATCGTTTTTGGGGTGTATGCAGTTGCAAATTTAGGC
Organism: Bacteroidales bacterium; assembly: GCA_017524185.1. Lineage (GTDB taxonomy): Bacteria > Bacteroidota > Bacteroidia > Bacteroidales > Tenuifilaceae > RGIG6076. The sequence goes on from JAFWUG010000032.1 coordinate 6,820, forward strand.
AAATGCCTTGTGCTGTGCAAAAAAATACGCATATTTTCTGAGTATTTAGTTTTGAATTTACTGCATGTACTATGTAATGTGTTGATTTGTATATAATTACAAAATATGTTTTATATTGCGATGGAGTGTGTATGATAAAAATAATTTTATCTATTTATTTTTTGATTTATTTTCTTTGCTATTAGTTTTATGCCTTTTCGATAATAGTGTTCTATTTGAAAAAAATAAATGTAGTACTCTTTCTTTTTATTTATGTTGCTTGGAGTTTTACGCTAAAAAATAGTAAATTTGCGGCCAATAGAGTATTGCTATGGAAGGAACCCGTTTACAGAAGGTTGAACGCCTGCTGCAGAAAGAGCTTGGCGGCATCATACAACGCCTAACGCCCGAACTGTTCCCTGGGCGCATGGTAACCATAACCCGTGTCAGGGTAAGCCCTGATTTGTCCATTGCGCGGTCGCATGTTAGTGTGTTCCCATCGCAGCAGGCGCAGGCCACCATGGCCGAGCTCGAGCGCAGCAACAAAACCATACGCCTTGAGCTGGGGCGTATCATTCGCCACCAGCTGCGCATTGTGCCCGCGTTGTCGTTCCATATCGACGATTCGCTCGACTATATCGATCGCATCGACAGCCTGCTCAAACAATAGCCGCTCATGAAGTTCATCATTGCTTGGACCACGCGGTTTATTCCACGCCACATATTGCAGCAGGTGGCTGGGGTGTGCCTCAAAATAGTTGGCCTGTTCTACTTGGGCAACCGCTATCAGGACCCCATATCGGGGCGTTGCTACCGCAAAATGCTGCCCTACGGGCGCAACCATATACGTCCCAATGCCATTGCGCCGCATTCCATGTCGCTGGAACGGCATCGTTTGATTTGGCTGTATTTGCAGCGTCGTACAGATTTTTTCACTGCATCGCTATCGGTGCTACATATCGCGCCAGAATATTGCTTTATTAAGCGGTTTAAGCAGATGTCGAATTTGCTCTATACCACCGCCGATTTGGTGTCGCCATGGGCCGAGGTTAAGATGAATGTGCAGCAAATGCCCTTTGCCGACAGCTCGTTCGATGTGGTGCTGTGCAACCATGTGCTGGAGCATGTGGACAACGATCTGCAGGCCATGCGCGAGATACGCCGTGTGCTGACAGCCGATGGCTTCGCCATTTTGCAGGTGCCAATCGACTATTCCATGGAGCAGACGCTCGAAAACCCCGACTACAATACTCCCGAGTTGCGCGAGGAGTACTATGGCCAGCGCGATCATTTGCGATTGTATGGCCGCGACTATGCTAAACGCCTCGAACAGGCTGGTTTTAGTGTGGTTGAGGACGATTTTGTGAAGACTTTCAGTCCGGCCGAGGTGGAGCGCTACGCCCTGCCCCCCAATGAGTTGCTCTATATCTGCCGCAAGGCATAAATATTTAGTTCATAAAACGTAAAACGAACCATAGTCTTGAACCTACCGCTCCTCATAGCACGGCGCTATTTGTTCGCCAAAAAGTCGTTCCACATCATCAACATCATATCCATCATTTCGTTGGTGGGCATCACGGTGGGCGTTGTTGCGCTGGTGATTGTGCTGTCGGTGTTCAACGGCTTCGATGCGGTAATCAAGGGCATGTATTCGAAGCTCGACGCCGATCTGAAAATTCTCCCCGTCGAGGGGAAGACGTTTAGCACCAGTGCGCCCGAAATAGCCGCGTTGCGGCAGCATTCCGACCTGTTGGTGGTGTGCGATGTGGTGGAAGAGAATGCCCTTTTGGCCTATAGCTCCAAGCGGCACATTGGCACAATCAAGGGCGTGGGGCGCAACTATGCCAACCTCACACATATCGATTCGTGCATACGCGACGGCAAGTTTAAACTGTGGATGGGGTCGCAGCCTTTCATCACTTTGGGGTTGGGCGTTGCTCAAACGTTGAACGCAAGTTTGGCTCATTTTCAGCCCATTACGGTTTATATTCCCAAGCGAGGCAAGTCGTCGCTCTCGCTCGAGGCGGCTTTTGAGCAGCGTTCCATTATGCCCATGGGTGTATTTTCGGTGCAGGCCGACATCGACATGCAGTATGCCATAGCACCAGCCGAGTTTGTGCGCCAGCTGCTTGGCTACGATTCCACCACCGTTTCGGCCCTTGAGGTGCGTGTTGCCGACTATCAGCGCGTGGAGGCCATACAGAGCGACGTTGCAGCGCTGTTAGGTTCGAACTATCGTGTGTTGAATCGCTACCAGCAGAACGAAACGTTCTATCGCACTATGAAGACCGAGAAATTGGTTATTGGGCTGATACTCACGCTAATACTCATCATTGCTTCGTTCAATATTGTGGGTACGCTTTCCATGCTTATAATTGATAAGCGTAACGATGTGAACACTTTGCGCAGCTTGGGAGCCGATAATGCGCTCATCAGGCGCATATTCATAGGCGAGGGAATGCTTATTTCGGTGGGCGGTGTGGTTATAGGCACGGTGGTGGGATTGCTTGTTTGCTGGGCGCAGCAACATTTTAAGCTGATAAAACTCGAGGGGCAGGGTACGTTCATCATCGATGCCTATCCTGTTGATGTTCAGATGCTCGATATTGCGGCTGTTTTGGGCATAGTACTGCTCATCGGGTTCCTGTGCGCTCGTTTTCCTGTGCAGATGCTCACGCGCCGCATATTGTCGGCCAATCCGTCCAATTGATTGAGCCGAGCGGCTCTACTCCTCCACAAACAGGTCGTCGATGCGCTCGTGGCTGGGATTGATGTGGTAGGCCACAATCCCTTCGGCACGGGCTGTTTCCACGTTGCTGGCGTTGTCGTCGATGAATAGGGTGCGCGATGGGTCGAGTTTTGCCCAGCGCAGCATGGCGCGGAATATTTCTGGTTCGGGCTTGCGTGCGCCCATTTCGAATGAGTAGCCCACATGGTCGAAATAGTGCGCTATGCATTGCCCCGTGGTTTGCCGCAGCGTGAACTCAAACACATCGCGATGCAGCGTGTTGGTGTTGCTCAGCAGGTGCAGGCCGTAGTGATTGCGCAGACGTTCCACAAGTGTCATTCGTTGCGGACTCCATGGCAGAATCATGGCGTTCCAGGCAGCCACGGCCTTGTCGTAGTTCAGGTCGATGCGCAGTAGTGGCTGAAGCTCCTCTATAAAGGTGCGGGCATCTATTTGTCCGCGTTCGAATTGGCTAACCACTTCACGTTGAGAGGTTAGCGTGTATATCTCTTCGAGATTTTGCACTCCCAGTTGGGCAAATGCTTGTAGTGTTAGCCGATAGTCGATGTCGAGTATTACGCCGCCTAGATCGAATATTATATCACTTATATTCAGCGATTTGTATGGATAGAATGTCATTTTACGCATATTTTTTTTGCCAAATGGTTTGAGAAATTCGCTTCGTTGTTGTATCTTTGCAGCCGTAAAAATCGGTCGATGCCGATTTGGGGCCCATAGCTCAGTTGGTTAGTAGCACCTGACTCATAATCAGGGGGTCGTTGGTTCAAGCCCAACTGGGCCCACAAACAGTTCATTTGTAGGACATTGTATTTTTTTAAATTATACAATGTTGAGAATAGCAGCGGTTGTGGTTCGCTGCTATTTTTTTGTCCAAACTTTTGATGCAATAATCGCGAGATAACTACGCTGCATAGGCTCCATAGGGCGTTGCCGCTTTTGCATGGCCAAACGTGTTGAGGCTCTGGGCTACACATTGGTTACGTCGGTGGATATTTTTAGCACCTTGTAGATTTCGCCCTGCTCGTTGCGTATGCCCGAATAGGTTTCGAGCAGTACGCGATTTATGCCCTCCATTTTGATGTGGGTTTTGCGCGTCTTTATCTGCCCCTCAAGAATCTCGTTCCAGAATTGCTCGTAGCTTGCACGCGCCATGTCGGAGAGGTTGGTGTTCTCTATGTGGTGTGTGCCAAGTATGTCTTCGCGCTTGGCGCAAAGGGTGCGCAGGAATGCGTCGTTTACGCTAATTACAAAGCCGCTAACATCGTATTCAACCATGTAGAACGAAGAGTTGAGGGCGCTCACAATGCCCTCAAGTTCATACGACTTGCGGGCTGCTTCTTCCTGTGTGGCTTGCAATTCCTCGAAGTTTTGGCGCATCTCCTCTTCCTGCTCCTGCATACGCTCGGCTTGCGCTTGCGATTGCTCGAAGAGTTGCTTGGTGAGGGCATTCACACGCACGGTGTTGAGCGATGAGGTGATGCTCTTGCACATCTCTTTAACAAACTCAATTTCGTGTACCTCAAATCGTTGCAGCGACGCCACTTCAATCACGCCCAGCACCTCATCGTTGTCGTTCACCAGCGGTGCCAGTATTATGCTGTTGGGATTGGCGTCGCCCAAGCCCGATGTGATTTCGATATAGTTGTCGGGAATCTCGGTTAGCACAATAATGTCGCGCTCGGCAGCGCACGCGCCTACTAGTCCTTCGGAGTGTTCGTACTTTTTATTAAAAATACGTTTGCGGTCGTATGCAAATGCTGATATTAGGGAGTAGGAGGGGCGTTTGGGGTCGTCGGGGTTTTCGTCGGCCATAAAGATGCCGCCCACCGAGGCTTTTAGATACCAAACAAGGTTTTTCACCACATCGTCGCAGAGCAGCTCTAGGTTATCGTTGTGGCGGCGCATTATGCCGCCAAACTCTGCCAGACCCTCGCTAATCCAGCGGCGTTTGGCTTCGTCGGCCTTGCGCTCTTCCTCTTCGTTGCGATTAGAGCGTAGGCTGTCGCGCATTTCCACTAAGGCTTTGCCCAGCGTGTCGTCGGTGCTGAGCAGGGTGATTTCGGCATCGAGGTCGCCCTTGCCCATGTGCTGGGCAAAGTCGGTTTTCTCCAGTATGCCAAGTATGGCTTCGGAGAACGCCACGGTCATTAGGCCAATCTCGTCGTTGCGCGTAACCGTGAATAGCAGGTCGCGTGTAACTTTGCCCTTTGCTAAGCTTTGCATGCGGTGGGTTATTTCTTTCAGCGGATTGGTTATGCTGTAGCCCACGGCAATCACCACGGCTATTATGGCCAAAATTGAAAGCAGTGCCACCAGCAGGGCGCGGTTGTAGTCGCGGTTGCTGCGTGCCAGCACATCGGAGTAGGGTGTGGTGATGCCCACAGCCCAATATTCGTTCGATGTACCTAATTTTACGGGCATCACGGTGCAGTAGGAGCGTTTGTGCTTGTGGTCGAATGTGAACGAGAAAGGTATGCCCGACTGCACTTTTGCCATGTAGTCGATGTTTGCGGGCAGCTCTATGAAGGTTTCACTTATGTTGCGGCGGGCTAAGGATGTGTCGCTATGCGCCACCACGTAGCCATGATGTGTGATGATGAATGCCTGGCTGTTTGGGAAGGGGCGTATGTTCTCCACCTGTGTTTGGAATTGCGACAGCTTGATATCGGAGGCCACCAGCCCCACAAAACCGTCGTCCATTATTGGGATAATCACGCTCGACATTAGTACTTGCTGTGCTTTGGAGAAGTAGGGTTCGAGCATAAATTCGTGGCTCTTGGTTCGTACAGCGGCAAAGGCGGTGGATTCGCCGTTCATGCCGTCGATGTGGGTGTTTATGGTTAGTCGGCCCGATGCATTGCGGATGGTGTTGCTGAAGTATCGTGCGGTTTGCGGCCCATCCCAGTTGGGGTTCACCCGATTGGCCATCCACGAGTCCCAGATGGCATCGATGTTGGGCGACACGCGCATTGCGTGGGAGTTCATGGAGCGGAACAGGGGCATCCATTCCTCGAATGGCATGTTGCGATACTCGCGGTAGGCTGCGCCCAGCGTGCGTGTGGTTACAAATATATCGCCAATCCATTGCTGTACATCGTAGGCGTAGCGCTGTGCGTAGGAGTCGGTGAGCCGCAGCGATGTTTCCTGTATGTTGCTGCGGTTGGAGTTGCTAACATAGAGGAATATAATGGCAAAGAGGAGTACCGATGAGCCTAGTATATAGACTAGTATTTTCTGTAGTATGTTCAGTTTAAAACGCATGATGCACGAACTCGTGTATGGTTGGTTTTGCGGGTTGTAAATTTACAAACAAATATGGATTAAGGCCATAAAACTCCCATTTTTACGCCCCATCGCTCGCTTTTGTTCGGTTTTATGTGCAAATACGCGTAAATATGCCGCTATATCGTCGTTGTAGCTCAATTGGGAGGTTATTGGTGGAATGCAGGTGTGGCGATGTAATATGTTGAGTATAAAATATTTATATCTATATTTATGTCCGTTGTGCTGAGTGTTGCGATGTGGTAAAAACGGGTAAGAGCCGTTATATTTGCCGTTTAGCGTTGTATTTGAGCCTGTAAGCTTGGGCAAAAATGGGGGTAGGATTTGGTAGGTAAGGAAAAAATGCATATCTTTGCGGCGTTTTTAAGCAGTATGGGTTCAGGGGACGACAGTCCCCTGTTTTCGTAACCGCAAGTGAGCAATGATTAGCAAAGAGCAAATAGAGCAAGCAGCGCAGGACGGTTTAGCCGCCCATGGGCTATATTTGGTGGAGGTGAGCGTAACGCCCGCCAACGCCATCACCGTGGTTGTTGACGCCGATGGTCCTGTGGGAATCGACGAGTGCATAGCCCTTAGCCGCCACATCGAGAGTCAGTTCGATCGCGAGGTTGAGGACTTTGAGCTCAGCGTGATGTCGGCGGGCATAGGTCAGCCGCTCGTGCTTGCACGGCAATACGCTAAGCGCGTTGGGCGCACCCTCGAAGTGCTGCGTACCGATGGGCAGAAGCTGCAGGGCGAACTAATTGGCGTAACCCCCGACGGAATTAGCCTACGCTATACGTTACGCGAGATGGTTGAGGGCAAAAAGCGTAAGCAGGAGGTGGAGCACGAGGATCATATTGCTTTTGCAAACATCAAACGCGCCATAGAGTTGGTTCCCTTCAAATAATTAATAGGTCAAATAGATAAACAGCAACATACCAAAGCGATGGACAATCTGAATCTGATCGACACATTCTCAGAGTTCAAAGAGCTCAAAAACATCGACAGACCAACCATGATGAGCATTCTGGAAGACGTGTTCCGCAACATGCTCGTTAAAATGTATGGTTCCGATGATAACTACGATATTATCATCAACCTCGACAAGGGCGATTTCCAAATCCTGCGTATGCAAGAGGTGGTGGAGGATGGTCAGGTTGAAGACCCCAACCGCCAAATATCGCTGAGCGATGCCCAAAAAATCGACGAAGATTTTGAGGTGGGCGAGGAGGTTACCACCGAAATCAACCCCCGCGAGTTTGGCCGTCGCAACATACTGTCGCTGCGCCAAAACTTGGCCTCGCGCATATTGGAGCTCGAGAAAAACAACCTATACGAGAAGTACCGCGACCGCATCGGAACGCTAATCACCGGCGAGGTGTATCAGGTGTGGAAAAAGGAGATACTGATTCACGACGACGAGGGCAACGAGCTCTATTTGCCCAAAACCGAGCAGATTCCCAGCGATTTCTACCGTAAGGGCGATGCCGTTCGCGCCGTGGTTATTCGCGTGGAGATGAAAAACAACACGCCACAAATCATTCTGTCGCGCACGTCTACGGTTTTCCTAGAGCGTCTGTTCGAGCTTGAGGTTCCTGAGATTTTCGATGGGCTAATCACCATCAAAAACATTGTGCGTATCCCTGGCGAGCGTGCCAAGGTGGCCGTAGAGTCATACGACGACCGCATCGATCCGGTTGGTGCTTGCGTGGGTATGAAGGGAAGCCGAATCCATGGCATTGTGCGCGAACTGCGCAACGAGAACATTGATGTGGTTAGTTACACCAACAACATACAACTATATATTACCCGTGCTCTGAATCCCGCCAAAATATCGTCGGTTCGCATCGATGAGGAGACCAAACGCGCCGATGTATATCTGAAGCCTAACGAGGTTTCGTTGGCCATTGGTAAGGGCGGATATAATATCAAGTTAGCCATACAACTAACTGGATATGAGATAGATGTGTATCGCGAATCGGCAGGCGAGGACGAGGAGGACGTAAATTTGGAGGAATTTGGCGACGAACTGGAGAGCTGGATCATCGATACCCTGAAGGGTATAGGCTGCGATACGGCCAAGAGCGTGTTAGAAATACCCTTCGGCGAGCTGGTGAAGCGCACCGATTTGGAGGAAGAAACGGTGAAAGAGGTGCTCCGCATTCTGAAAGCCGAATTCGAATAGTCCCACAAGAACGCTTCACAAATCACCATAATACAACGTTTATCAACGCATTTATACCCTGGTCTGAAACTATATGGCAAAAGACAAATCGATAAGGCTCAGCAAACTGGCCAAAGACTTTAACGTTAGCAAGGATACCATTGTCGACTTCTTGAAAAAGAAGGGTCATACGGTAGCTGCCGATGACTATAATGCCAAGATTGACAGCTCGCTGGTCGACTTAGTGGCGCAGGAGTTCGATAAAGACGGTGCTTTGCGCGAAAAGGCCAAGCAGATGAACCTGAAGGCGGACAAGAAGGAGACCATTTCCATCGACGATGTGGAGAACCGTACAGAGGTCGTTGTTGAGGAGTTTGAGAAGCCCGAAAAGGATTTGTTTATCAAATCGAATGCGGCTCCCGCTCAGCAGAACCAACGCATTGCCACCGAAGTACCCAAAATTGAGGTAAAAATTAAGGGCAAAGTGGAACTCGATGCCAACGGCAATCTGCTCAAGGATAAAGAGCCAGAGACCAAAGCCGATGTTGAGCAACCCAAGGCCGAAGTAAAAAAAGAGGCTGAGGTGTTAGAGGCAAAAGAGCCGCAGAAGGTAGATGAGGCCAGCGAAAAGGGTACAGACAAAAATGCTGCCAATGCTAAGCCCAAGAAAAAGTCCGTTGCTGCACCTATTGCCGAACCGCTTTCAGAACCAGTTGCTGCTCCTGCGGCTGTTGTTGAACAACCCGTTGTTGTAGCTGCGCCAGTTGTTCCCGCCCCCGAACCTAAAGTTGAGGTTGATGACGAAAGTGCACCCCAATCCACACCAGTTGAGCAAGAGATTTTCCGCACCAATGTGGATAGGCTTACAGCTCCTGCTGTTGTTGGAAAAATCGACCTGAGTTCGTTTGAGAAGAAGCGTACTGACTCCGATGGAGCGGGTAAGAAGAAACGTAAGCGCATAAGCAAGGATAAGGCCAAGGTACAGATACCCGAAGGCGGCAATCAGCATGGTGGAGGCGGTGGCAAGAATGCTGGCTCAGGCAACAGGCCAAATAATGCCGCAGCGGCCGACAAAAAGGCCAAAAAGAAACGCCCCATAAAGCCAGAGGTAGATGAGGAAGCAGTACAGAAGCAAATAAAGGACACGCTGGCCCGCCTCACCTCCAAGGGCAAGGGCGGCGGCAAGGGAGCAAAATACCGCAAGGAGAAACGCGAAATGTTCAGCGAGCGCCGCCAGCAGGAGTTCGAGCAGGCCGAGCGCGAGAAGAATATACTCAAGGTAACCGAGTTTGTGTCGGCCAATGAGTTGGCAAGTATGATGGATGTACCTGTTACACAGGTTATTGGGGTTTGCATGAACCTTGGTATGATGGTGTCTATCAATCAGCGTCTCGATGCCGAAACCATGACCTTGGTGGCCGATGAGTTCGGTTTCAAGGTGGAATTTGTGAGCGTGGAGCTGCACGAGTCTATCGACAGCGATGAGGTTGATACTCCTGAGGATTTGCTGCCCCGTCCGCCAATTGTTACCGTGATGGGACATGTGGACCACGGTAAAACATCGCTGCTCGACTACATCCGCCACACCAACGTGATAGCAGGCGAGGCGGGCGGTATCACCCAGCACATCGGTGCCTACAGCGTGGCTCTCGACGATGGCCGCCACATCACATTCCTCGACACCCCAGGCCACGAGGCGTTCACCGCCATGCGTGCCCGTGGTGCTCGTCTCACCGATGTGGCCATCATTGTGGTGTCGGCCGACGATGCTGTGATGCCCCAAACCGTGGAGGCTATCAATCATGCCAGCATTGCAGGTGTGCCCATAGTGTTTGCTATCAATAAGATAGATAAAAACGGGGCTAATCCCGAGAAGATAAAGGAGGAGTTGGCCGCTATGAACTATCTGGTTGAGGATTGGGGCGGTAAGTACCAGTGTCAGGAGATTTCGGCCAAAAAGGGCATAAACATCGATAAATTGCTCGAGAAGGTGCTGCTCGAGGCCGACATCCTCGAGCTCAAGGCCAACCCCAACAAGAAAGCCCACGGCGCGGTGCTCGAGTCGTCGCTCGACAAGGGGCGCGGCTACGTGGCCACGGTTCTGGTTGAGGCGGGTACATTGCATCAGGGCGACATCATCATTGCTGGCTCGTTCTATGGTCACGTAAAGGCCATGTTCAACGAGCGTGGCGTGCGTATCACCGAGGCAGGACCAGCTACTCCCGTACAGGTGGCGGGTTTGAACGGTGCGCCTCAGGCAGGCGATAACTTCAATATCATGGACACCGACCGCGAGGCGCGTGAGATAGCCAACAAGCGCGAGCAACTACAGCGTATGGTTGGTCTCAACACCAAAAAGCACATCACGCTCGATGAGATTGGTCGCCGCATAGCCATCGGCAACTTCCATGAGCTCAACGTGGTGGTGAAGGGCGACGTTGACGGCTCGGTGGAGGCGCTCAGCGGTTCGCTAATCAAGCTATCGACGGAGCAGGTTCAGGTAAACGTTATTCACCGCGCTGTTGGTCAAATCTCGGAGTCCGACATCTTGCTGGCCGCCGCTTCCGATGCCATTGTGGTGGGCTTTCAGGTGCGTCCGTCGGCCAATGCCCGTAAGGTGGCCGAAAAGGAAGAGGTGGATATCCGCCTGTATTCCATCATCTACGATGCTATTAACGAGATAAAGGATGCTATAGAGGGTATGCTCTCGCCTGAAATTAAGGAGGAGATTACGGGTACCGCCGAGATTATGGACGTGTTCCGCATTAGCAAAGTGGGTAATGTGGCTGGCTGCATTGTTCGCGAGGGCAAAATGGTCCGCTCGAATAAGGTGCGCCTAATCCGCGATGGCATTGTGATCTACACTGGCGATTTGGGTTCGCTCAAGCGTTTCAAAGACGATGTGAAGGAGGTAAACACAGGCTTTGAATGTGGTCTGAATATCGACAAATTCAACGATATTAAGGTAGGCGATATAGTTGAGGGCTTCCAGCAGATTGAGGTGAAGCGTAAGCTGTAGATGCTTTCAAAGCATACGTTGTCAAAGAAAAAACAGGGGCACTTCGATGTGTCCCTGTTTTTATTTTGGTCGAAAATTCAATCGGTGTGTTATTTATAAGCATTGTTTGGTTCCCAAACAGCATTACAGAAGGTGTTGGATTTTTGTTGCAGTGTTCGTCCGGTGTTTAGAAAGATATGCTTACAAGCGGAATCCCATCAGTGTGATGTCGTCGGTTTGTTTGCTGTTGCCAAGCCAGCTCTCGTACTCTGCATGTAGGCGTTGGTGCTGTTGTTGCATTGGCGCGGTACGCAGTTCTTCCAGGATGTTAACTATCCGCTTGTAGGTGAACTTTTTGTTGTCGGGGTTGAACAGGTCCTTCAAGCCGTCGCTCATCATGTAGAACGAGTCGCCGTGTTGCAGCTGTATTGTTTGGTTGGTGAATGGTTGTATGTTGCTGTGGTACGAAATGGGCTGCTTGTCGCCTTTGATGGTGTATGGTTCTCCGCTGCTGGGGATAACGAGCAGCGGGTTGTAGGCCGAGGCGAATTGCAGTTCGTTGGTTCGAGTGTTGAGTTTGCATACGGTGAGATCCATGCCGTCGCGCGTTTCGCCAGCTATGCCTGTTTGACCGAGGGCGGTTATAATTTTTTGTCGCATGGTGTCGAGCATTTGCGCGGGCGTGTCGTTAAACTGCAACAGGCTTATTTCGCGCAGATACGATAGGCCGAGCATACTCATGCAGGCCCCAGGTACGCCATGGCCAGTGCAGTCGGCCACGGCCAGCAGCAGCGTTTCACCGTGGGGCGAGTACCAATAGAAGTCGCCGCTCACTATGTCGCGGGGGAGATAAAGCACAAACATGCTCAGTTCGCTTGGAATGGCGGGAAGTACAGCATCTTGCAGCCTCTTGGCGTAGTTTATGGAGCTAAGAATTTCTTTACGCTGCTTGCTGGCAAAATCGCGTTGCGCCTCCACCTCCTCTTTTTGCAGCAGAATCAGCTCTTTTTGCTCGGCAATCTCCTCACGCTGCTTGCTCACCATGCGCATACGCTGGTAGATAATCACAAGCATTGCCAATAGCAAAATTGAACCTATAATGACGATTATGAGCGTTGTTTCGCGGCTCTTCATCAGTTTTTCGGTGTTCTCTTTGTCTTTTTGCAGCAACTGGTTGCGTTCGGATATAAATTTATTTTCAATTTTATAGGCATTATCGGCGGCTTCCTCACTGCGAATTGTATCGTTTATAGCCATACTTAGGGATAAATACCGAAATGCTTTTTTGTAGTCGTTTAGCTTTCTATATGCACTTGCTAATGTTTTCGCAGCTTCGTATTTTTCGAACAAAGCACCTGTTTCTGTTGCCAATTCGAAAGCCTCGGTGCCAGTTTGCACAGCGTGTTTCAAGTATCTATCGCGCTCAGTTGTGCTTGTATTTTGGGATAATTTGACGTAAAAATCGGCTAATTCAACCGCGTTGGCAACGTACATCATTTTATAGCCCGATTTCTGAGCGAATCCCGTTGCTTTTTGTTTATGCAGCAAAGCCTGGTCAAGCAGTGAATCTTTTTCGTATAAATCTCCAAAAATTGCCTCCGTGAGTGCAAGTCCCTGGTAATTGTTATGTTTTTCGTGTATTGGCATTGCCAAACGAAGGTAGTGCTGGGAACTGTCGTACATTTTAATTCTGTTAAATAGGTCGCCCAGATTGGTGTAGTCGCGGGCGATGTCCCTTTCCTCGTTTCTTTTTATGTCGGTAGCTAATGCTTTGCGGCGATATTCGAGTGCTTTGTCGAAGTCTTTAACAGCAGAACGAGAATCGTAAAAAGTAGCAATGTTATTGTAAGCTGCAGCTAAATATTGAACATATTTTTCGTTTTTTTCGGTTAAATCGATGATTTCAAAATATGAGTTCAAAGCCTTGTCCTGATAGCCATAATTCATATAGCCTATAGCCCTATTGGTTAGGTTTGCAAGAATTAAATTTGTGTCGTTTAATTTGTGAGCATGCTCTAAGGATATGCTGTAATGAATTTGAGCCGAATCAAAATCTCCCAGAATGTTATAGCAAGTGGCTATACATTGATTTTTTGTTGAGCGTTCTTTAGTAATTGAGTCTGGGTGTTTTATGTTTTTTTTCTCTACTTCGTCTAAAAGTTTTAGGTATTCTTTAAAGTAGTACAGTGCTTTTTCCGAATCGACAAGGTAGTATTCGTTGCCATGGATAGCTAATGTTGTTAATTTAGTTTCTATATCGTTTTGAGCCGACGCTGTTATGGACAGACAGCATTGCATTACGGCCATGCAGAGAAAAGCAACTGTACGGATTGGTTTTGATGGAATCATTTTATTTCCAGTTATTTACAAATCGTTTATACGTGCATCTTGGGTTTTGGTTTGGATATACAAAGTACAAAGTTTAGTTTATCCCTTACTGTGTGTACTTTGTTTATTATCAACAACTTACTATTCAACCATTTCGACTTTGGGTACTACAGATTTCGTTTGCGGACTTACTACCAGTGATATTGGTGTGCGGTATGTCGCAGCCGTCATCGGTGTTTGCATATGTAAAAATAAGGGGGCATGCTCCCTTGTCTGTTACTTTATGCAGCCTACCCCCTCCTACATCGCCGGCTCCACAAATGGACCTTTGTGGCTCATGCAGAAGTTGAGGTAGGTGATGGGCATTCCTTGCGCTAGGAATTGCTGTTCGTAGAACGTGCGTATGCCCAAAATTGGCTCGTTGGGATTAACTGTGGCGTAGAGGTTCTTAGTGCACACATTGGTGCGCATACCGTTTTGTAGCACCACTTCGCGCGTGTATTCGTGCAGCGGTTGGCAGTCGGTTTTTAGATGCACAATGCCGTTTGGTTTTAAGAATTGGGCATATAGATTTAGAAAGCGGCTTGAGGTAAGCCTTTTTTGGGCTTTGGCAGGGCGTGGTTGTGGGTCGGGGAAGGTTACCCAAATTTCGTCCACCTCGTTGGGGGCGAAAAACGATGCAATTTGCTCAATACGCGTGCGCACAAAGCCCACGTTGGGCAGATGCTCTTCGGTGGCCGTTTTGGCTCCGCGCCATAGCCGTGCCCCTTTTATGTCGATACCTATAAAATTTTTGTTTGGGAATAGTTTTGAAAGGCCAATGGTGTATTCGCCCTTTCCGCAGCCCAGTTCTAACACTATTGGGTTGGAGTTTTTAAAATATTGGCTATTCCATTGCCCTTTGAGTTCAAAATCGGCGGTCATAACCGACGATAGTTCGGGCTGGAAAAGGTTTATAAATGTGGTGTTCTCCTGAAATTTTTGTAGTTTATTTTTTGTCATGGAAGAATGTTGTCTTGTTGGTGTTTTATTTTTTGCTCTGTTCGAGCCTGAATCCTGCGCCAGCAATGCCTTTTAGGATTTCGTCGCGCATGGCTTGCTGTATGCGCACATGGTATTCGCCGCGCATGGCGAACTGTGCGCCTTGGCGGTAGAGGAATCGGTTGTCGCGCAGGTAGCCACGGCCTTTGCCGAGCCAGCGTCCTGCGTCGTCGGCAATGAAGCATTCCAAGGTGTCGCGTTGTACAGCCCCGTTGGGTGCTTCAATGTCGATGAAGAGGTAGAGGTTCTGGAAGCGGTAGTCGGTGGTGTTGCGCAGGTCCACCACCAAGTTGTAGGGACAGGTGGTGTCGGCCACCTCAAGGGTGAATTGTGCTATGCTGTCGCGATGCCAGACATCGTTGGGCATGGCCTCAAAACCAGTGTAAATGGCGGGTTGTGTGCAGGCAACAACTATCAGCGCGATCCATGCTATGGTAATGTTATGCTTTGGACTCATTGTTTTTGGGCGGTATGTTGCGTTGTTGCTTGTTGGCAGCGTTGCGTTGCTGGCGATTGTTGGGGTGCTGTTGTTTGTTGGGCTTGCGTTCGGCGTTCATGTTTTGGGGCTTTTGTCCCTGCGGTTTGCCGTTCTGTGGCTTGTTTTCGTTTTTAGGGCGAATTTTGTTGCGCTTGCGTTTGTTGTCGAAACGGTCGATGTTGCCCTCGAGTACGCTGTTGAACTCAATGGGTTTTTCCTCAACAATGGGGGCGTATTTTCCCGATAGCAGGGTGTCGACCTTTTTGCCCGTTTTGTTTATGGCCTGTATCTCTTTCACTCGTTCTACGGGAATTTCCACCATGTTGGCGGCCATTCCAGGGGCGGAGCTGTACCACATTACGCGTTTTAGCACGTCGGTTTTGGCGTGGAAGAAAGTGCCGTCGATGGTTTCGAGGGGTATTTTGGTATCGGGAAAATCGCGGCGGGCATCGAGGTAGCAGTCCAGTTCGTAGTTTAGGCAGCATTTGAGTTTGCCGCACTGACCAGCCATTTTTTGCGGGTTGAGCGATATTTCTTGCGCTTTCGATGCGTTGGTACTCACCGAGGCGAAGCTCGACATCCAGGCCGAGCAGCACAGTTCGCGTCCGCATGAGCCAATCCCTCCAATGCGGCCTGCTTCCTGTCGTGCTCCAATCTGTCGCATCTCTATGCGGATGCGAAATTCTTCGGCAAGAATTTTTATAAGTTCGCGAAAGTCCACGCGGTCGTCGGCAATGTAGTAGAAAATGGCCTTTGTACGGTCGCCTAGGTATTCCACATCGCCAATTTTCATGTTTAGGCCAAGGCCTTCGGCGATTTGGCGCGATTTAATCATGGCGGTGTGTTCAAGCCCAACGGCTTCCATCCATTTTTCTACGTCGGCGGGTTTTGCCTTGCGGTATATTTTTTTGAACTCGGTGCGTGTGGGGTCAATTCCTAAGCGTTTCACCTGTCGCAGCACCAGGTTGCCAGTGAGCGAAACTACGCCGATGTCGTGTCCGGGCGAAGCTTCAACTGCCACTATATCGCCTTTTTGGAGGTTGCAGTTGTTTACATTTCGAAAATATCCCTTGCGGGTGTTTTTGAATTGTATTTCAACAATGTCGGTGTGGATGTCGGTGGGCGGGAGGTCGTTGAGCCAGTCGAATGTGCTGAGTTTGGTGCAGCCCTTTGAGTAGTTTATGGGCAGTTCGCCCTCGGCTACTGGGGTTTTAACTGGTGTAACTCCTCTGTTTTCGAGATTTTTATCTTGCATGGTTCGATGCCTATATGGGTGTGCGGTGCGCTGTGGGGGCGTACCGTTGCAAAGGTATAAAATTATTGGCAGAATTTTGTCGTTGTGTTGGGCTTTGCCTATTTGCTGCCGATAATTTGTGATAGTTTTAGAACAAAATCGGTGAAAACTATCGATGCGTTGGCGTTGTGGGCTATATGCTCGTTTACCAGCGTGAGTTCGTTGGTTATGCGGTCGATGTTTTGGCGATGGATGAATGGCGAGAAGTTCTGTACAAATTGTTGCTCTTCTGTGGCCGAGAAGCACAGGTCGGGCAGGCCAAGGTTGAGCATTAGGCTGTTGCGTGTGATGTCGAGGGCGTAGTTCACAAATCCTTTTATTTCTTCGCGTCCTAGTTTGGCCATGGTATCGGCCCAGCTTAGCAGGTCGAGGTACTTATTGGCGTAGCACAGGCGCATGAGCTGCACGTAGCGTTCGTAGTAGGTGCCTGTGGGCGTGGTGCATAGTGTTTGCGCTTTGCTGTAGTTGCCGCACGAGATGTGGGCTATGCTGGCGGCCATGCTGGCGGCCACGCCCATGCGTTGCTGTAGGGCTTGGGCTATGCTCTGTTCGTCGATGGGGGGCACGGTTATTTGCTGCGTGCGCGATGTGATGGTTTTTAGCAATAGCGATGGATTTTCGCTCACCATCAGGAATACCGTTTGGGCGGGCGGTTCTTCTACTATTTTGAGCAATTTGTTGGCGGCTGCGCTGTTCATGCGTTCGGGAAGCCAAATCACCATCACTTTGTATTCGCTCTCGTAGCTTTTTAGGCTCAGCGAGCGGATTACGTGCGAGGCGGAGGCGGTGCTGATTAGTCCCTGTTTATTCTTCATATCCAGCGCGTTATACCATTCGGCCTCGCTTAGGTAGGGGTTGGCCAGCACGGCCTGCCGCCATGGCCCAATAACTTCGGCAGCGGGGTCGATCGATGAATCCACATCCGATTTTTCGGCGGTTGCCATGGGGAACACCAGATGTAGGTCGGGGTGCTCGAGTTTGGCCGCCTTGCGGCACGATGGGCATTGACCGCACGAGTCGGTGGGGGTGCGGTTGCTGCATAGCAGGTATTGCGCATAGGCCAATGCCAGCGGGAGGTTGCCTGTGCCCTGCGAGCCTGCAAATAGCTGTGCATGGGCAATGCGGCCATCGCTCACCGATTTTCTAATCCGTTCCTTCAGGGCTTCGTGACCAACAACGTCTGTGAATTGCATTGTGCTGAGTGTGAGTTGAATATTTTTTATCCCTTAGCTTCGTCGCGTTTGTCCTTAAACATTAGGGCGAAGGCCACGGCAACCAGTAGGGCGAACGATGCAAAAATATACCAAACCGTTGTCCAGTTGCCCAGTAGCAGGAAATTGCCATCGACATTCTGCCATTGGCAGAACTGGTTCACTATGGCTTGGGCGGCCAGCGTGCCAATGGTGGCTCCAAAACCGTTGGTCATAAGCACAAACAGTCCTTGCGCCGATGAGCGTATGCTTGGGCTGGTTTCGCGGTCGACGAATAGCGAGCCAGAGATGTTGAAGAAGTCGAATGCCAGGCCATAGACAATCATTGAAAGCACGAAACACCATACGCCCGCACCTGGATTTCCCAGCCCGAACAGTCCGAAACGTAGCACCCATGCTAGCATAGCAATAAGCATAACCCGCTTTATGCCAAAGCGGCGTAGGAAGAACGGGATGAGCAGTATGCAAAGCGTTTCAGAAATCTGCGATAGCGAAATAAGTATGTTTGAATGCTGTACGCCAAAGGTGTTGGCATACTCGGGAACAGCGGCAAAGCTCGAGATGAATGGGTTTGCAAAGCCGTTGGTTATCTGTAGCAACATGCCCAGAAGCATTGAGAATATGAAGAAAACGGCCATGCGCTTATCCTTGAAGAGCACAAAGGCGCGTAGTCCCAGCGTGTCGATCCACGATTGCTGCTGGTCGGTTTTGGGGCTGATGCCGCAGGCGGGTAGGGTGAGCGCATAGAGCGCAAGCACTACGCCAATGCCGCCGCTCACCACAAACTGCATGGGAGTGGCCTGAAAGCCTGCCAAATCCACGGCCCACATGGAGAATATGAATCCAACCGTGCCAAACACCCTGATGGGCGGAAAAGCCCGTACGGTATCCAATCCGGCGCGTTCCAATGCGTTGTAGGCCACTGAGTTAGATAGAGCCAGGGTGGGCATAAAGAATGCCACGCTGAGCGTGTATAGCCCAAAAAACATGGGGAATTGTACCGATTCGCCTACACTTAGGCCGTAGTAGCCAGCGGCGAGCATTCCCGCAGCGGTCATGCCGTGGCAGATGGCCAGCATTTTTTGGGCGGGTATCCAACGGTCGGCCACAATGCCCATCAGGGCGGGCATAAACAGCGATACGATGCCCTGAATTGAGTAGAACAGTCCGATGTGTGCGCCCATGCCCGCTGGTCCCAGGTAGCGGCCCATGCTGGTGAGGTAGGCTCCCCAAACGGCGAACTGTAGGAAGTTCATGGCTATTAGCCGTAGTTTGATGTTCATTGTGCTGTTTTTGTTTTGGGTTTATATTTACAAGTGTTGGGCTGATTTTCGGTTGTTTGCTTTACATCAAATCCCAGTCGGCACCATCTTTGCGGTCGCGCACGGCTACGCCCAGTTTGGCCAGTTCGTCGCGTATGCGGTCGGATGTGGCGAAATCGCGGTTTGCTTTGGCCTGCTGGCGTACGTCCAGTAGCATGGTCATCAGGCCGTTCACCAGTTGCGCTTGGCCGTCGGATTGCTGTTCGTCGGTGAGGCCAAGTATGTCGAGCATCACCGCGTCGAACAGCTGGCGCAATTGGTCGAGGTCGGCCTGCGATATGCGCTCTTTGCCCTCGGCAATGGCGTTGATGCTGCGTACAGCATCGAACAGGGCTGCGATGGCTACGGGGCTGTTCAGATCGTCGTTCAGAGCCTCGTAAACGCGTTGCGCTATGGGCTGCACCTCTACGGTCGATTCGGGGCTGGCCGTCAGTTTGGCCAGGGTGCGGTGGGCGGCCTGTAGGCGTGATAGCCCTTTTTGGGCGGCCTGTAGTGCCTCGTTGGAGAAATCGAGTGTGGAGCGGTAGTGCGCTTGCAGCACAAAGAAACGGATGGTCATGGGGCTGTAGGGTTGCTCCAGCAATTTGTGGTTGCCTGTAAATAATTCGCTGAGCGATATGGAGTTACCCAGCGATTTGCCCATTTTCTGTCCGTTTATGGTAATCATGTTGTTGTGCATCCAGTAGCGCACGGCATCGTGGCCGAACGAGGCCACATTTTGGGCAATCTCGCACTCGTGGTGGGGGAACATCAGGTCCATGCCGCCGCCGTGAATGTCGATGTGTTCGCCTAAATATTTTGTGCCCATGGCCGAGCATTCAAGGTGCCAGCCCGGAAAACC
>JAFWUG010000033.1 GCA_017524185.1 Bacteroidales bacterium
AAGTTTTTGCTTTCAGCTTGAATACACCTACCATTTTAACAGTGGTTTCTTTGTGGGACTACAAGGTCATTTGTTCCATGATTTTACTTTTATTGAGGGAATAACTGTTTCTCCCGTTATTGGCGTGCGTTTCTAAGCGAGCTTTTTGCCCTCCAAATGGATATGCAAACCAATGCATATCTAAGTTTTTATTGTCTATTCATTAACATGCATAAGCATCTTTTTTTCAATCTTTTTTTTTGCCCTTTTACCCCTACCATTATTTGCTCAGCGGCACACGGTGAGCGGCACGGTGGTGGAGCGCGGTAGCCGCGAAAAGCTCATTGGTGCAACGGTGTCGGTAGTGGGCAAGGCTGCTGGCGTGGCCACCAACGCCTATGGATTCTACTCCCTCACGCTGCCCGAGGCCGACAGCGTTGTGCTGGAGTTCTCCTACGTGGGCTACGTGCCGCAGCGCATGGCCGTGAGCCTACGCCGCAGCCAAACGCTCAACGTGGAGCTGGAGCCCGCGCTGCATAGCATTGAGGGCGTTGAGGTGAATGCCGAGAGCCGCACCAGCAGCCGCAGCGCCTACACCAGCGTGGTGGAGCTGCCCATTCGTCAGGCCAAGGCCATCCCCATGCTGCTGGGCGAGAAGGACATGCTAAAGGCGCTGCAGCTGATGCCCGGGGTGCAGTCGGGTGGCGAGGGCAATAGCGCCCTTTATGTGCGTGGCGGTGGCCCCGACCAAAACCTTATAATTCTCGACGATGCCACGGTGTACAATGCTTTTCACTTGTTTGGTTTTTTTTCGCTGTTCAATGGCGATGCCATCAAGAACATTGAGCTTATAAAAGGTGGATTTCCGGCGCGTTACGGTGGCCGACTGTCGTCGGTTTTGGACATATCCATGCGCGACGGCCGCAAGGACTCGCTCGGCGGCGAAGCCAGCATCGGGCTGCTGTCGTCGAAACTGATGCTCGAAGGGCCAATCGTGAAGGACAAGGTGTCGTTCTTGGTGTCGGGGCGACGGTCGTACATCGATTTGTTTATGAGGCCAGTGCTTGGTGCTATTGGTGAGGGTGTTTATGGTTACTATTTTTATGACCTAACAGCCAAACTCAACTGGGAGGTGAATGCTCGCAACAAGTTATATCTGAGCGGCTATTTTGGCCGCGACAAATTGTATGTGGAGCAGGACGAGAAATCGTCAAATAACAAGCCAATTGAACATAGGGCAGGGGAGTACTGGCGTAATGCCACTGCCACCTTGCGCTGGAATCATATTTTTGGAGATAGGCTGTTCTCTAACCTGTCGGCTATATTTAGCGATTATAGTTTTAGCATATACAAATCGACCATGGAGGCCGACGAGGGCTACGAAAATCGTTATCTGTCGGGCATCCGCGATTGGGCCTTGAAGTACGACCTAACTTGGTATCCATCACCCGCTCATACCGTGCGCATGGGTGCGCTGGCCACATTGCATAACTTTAGTCCCGAGGTGCGAACTGTTCGCAACGACTACACAGAAACTCATACTCGCGACGAGATGGCGTATCAGCAGTTAGAAATGGGGCTATATGTTGAAGACGAGATGCGTATTGGCACTTTGGGTGTTGCTAATGTAGGCGCGAGATTGTCGAGTTTTTTGCTCGACTACAAAACCATAAAATTTCACGTAGAGCCGCGAGCGTCGCTGTCTGTTTTTATCAACAACCATTCGTCCATCAAGGCTTCCTATGCATTGATGAATCAATATTTGCATCTTCTTTCGAACACGGGTTTGGGCATGCCCACCGACCTGTGGGTGCCAGCCACCGAGAATGTGCCAGCCCAGCGCAGTTGGCAGGTGGCTTTGGGCTATGCCTACGACCTCCGTGCGTGGCACACAACGCTTTTGGCTGAGGCATACTACAAGGAGTCGGAGCGTATAATTAGCTATATGCCTGGTGCTGGCTTCCTAAACATGGATCTGAGCGGAAATGTGAATGCTACCATGATCTGGGAACGCAATATTACCAGCGGTTCGGGGCGTTCATACGGTTTGGAGCTGCTGGCGCATCGCAAGAGCGGGCGTTTGCAGGGCTGGATAGGCTATACGCTTTCGTGGATCAAGCATCGGTTCGAGCTCATCAACCATGGCCGCCCGTTCTATCCTAAATACGACCGTCGACACGACATCAGCATTGTGGCCACATACGATTATAGTGATAAAATCAAACTATCAGGTACATGGGTCTATGGCTCTGGCGGATATATTGATGCACCTGTGGCGGGCTACAGCCTGAAAAGCTACGCCAAAATAGGCCCAAATTCAAAGCATTTTGATGCCTTATCGGAGAAGAATACTTTTCGTATGTCGGCCTATCATAGGCTCGACCTTGCGGCGCAGTTCTACAACTATAAACGTCGTACCACCAGAATTTGGGAGGTTGGAGTATATAATGCCTACAATCATCTAAATCCCTATTATTATCAGGAAGGATGGGACGATGATAGGCATGTTCGAGTGATAAACAAAGTGGGCATGTTCCCCATTTTGCCATCAATTTCGTGGACAATCAAATTTTAGCCAATATTTTTTATGAAACGATATAATAGCCTTGTTTTTATTCCTATTGTAGTGCTCTTGATTAGCGGCTGCATGGAGAAACAGATTAGGGAAAGCGAGTATCCGCCGTTGCATAATCAGATGCTAATTCAATGTTGCATTGCTCCTGGTGAACCAGTTGAGGTTGAGGCACATGTTGTGAAACCGTATGCCTACAATCGTGTGGTTGCACCTGAGGATATTAATGAGTGGAGAAATGAGGCTATTTTGCTCGGCAAAACTCGCATTGTGTTCACTGATTTGAATACGGGCCAAACAGTGCAGCTTGTGCAAGACGACATCAGCGATAATGCTCGGTATTGTATGTTTATTGTACCTGCTGGCGAACAGTTCCATATTCAACCCAATCATAAATATAGCATAGTAGCCGAACACGATGAGTGTCCTTCTGTTGCGGCAACAACCATAGTGCCCAATGGATTGTATGAGATAGATCGTGTGAGTTTTAAACAAAAGGACAGCGAGCATTTTTCTTGCGCTATAAATGTTAGCAATCAAGCTGCTGTTGCCTCAGTGTATCTTTTGTCGTTCCGATTGATTGTACAGACGCAATGGCACAGGCAAGACTCTACTGGGAGATGGATTCCATTTTTGAAGTCTGAGAAACATGTGCCATATCGCGAGACTTTTGTTCAGGCCAGTGCGGGTGGGGTTGGTTCTTCCACGTTGGATTATTCAGCCAGTGTTCATAGCGTCGACACGCTTGTGGCTATAGTGAAGGAAGTGAACGAAGATTTTGTGCGTCATCATAACGCATGGAACGAAACCAGGGATCTTTTCACGCAGCCAAGCGAACGCTACACCAACATCGACGGCGGCTTGGGCATATTCTGCGCCTACGTGAGCAAGGAACTTGTGCTGCCCAATCCGCTGCGCGAGAAGTAGCCATTTGCCTCCCCTCTGTGCTTAGCGTGCATAAAGCTCCACCACCTCGTAGGGGTTGCCAATCTGTGCGGCGAAGCGCATCATGTCGTCGCGGCTAATCACCAGCGAGGCGCGGTTGTCGTTGGGGTGGAATGCCACCCGCTCGGCCTGCATCAGCCCTTGGTCGATGAATAGCGTAACCTCGTGGGCAGCATCGTTCACCAGCGTGAACAGCGACACATTGCCGGGTCGCACGCCCAAATAGCGCATCATGCGCTCGGGGCTGGCAAACGACAGCTTGCCCTGTCGCAGCCGATGCTCCATGTCGTGAATGTCCATGGGAAAGCGCGAGTCCATAATCACCAAATAGTGGCGGTTGCCCTTGTGGTTGCGGAAGAATAGGTTCTTGCACAGCGTTGTACCCTCGCCACGGTAGAACTGGGCGGCAATCTCAATGGTGGGGGCTTCGGGATGCTCGTAGTAGTCGAACTCAATCTGCATCGCCCTAAGCGCATCGTATACTTGCTGTTGGCCAATCATCGGTGGGGGTGGGGTTTGGATGTTTTTTGCAGCGTCAAAGGTACGTAAATATTCGCATTGATGCTGTATATGGTCAGGTCGTTGTCAAAAATTCCGATGTTTTTTGTAGCCCGTAAATAATTGCTAAATTTGCGGGCTATAATCTCTGTAACCAAATAGGTAAAACTCACTTATTCAATCACATGACCGACGAACGAGGAAGCACATCGAAAGCCGTACCTGCGCTTGCCATACTCATATTGCTACTGCTCGGTGCTTTGGGCGTATTGGGTTGGTTCTACTATCAGCAGCAGCAGGACTCCGAGGCCATTCAGGCTCAGCTCATGGCCGATAAGGAAGAAATTTCCAAGCAGCTGCTTAGCACCATGGACGACCTGAAGGAGGTGGAAACCAACAATGTCGAAATCAACCGCCGCCTAACCGAGGAGCAGGCTCGCGCCCAAAAACTCTACGACGAGTTGCAGAGCGTCAAGCGCGTTAGTTACGCAAAAATCAAGGAGTATCAAAAGGAGCTCGGCACACTGCGCTCCATTATGAAGGGTATGCTGCGCGACATCGATTCGCTCAACACCATGAACAAGGAGCTGATTGCCGAGAACCGCCGTGTGAAAGCCGAGGCTACCCAGGCCCAGGAAACGGTGAAAAACCTCGAGCAGCGCACCGAGACGCTAACCTCGCAGGTGGCCAAGGGGTCGGTGGTGCAGGCCCGCAACATAGTGGCCGAGGGCGTTAACGAAAAGGGCAAAGGTGTGGCCAGAGCCAAGCGCGTGAGCAAAATACGCGTTTGCTTCACCCTGATGGAGAACGCCATAGCTAAGGCAGGAAATAAAACGGTGTATATGCGTATCATTGGCCCCGACGAGTTTGTGCTTGCCCAATCGGAGGCCGACCTGTTCGACTACGAGGGCAACCGTATGGTGTTCTCCGCCTCGCGCGACATCGACTATCAGAATGCCGATGTGGATATGTGTATATACTACGATTGCACTGGTCAGCTCACCTCGGGTCAGTACGCCGTGGCTCTATACCTCGAGGGCAACCTCATCGGCACAACCGCTTTCTATTTGAAGTAGATTTGCTTAGAGCAATGGCACTATATAGGGTTGCGTGTAGATGCAGCCCTATTTTTTTTGTGTGTCTATCCCTTTGGCGTATTCAACAACCTCGGCCGTTCTTGTTTGTATGGATGCGCTATAATTCGTATCTTTGCGGGCTATATTCAAACACGTCTCAACGATAATCAGCATAAAATGGCTGCCAAATTCAACGAATACAAAGGGCTTGACCTGTGGCGCATCAATCAGGAGGTGCTTGAGCGCTGGGCCAACAACGACACATTTAAACAAAGCATTGAAACCCGCAACGGCCATCCCGCATTCGTGTTCTACGAGGGACCGCCCTCCGCAAACGGTATGCCTGGCATTCACCACGTGATGGCGCGTACCATAAAGGACGCCATTTGCCGCTACAAAACCCTGAAGGGGTTCAAGGTGGAGCGCAAGGCCGGGTGGGATACGCACGGACTGCCCGTGGAACTGGGCGTTGAGAAAATGCTCGGCATCACCAAGGAGGACATCGGCAAAAGCATCAGCATTGCCGACTACAATCAGGCCTGCCGCAAAGAGGTGATGAAATACACCGACCGCTGGGCCGACATCACCCACAAGATGGGCTACTGGGTCGATATGGAGCACCCCTACATCACCTACGACAACCGCTACATCGAAACCCTGTGGTATTTGCTGCAACAGCTGTTCGACAAGGGGCTGCTCTACAAGGGTAAGACCATTCAGCCCTACTCACCCGCCGCTGGCACTGGCCTTAGCTCGCACGAGCTCAATCAGCCCGGCTGCTACCGCGACGTGAAGGACACCACCTGCGTGGCGCAGTTCAGCGTGGTGATGGACGACCGTGCCAAAACCCTGTTCGCCGCCACCCAGCTGCCGGTGCATGTGCTGGCTTGGACTACCACGCCCTGGACACTGCCCTCGAACACCGCCCTGGCCGTACATCCCAACGTGCGCTACGTGTTGGTGGAGACCTACAACCCCTACACCAATCAACCCATGGCCGCCCTGATGGCCAAGGAACGCCTACACGCCT
>JAFWUG010000034.1 GCA_017524185.1 Bacteroidales bacterium
AGCCATGAACAGAACAAAACTAACAGCCACTCTACTTGCAATAGCCACTACCATGCTGCTTGCCTTGGGCGCAAAAGCTCAATCGCAGAGCATAGTACAGCAGCTGCAAAACCGTGTAAACGGACAGGGTACGGTGGTGATTAACCAAAGCCAACACGTTAGCCAACTGCTCAACGATAGGCTCTATCAGAATACGCAAAAACCTGGTCTGTCGGGATTTAGGATACGCATATTCTCCGAAACTGGCCAAAACGCCCGCGAACGCTCCTCTCAGGTAATGGATAAGTTCGCCGAGCTATATCCTGGGATGCGCTTCTATCAGGAATACGACAATCCCTATTGGAAAGTATCGGTGGGCGATTTCCGCAGCCGCGAGAGCGCACAAAAATTCTACCAGCAGGTGCTATCCGATTTCCCCAAAGCCTTTTTGGTTACCGACTGGATTAACTTCCCCGACCTCGACTAAGTACCCTTAAAGCACCCATACCCATGAGCGAACAACTGAAACACGAATGCGGCATTGCGCTAATCCGTCTGCTCAAACCGCTTGAGTATTACCAAATTAAATACGGCACTTGGCGCTACGGCCTACATAAGCTCTACCTGCTCATGGAGAAGCAGCACAATCGCGGACAGGATGGCGCAGGCATGGCCTCAATCAAGTTCGACCTACAGCCCGGCCGCAAATACATCGACCGCGAGCGCTCCAACACCTCAACGCCAATCCGCGACGTGTTCGACACGGTAAACCGGGGCATGGCTCCCTACGTCAACCGCCCCGACCTGCTCAACGACCCCATTTGGGCCAAGGAGAACCTGCCATTTGCTGGCGAACTGTTCCTGGGACACCTGCGCTACGGCACTTTCGGCAACAACTCCATCGACTACGTACACCCCGTGATGCGCGCCAACAACTGGAAATCGCGCACCCTGGTGCTGGCGGGCAACTTCAACATGACCAATGTTAACGAGTTGTTCCAAAAGCTGATAGACCTTGGCCAACATCCCCGCGACTACTCCGACACCGTTACCGTGCTGGAGAAGATTGGCCACTTCTTGGACGAAGAGAACCAGCAGCTGTTCCGCCAGTATAAAAACGACGGTCATCCCAACATCGAGATTAGCAAGCTAATAGCCGAAAGTCTGAACCTAGGAAAGGTGCTACAGGCTGCCACCAAAGACTTCGACGGTGGCTATGCCATGGCAGGCTTAGTGGGTCACGGCGACGCCTTTGTGGTGCGCGACCCCTGGGGCATACGCCCAGCCTACTACTACAAGGACGACGAGATTGTGGTGGTAGCATCGGAGCGTCCTGTAATCCAAACCGTTATGAACGTCGGCTACGATGCCGTACAGCCCATAAAACCTGGCTATGCGCTGATTATGAAGCGCAACGGCGATGTAAGCCACGAAGAGATACGCATACCGCAAACGCAGCGCTCATGCTCGTTCGAGCGCATCTACTTCTCGCGCGGCACCGATGCCGACATCTACCGCGAGCGCAAAAAATTGGGCGAATTGCTCACCCCGGCCATCCTTAAAGCAATAAACGGCAACTACTCCAACGCCGTGTTCTCCTACATCCCCAACACCGC
This sequence comes from Bacteroidales bacterium, assembly GCA_017524185.1. Classification (GTDB taxonomy): domain Bacteria; phylum Bacteroidota; class Bacteroidia; order Bacteroidales; family Tenuifilaceae; genus RGIG6076. The sequence goes on from JAFWUG010000034.1 coordinate 1,596, forward strand.
CGAGAGCGCATTCTTCGGCATGGTGAAAGGCATGGAAGACTACATCAAACTCGACAAGAAGAGCCGCATCATGGCCAAGGGTAAGTCGCTAACAGAAAAGGATTTAGACGACATAATAAACACACGACTGCGCGCCGAAAAGGTGGCCGTAAAAGACGTGAAAATGCGCACCTTTATCACCGAGGACAAGAGCCGCGACGACTTGGTGGGCCACGTCTACGACATCACCTACGGCACCATCCGCCCAGGGCTCGACGATTTGGTGATTATCGACGACTCCATTGTGCGCGGCACCACGCTCAAGGAGAGCATCCTGCGTATCTTGGACCGGCTACAGCCCACAAGCATCGTGGTGGTTTCGTCGTCGCCGCAGATACGCTACCCCGACTGCTACGGCATCGACATGGCACGGCTGGGCGACCTTGTGGCCTTCCGCGCCGCCATTGAGCTGCTGCGCGAAAGCGGTCAGGAGAGTGTAATCAACACCGTTTACAAGCAGTGCAAAGAGCAGCAGAATCTGCCCAAAGAGGATATAATCAACTATGTGAAAGAGATTTACCGTCCTTTCACCGACGAGCAGATAAGCCAAAAAATTGCCGAACTGCTCACGCCTGCGGGCATCAACGCCAAGGTAAAAATCGTGTTCCAATCAATAGACAACCTGCACAAGGCTTGTCCTAACGACCTGGGCGACTGGTATTTCACAGGCAACTACCCCACTCCGGGCGGCAACCGCGTGGTGAACAACGCGTTTATAAACTACATCGAGAACCGCAACGAACGCGCCTACTAGCCGTTGGCTTCGTTGACCTTCGCCTTACGCTTTTTGCTGGGCTTAGCCTCCTTTTCGGTGTTTTTGGCCACCACCTTTTTGGCCTTAACCAGCCGCTTGGCTTGGCGTAGGCGGTTGATAAGCCCAAAGGGCTTGATGTGCCGTTCGATTTTATCCTGATAGATGTCGGGGATGGTGATGAGTATGCCCGTTTCCTCCACCTGTCCGAAATCGGAATTGATGCAGGTTCCAAACACCTTCATGGACGGGCTGAGGTTCATGTAGGAGTTGATTAGCGGCGGGATGCGTTCGCCATATTCCCTAATCTTCTGTCCCAGAATACGATAGTCGTCCTTATAGGTTGCTCCAGTGAATATTTGCGCCATCTGCTCACGGTCGATGTTCACCTGCACAGGATGCTGTGGGATTACAAGCTCCTCTTTATCAGCAAAATACTTCTCAAAAAAATAGAAAAGCAAGTTGCGGGCATGCACATTGTAGGAATTGTACATGGTTACCTTGCCGAAGAAGTAGCGTATGTTGGGATTCAGCACGATTAGCGCACCCAGGCCATCCCACAGATTGTCGAGGGCGTAGAGACCCTTGCCTACGCGACCGGTCATTTGGTATTTGGGCTGCACGAACGAGCGGCCCAACTCAATCATCTGCGGCACGTAGTCGGCCACAAAACGCTCGGAGAACTTAAAATAGTGGCTAGTGGACAGATTGTCGAGGCTGCTTTGGCTGGGGTCGATGTGTATGTAGCGGTAGCCGCCCAATATTTCGCGGGCAGAGGGATCCCACACAATCAGCTGCTTATAGCCATCGGGGCGCAGGTCGAGCTCGTCGATGTCCACCTCGGCACCCGTGCCTCCACCCGCCGTGCGGAACGACCACTCGCGCAGCCGACCCAGCTCACGCATCAGGTTGGGGGCATCGACTCCATTGAAGCAGTAGAGCTCGTTATCGGCGTTGTTGGTGCGACGGATGAACCTCTCGGGGGTGAGCTCCTGCTCAATGAGATGGCGGCTTACAGGCTCTATAATCTGTTTCATTTGCTGTGTTTTAATGTTAGGTTTTTGTCGCCATTGGGGTTCATGGCATATACCCGCTGCTTGAGCCACGCAGCCCATTGGGCAGGTGTTTTGGAGGAATCGAAGGTGCTGTGGGCTATCGGCTCGCCCACCCATACGCTGATGGGCTTGCCGCTTTGCTTAAACATCTCATCCACAAGGTATAGCATCTCAATGTTGAACTTTATGCCCAGCCGACCGCGCAGCTGAGCCAAGCGGTAGAAGAAATTGGAGTTGCGCCCCTCAAAGAATACCGGCACCACATCGCGCTGATGCTCAATAGCTTTAATTACAAAGGTTTTCTTCCACTCCAAGTCCTCAATTTTGCCACCCTGCCGCCGAGAGCATAGCCCTGCCGGGAAGTATAGCATCTGCGCATCGGAGGCGAAGGCCTCGTTGAGCAGCCGATGGTTCTCGGCGCTCTGCGCCCCCACCTTGTTGATTGGCACAAACACATCGTGAAGCTGCTCCACGGCCATCAGAAAATCGTTCACCGGAAATTTGATGCTGCCGTAGCGCGTGCCCAGCAGGTGGATTAGCACCATGCCATCGAGGCCGCCAAGCGGATGATTGGAGGCGAAGATGTAGCGTCCGCCACTTGGCAGTAAATCGAGCCCATGGGCGGTGTAGCTCACCTGCATGTCGTCGAGGGCACAGCCAATGAGCTCGGCTCCGCGCAGATGGCCGTGCCGCTCCAGGATGCCGTTGAGGTCGTCCTGATGCAGGGTGCGCTTGAGGTAGTTGACCACAAAGCGCGGTAGCCGCCGTTGCAGTTTGGGGCTTTTGGCGGCTATAACACGGTCAATATCAATGAGTTTGTTGGGCACAGTGCGGGCATAAAATAATCGGTAAAGATAACAAATTGGCTGCTTAGATGTTATTGCAATGGAACACTAACTACATATAATGCGGAGCAAATGCCGAAATTTTCGGGTTAAAACAAATGTGATACACTGCTACATTTTTTCTATCTTTGTTGCCAGATGGCAGTGATCGCTAACAACATATATCAACGAATAATACCACTGATACTGAGCGCTGTGGTGCTGCTGGGCGCAATCGCTGCACCCGCGTCGAGCACGTTGTGCATTGCATTGGCCACTCCCACCTCTGCACATAGTTTGCGCGAAGATAAATGCGATATATCTATATATCAATGCATTGAGCAATTCAACGTGCCCTCTGTTGAGGCAGAACAGCATATTGCTCCCAAAATGCCGCATTTGCCACTCGCGCTTTGCTGTTCGGCATACAAATGGGGCGAACACATCATGGCGCAACGTCAGCACAGCTATAGGCTCATAGAGCAAACAATCGTGCTGAGCGCACCCTCGTGGATGCTCATATTCCCGTTCAACGCATTCTGGTAGTATAGTGCATTGCGCTATTGCTACATCAACCGCTGGCCACAGAGTTCGGCGGTTGGCATCCATGTGCGCATGGCGACAGCATCGCCGCCAGAGGGATGCCCCCTACCCCTATTTATAAATCAACATAAAACTCAACAACAATGGACTTATTCACACTAATTATAGGAATCGTTGCACTGCTCTGCTTTATAGTACCCATAGCGTTTTTCAAACGCTCGCAACGCAAAAAATCGCAGAAACTGCTGGCCGATTTTCGCAAGGCTGCTGCTGGACATAACATCAGTATTGCCGATGTTTGGGACAACCGCTATTGCATTGGTATCGACACCGATAGCCGCCATCTGCTCTACGCCCAACAGACCGACGACAGTGGTTTGCAGATGCAAACCATAGCATTGACCGATGTAGCAAAATGTCGAACAATTAGCAATGGAAGCCCTGAACGTGGCGGACATTCGGTACATTTGGAGCTAACACTGCATAACCTCAAAGAGGAACGAATGCTAAACGTTTATAATGCTAATCGCAGCACTATGGAACCCGCCGATGCTGTGCAGCTGGCCAACAAATGGGCCGACATTATCAATCAGCACTCTAAGGGCTAACATTCTGTTGGCTAACGCAGGGGGCGTAAACGTCAGCACGACGCTTACGCCCTTTTTTCATTTTTAAATTTCAACAATAAAGTTAATATACAGAGGACTAAATATTTATGTCTATCGATACATTTTCAGCTAACATTTTTGTATCTTGTGCCCAAAATCTGTGGTTATGGACATACAGCAGCACATCGGAACTTTTAATGCACAGCGCGAGTTTTTTGATTCTGGAGCTACACTTTCTTATACCTTTAGGCGCGAACGCTTGCAATGCCTTAAAGCTACCCTCAAAGCCCACGAAGCCGACATCATATCAGCCCTACAAAACGACCTACATAAACCAGAATTGGAGGCCTATAGCAGCGAGTTAGGCTTTGTGTATAAGGAGATTAGCGTGGCTTTGCGGCACCTACGCGGCTGGATGAGCCCTAAGCGCGTAGCTACACCGCTGGCTCTGTGGCCCAGCAAATCGTGGGTGCAGCCCGCCCCACTGGGGGTTGTGCTGACTGTAGGGCCGTGGAACTATCCGCTGCATTTGGTTATGGCTCCATTGGTGGCGGCCATTGCTGCGGGCAACTGTGTGATGCTAAAGCCATCGGAAAAGGCCCCACACACTGCTCAGGTGGTACAAAACATTGTGCAAAGCGCATTCGACCCGCACCACGTGGCATGCGTTAGGGGAAGCGGCTCGGCGGTAGTCCCATTGCTGCTTAATGCTTTGGCCTTCAACCATGTGTTCTTCACAGGCAGCCCTTCAGTGGGAAAGCGTGTGATGACCATGGCCGCGCAGCACCTAATGCCCGTAACGCTCGAACTGGGCGGCAAAAGTCCCGTCGTTGTGCACTCCGACGCTAACCTGACCGTTGCAGCGCAACGCATTGTTTGGGGCAAGATGTTCAACGCGGGTCAAACCTGCATTGCACCCGACTATCTGCTGGTTCACCGTAGCGTTAAGGATACTCTGGTGGAGCATTTGCGCCACTCCATTGTGCAATTCTACGGTGAGCAGCCCGAGCACAGCCCCAACTTCGCCCGCATAGTTAATCACCAGAGGCTTAGCGTGTTGCTGCACTATTTGGAGCAGGGGCGCATACTGCACGGCGGGCGACATAGCACCGCCGACCTATTCGTAGAACCCACGCTGATTGACGATGTACGCCTCGACGCGCCAATAATGCAGGAGGAGATATTTGGCCCCATACTACCCGTTATTACCTACGATTCCATCAACGAGGCCATTAGCATAATCCGCCAACGGCGACATCCGCTTGCGCTATACCTATTCTGCAATAGTCGCAACGTACGCCGCCAAATACTTGAGCGCGTAGAATTTGGCGGTGGCGCGGTGAATAATGCACTGGTGCATATAGCCAACCCCAACCTACCTTTTGGCGGTGTTGGAAACAGCGGTATGGGGCGCTACCACGGCCAATACGGATTTGAATGCATGTCGCACCTAAAAAGCGTGGTGCAAACACCAAATTGGCCCAATATAAAAATATTGCTACCTCCCTATACTTCAACAAAATTAGACATCATACGACGTTTTTTGAAATAA
>JAFWUG010000035.1 GCA_017524185.1 Bacteroidales bacterium
CGTTACCCCGGGTCTGAGCCGTGGTCGCGAAAACGCCCGACAAGCATAAAAATGCTAAAAGTAAACGTTTTGCCATAATGCAAATAGGTTTTGGTTTTAGCTCAACATTGAGCGATGACAAAATTATACGTCGAAACACATCGCTATCCTTTCACCCACCATTCAACCCAAAATAAACGACAAAGAACCGATAAAAACCGACAAAAAACACAACAAACTGATCATCAATAGCATACCAGCCAAAATCTGTCTAAAACCGCACAACAAACGGGCAAACCGCCCCCCCTGCCCTCACGCAAAGCACACATACTAAGCAACCCACACAAATCATAAGGTAAATAACTGAAAATCAATATACAACAAAACAATACTCGCATCAATAATCAAAAAATAGAACAAAGAACACCACATTTATAGACTAAATACGTATCTTTACCATAAATTTTTTTGACACCAAAAGCACCGCTTTATGAGAAAAAATGTACTACTAGCAGCCATCCTACTGCTATCGGCTAGCGCAAACGGAATAGCCCAGGACAAACAGCCCGAAGGCTATGTGTTTACATCTATAAAAGAGATTCCAACCACATCGATCAAGAATCAATACCGCTCTGGCACTTGCTGGAGTTTCTCGGGCGTAGGCTTTTTCGAGACCGAACTGCTCCGCATGGGCAAGCCTGAGGTGGATCTGTCGCCCATGTTCGTTGTACGTATGGCCTACGCCGATAAGGCCGAGAAATACGTGCGTATGCACGGTGCGCTGAACTTTGGCGGCGGCGGATCATTCTACGATGTTTGGGACGTGATGAAACGCTACGGCATTGTGCCCATGGAGGTTTACCAAGGTCTTAACTACGGCGAGGAGAAACATGTACATGGCGAACTCGACGCCCTAACCGAGGCATACGTAAAAGCCATGGTGAAAAACCCCAACCGCAAACTGTCGAGCGCATGGCTAAAAGGATTCAACGGCATAATGGATGCCTACCTGGGCGCAGTTCCCGAAAACTTCACCTACAAGGGCAAGAGCTACACCCCCAAGTCGTTTGCCGAGTCGCTCGGCCTCAAACTCGATGACTACGTATGCATCTCGTCGTACACCCACCATCCTTTCTACACCGAGTTCATAATCGAGGTGCCCGACAACTGGCAGTTGGCCACTGTGCACAACGTGCCCATGCACGAGATGATGCAAATTATCGACAACGCCATCGACAACGGCTACCCCATTGCTTGGGCCAGCGACGTGAGCGAGGGTGGATTCAGCTGGCGACACGGCGTGGCCATTGTGCCCGACATGGAAAGCCAAGAACTCCAAGGCTCCGACATGGCTCGCTGGACTAAAATGACCGCCCAAGAAAAGAACGAAAAGGCGTTCGAAAAGCCTGGCAAGGAGCTCACAATTACCCAAGAAATGCGCCAAGCCGAATTCGACAACTTCCAAACCACCGACGATCACGGCATGGTGCTGGTGGGCGCAGCCAAAGATCAAGAGGGCAACATCTACTATAAGGTGAAAAACAGCTGGGGGGTCGATGGCAAATACAACGGTTATTTCTACGCCTCAAAAGCATTTGTGCAATACAAAACCATGTCAATCATGGTGCACAAAGATGCTATTCCCAAAGCAATTAGGCAGAAGATGAAGCTTTAATCGCCTCACTTCCGTATATAAAGCAACCGTTCGTAAAAACACATTCCACAAAGCGATGCCTAACTCAGTATTACATATAAAGGGTACGTCGAAAAACCCCGAAATTGATTTCAAACCTGGTTTTCTGACAATCGAAGGCCGCTCTATTCCCGAGAATGCCATACTGTTCTACGAACCCATTATCGATTGGATAGAGAAATACCTACAGCACCCAGAGGCTCTCACCAAGGTGAACATCAAGATAGAGTACCTCAACAGCTCGTCGAACCGTTTCCTCTACAACATCCTAAAGATGTTCGATGATGCCTACATGGCTGGCTCAAACATTGTGGTGAACTGGTACTACGAGGAAGACGACGATACCATGCGCAGTACGGGCCTCGATTTCCAATCGCTGGTGTCGCTCCCCTATAGGCTAATCCCCATTGAGGATTAGGCCAACAACCTGCAACACAAAACGGGCGGATTCATCGAATCCGCCCGTTTTTACAATACTTCTGCCCAAAACTAACGCTTAGGAATACGCGTTAGCACATCGAGCAACAACTTCCAGAACTTTTGAGTGGTGGCCACGTCGATTTTCTCGTCGGGCGAGTGAACGCCGCGCAGCGTGGGACCAAACGAAATCATGTCCAAGCCAGGGAATTTCTCCAAGAACAAACCGCACTCCAAACCTGCATGTATGGCACGCACAATAGGTTCCTCGCCAAACAGCTGCTTGTAGGAGTCGCGCATGATACGTAGAATCTCCGAATCGGTGTTGGGAGCCCAGCCCGGATAGCCGTCGGAATGCACAACATCGGCTCCGGCCAGCAAAAACACACTCTCCACCATATTGGCAATGTCAACCTTAGCCGTATCGACCGAGCTGCGCTGGCTGGTGGTTACCTGAATGCGATTACCCTCCAGCATCTTAACCGATGCCAAATTGGTTGATGTCTCCACAAGCCCCTGTAGGCTTCGGCTCATGGCCATCACACCGTGCGGACAGGCGTAAAGCGCATTGAGCAAATTGCGCTGCGATGCCTGATCCAGCACCCAGGCTGGCATATCACTGCTCTCAATGGCTATACTTAGCGATGGTTCCACATCGGACCACTCGGCAACTATATCGGAACGCAATGCCTCCAAGCAATTCAAGGCCTCGTCTCGCTTCGATTGGGGCAAAACACCCACCACATAGCCCTCACGGGCAATGGCGTTGCGCAGGTTACCTGCATCAATCTGCGCTATGCGCAGACCAAACCGCTGCGCGGCCTCCCACACCAATCGGGTGAGCAGCTTAACGGCATTGCCGCGATTCTTGTTAATGTCGTCGCCAGAATGACCGCCCAACAATCCGCGCACCGCTATGCACACCGCAGCGTAATCAGCAGGCACAAGCTCGGTGCTATAGGCAAAAGTGGCCAACGTGTCAACACCTCCCGCGCAGCCAATAAACAGCTCTCCATCGTCCTCCGAGTCGAGGTTAAGCAATATTTTGCCGCTGAAAAAACCTGGCTGCATCTCAAACGCACCCGTCAGTCCCGTTTCCTCGTCAACAGTGAACAAGCACTCAATTGGGCCATGCTTTACGCTGCTGGAGGCCAAAATGGCCAACTCGGCGGCCATGCCTATGCCATCGTCTGCTCCCAGCGTAGTACCTTTAGCGCGCACCCAGCCACCATCGAGGTAAGGCACAATGGCATCGGTGTCGAAATTGTGCTGCACATCGCTGTTCTTCTCGCACACCATATCCATGTGGCTCTGCAACACCACAGTTTGCAGATGCTCCATGCCTGGCGTAGCGGGCTTGCGAATCAGCACATTGCCAGCGGCATCGGTATGCCGCTCAAGGCCATGGGTACTGGCAAAATCTTCCAAAAACTTAATAATCTTGCCCTCTTTCTTCGAGGGACGAGGCACCTGACAGATGTCAACAAACTGCCTCCAAACCTCGCGGGGGTCTAAATTTAGTATCTCGTTCATATTTCAATTTATGATTGATGTTTACAACTGCATAACAACGCATTAGGCCAAAATAACAGAGAGGCTTTCCGCGCCGTCCACCCTTATATGCAAATCAACCGTTTTTGTTTAAGATAATAACAACACGGCGGGGCTTCGGCAGGCTCAGCCACCGAATATCACCATTCGCATTGCTGTACGGACGCGATTTATTGCGACCGCATTCACCATTACTGCTGTCTTCTCAAAAAACAAACTGCAAGGAAGCCAGTTTGCTCCATAAACGTTGCTTCATAACAAAAGCGACCTGCATTGCTGCAGGCCGCCTTTGTTCGGAGGAGGAGGGGGAAGACAAGGGGGCATGCCCCCTTGCCGCGCATGCTGCGCTACTTCTTCATCAGCTGTTCCACTAACTTCTTGAGCTCATCTATCTGCTTCTGCTGCTCTTTTACAGCCTCAATTAGCAGCGGCACCAAATCATTGTACGACACCGATTTGTAGCCATCCTCACCCGTAACCACAGCCTCGGGTAATACCGCCTCAACTTCTTGGGCAAGCACGCCGGCGTGCTGCTTGGTGTCGAAGCCGCGCTCCTTGAACTCATCGGTACGCCATTTATAGGTTACACCATTGAGCTTCATCAGCCTGGCCAGCGCGTTCTCCAACGGGCGAATGTCGGTTTTTAGGCGTTTATCGGAGGTGAGCTGGGTATTGTTTGCGTAAATCCGAGTGCCACGAACTTCTACCGCATAAACATAATCCCATTTCCTACTGCTATTTCCCAAACTTCGAGCAGCGTCATTAACTCCACCAAAGTCTACTTTTTTTCCAGGCAATATATCTCCCAATACCATAAGGTCTCCTCCAGTAGTTAGCCTTTTTGTTTTAAAACTTCCCATCAATAATGCGTCTCCATTATTTATCACCGCAAAAGTTCTTCCCACATTGGCCGAATCTCTTATTCGCTCCAGCGTTAAAGTAGGATAACTATTTATAACACCCATGAGCACGCGACCTCCAATTATCCTTGGGTTGTTCTCGTCAATATTTCTATAATTACCTATAATAACATTGCTACCTCCCGTAAAACCACCACAGTTGTGGCCTATGTAGATATTATTACTAATACCAAGCATCCCCAACGTCTTAGGGGTATATGGAATATGACCTGCATTAACACCTAAACAAATATTTCCATAACTTATTTTACGGCCATACCCTGCTCCTGAGCCCACATAAATATTAGTGCTACCAGATGTTATATGCACACCGCTGCTATCGCCAATAAAAATGTTCCTTGTACCTTCTGTGTTGTTAAGGCCAGCTGTATTCCCCAAGAACACGTTCTCTGAGCCCGTGGTATTACTATAACCAGCCTTATACCCAATAAAAATATCATCGGTGCTGGTGGACGTAGCTTTACCCTTACCAGCATCGTTGCCTATGGCTATGGTGCGGGTCATGCTATTGGCTGTTTGGGCGGCGTTGGTTCCTAGCACTACGTTGTTTTCTCCCGATACATTGGCCGCACCTGCCTGATTGCCCACAAACACGTTGCTTGCTCCAGTTGTATTAGCTTTGCCCGCATAGTAGCCCATGAAAACGTTGTTGCTGGCCGTAGTGTTTGCAACACCTGCCTGGTTGCCCACAAAAACGTTGCTTGTACCAGTGGTATTGACTTGGCCCGCCTTATACCCAA
>JAFWUG010000036.1 GCA_017524185.1 Bacteroidales bacterium
GCAGCTTCGGCGAATATGGCCACCAGCGTATTCAGCTCATCGATGGTAACAACTTCGTCCATGCTCAGGCGCACGGTGTTGGCGTCGGCATAGAACAGGTTGATTTTTTTGTCCTCGGCAATCTTTCTAATAGCGTCGGCTTTGGCCTCAATGCTGAGGGTGTCGAAGTGGCTGCTGTTCTTGATGGTGTAGCCCAAATCCTGCAGGGCTTTGGCCAGCGCGTTGGTGTAGGCGTGTATGCGCTGCGCAATGCGCTTGATGCCCTCGGGGCCGTGATACACGGCGAACATGCCCGCCATGGTGGCAATCAGAGCCTGGGCGGTGCAGATGTTGGATGTGGCCTTCTCGCGCTTGATGTGCTGCTCGCGCGATTGCAGCGTGAGGCGCAGAGCCTTGTTGCCAAGCCTATCGACCGATATACCCACAAAGCGACCGGGCATAATGCGGGCGTGTTTGAGTTTAGAAGCCAAGTAGGCTGCGCTTGGACCACCGTAGGCCATGGGCGTACCCATGCGCTGGGTGGTTCCCACGGCAATGTCGGCACCCCAAGTTCCGGGTGCTTCAATCAGCGCCAGCGACAGGATGTCAACCACGGCGCAAACCATGGCCTCCACGGCGTGGGCTCTCTCGGCAAACTCGCGCAGGTTGCGCACGGTGCCATCGCAGGCGGGGTTCTGCACAATTGCGCCAAACTCCTTGCCTGTGAAGGTGTATTCGTTGTATTTGCCCACCACAATCTCGATGCCGCGATGGCTGCAGCGGGTGCGGATTACGTCGAGCGTTTGGGGGAATATGTTTTCGTCAACAAAAAGCACGTTGGCGTTCTCTTTCACCTTGGCGCGTGAGCGGGCGGCCAGCATCATGATTACGGCCTCGCCAGCGGCGGTGGCCTCGTCGAGCAGCGAGCAGTTGCTCAGCTCCATGCCCGTGAGGCTGGTAACCATGGTTTGGAAGTTGAGCAGAGCCTCCAGTCGCCCCTGCGAAATCTCGGCCTGATAGGGGGTGTATGAGGTGTACCACGATGGGTCTTCGAATATGTTGCGCACCACTGCGGGCAGCATGGCCGTGGGGTAGTAGCCCATACCGATGAATGTGCGGTAGGGGTTGTTCATGTTGGCAATCTGCTCAATGTGCTGCAGGTATTCATACTCGCTCATGCCCTGCTGGTGCATGTCGAGCGGCTGGCGCAGTCGGATATTCTCGGGGATGGTTTGCCCAATCAGCTCGTCGATTGAGGCAACGCCTATCACCTTTAGCATTTCGGCCACCTCGGCCTCGGTAGGGCCAATGTGGCGGTTCATGAATTTATCGGTGTAGTCCATTATGTTGATAGTTAGTTGTTTACATGCAACAGGCCGTTGGCCTATTTAACGGTACAAAAGTACCTAAATTTGGCATTTTGTTATAGCCTTGCCCACCTTTTTTCGTTGCGATGGGCGTTTTGTTTGTAATGCGTTGATTTACATTGACAAACAGTAAATGGCATAGTGTTTTGTGCTCCAGCACAGAGTATACGTAGTTTGAATCCAGGATTCGGTAAAGCCCACCTCGCCATAAAAGTTGCGTCCCATGCGTTGGTATTCATTTTCTTATCGTTCTAACTAGTATAACATCGAAAACTTTATTTAGGAACGCTTAAATATTACAGTGTACTAGTCTAAAATGGCAAGCCGCCATATTGTACTACTGGCTCGCACACCATGGCCGACTGTTCCAACGTCTCAGCCATGGCTATATCTTTGATTTTAGAACGGTAAGCGGCAAAATGCACGCTGCTGTCGATTTCCATACGTCGCCGCTGTCCCATCTGCGCAAACTCCAGCTCACGCTCGATGCCTAGGTAGCGGCGGCCTGTGAGGTTGGCCGCGATGCCGGTGGTGCTGCTACCCGCAAAAGGGTCAAGCACCCACGCATTTCTATCGGTGCTGGCCAAAATAATGCGAGTGAGCAGCGCGAGCGGCTTCTGCGTTGGATGCTTGCCGCACGATTTTTCCCACGGTGCAATGGCGGGCAGGCGCCACACATCGGTCATTTGCTTGTCGTCGTTCAAATGCTTCATTAGTTCGTAGTTGAAGCGATGCGGACGTTTTACGCTCTTGCGAGCCCAAATGATAAACTCAGTGGAGTATGTAAAATAGCGGCAAGAGATATTTGGGGGCGGATTAGTCTTAACCCACGTTACTACATTTAAAATCTTGAACCCCAACTCTGTAAGGCTATTAGCCACAGAAAAGATATTGTGGTATGTTCCAGAAATCCAAATCGTACCGTCGTCTTTGAGTTTGTCGCGGCAGAGCCCTATCCATCGGTTATTGAATTCGTGAATATGTTCTGGCGTTCCGCCCATATCCCACTTGCCCTTATTCACACTGACAATTTTGCCAGACTGCACCGATATTCCCCCGTTAGAAAGGAAATACGGAGGGTCGGCGAAAATCATGTCAAACTTGAAATTGAACTGCGGAAGCAGTTCAAAGCTGTCGCCGTGAAGAAGCGTAAAATCACATGATGCAGAACGGTAAAATGGGGAAACTTTCATTCGCTTTCTTCTGGAACGGGTAATCCTAATTCTTGCAACGGAATATAGTTGTAATAGTAGCGACAACCGACACTTATAATGTAGTCTCGCACATCTTTATATCTATCTTGCTTAAACCAACTATCAAGAATGTAAACATACTCGACCTTATAGTTTAGTTCAGAAAAGAGTTTTATATATTGCTTCTTCTTAAAATCGCATGTTTGCAACTTCTCATCAACACTACCAGAAGACTGCTGATGCTTTACCTCAATAATAAAAACAGTATTATTTATGATGACATAGATGCAATCATCAGGCAAAAGACGACACGATAAATGCTTCTTCCAATCCACTCCATTTTCTTCAAGATATTTATAGAGTTTGTACTTCTTGAAAAGCCATGCAATCAACTCTCCTTTGTAATAAACTTCGCTGCCATGCACCAAGTAGTCTTTCTGCCTACTAAGGAATGTAGCCAAATCAACTTTGGCCTCATAGATTAGTCCTGTGATGGTATTTCCACCACCCTTACCTCCTATTTTCATAACCTCATTGTTGGTTGTTCTGCATTCTTTACCGCTCCATAGTTCGAAATAAGCAATTCTGTCAGTTTTCCCCTTTTATCTGCCTTGGAATTTACCGTGCGGGAGGCATAAACGCGTTGAATATCAAATCCGTCATAAATATTCTCGAAAAACCTATCCTCTGGATTCTTCGAAGAGCAATCTGAATTGCTCAACATCCAACAAACATTCTCGTGCTGCGAAAGTCGCTGACAGAAGCTGGCCAAATCACGCTGGCTGTCATCATTAAAGTCGTCCTTAACATATGAATTAAAACTCGATGTGGTGCTCAATGGGCGATATGGAGGGTCGAAGTAGAAGAAATTAAGGGACTTGGGGTCGATTGCATTTGCAGTTTCTTTGAAATCGCCATTCATAATTTGAACATCAAACCTATTCAGCAATTCGCTATCAGCAAGAATAAGTTCTTCGTTGCAAATTGTAGGTTTGGTATAGCGTCCAAAAGGTACATTGAACTTACCTTTTGAGTTTTCGCGGTACAAACCATTAAAACACGTGCGATTCAGGAATATGAGCAGAGCCGTTTTTTCAAGGCTCGACAGCACATCATCGTTGAAACTGCGCCGTTTTTCAAGATAATACGTTCTTTGCTCCTCGTAATCAGCAATCTGTAAATATTCTTGCTCTATTTGCTTTAGTTTGCCAACAAGTTCGCGAGCATTATCCTTAACATTCTTATACGCCTCTGTGAGGTTTCTATTTATATCATTGATAACTACACGCTTGATGTTATCGAACTTTTGAAGCATGAAGAAAAGCATAGCTCCACCTCCTACAAAAGGCTCAATATAGGCGAAATCTCTATCATATAGCGATGATGGCAGATTGGCCTCAAGCTGCGAAAGAAGTTGCCCCTTACCGCCCACCCATTTGACAAAAGGTTTTGCTATCATTGCGTTTGTAAATTCATTTCTTGGATGCAAAATTACAAAATTATCTTTCTTGGTAGATACTAAACTCAAGTTTAGTGGATGATTTTTGATGCTTTGCCCTTGTCAAACGATTCCTTTGTTAATAGAATGAAAGTTTTTGCTTTTAATGGCTGATTTTTAGCGGTTTGCGTTAGTCTGTTCGAAAAAAGTTGTCAAAATCTGCAATAGCAAACAAGTTTATAGAATAAACTTATTTATCTTTGCAGCGCGATTGAGACCTGACTGCGCAGCTGGCCGTAATCACGTAAATAACTAAAAATCAGTACAATGAAGAAAGTATTTCTTGCTGCTTGTTTGCTGACAAGCACCTTCTATTCAGCTAAAGCACAGACTGCTACATGGTCGGGCGAGGTTGAACTGTATGGGATGAAGCTCCCCATCGTCTTCCACCTCGACGAACAAAAACCAACCATGGATGTTCCCGACCAAAGCGCAATGGGCATTCCCATCGTGGTGCAGCGCGATGTCGCGGGCAAAATCTCCATCACCATTGCTGCCACTGGGGCATCCTACAGCGGTGAGCTCAAGGATGGAGTAATAGAGGGAACATACACTCAGATGGGGAATTCGCTGCCGCTTAACCTTGCGCCTGGTGTTCGGAAGGCTAACCGCCCGCAAACGCCCCAAGCCCCTTTCCCCTACACTCAGGAAGAGGTGAGTTTTAGCAACGGTGATGTAGTGCTAAAGGGCACTTTAACGCTTCCTTCAAAATGTTCCCGCAACAACTACCTTTGGGGGCACGATACTGCACCTATCGGTACTCTACCACAGCCGCCGAAATGCCCGCGCAACACACTTGCGCTGGTTATGGTTACAGGCAGCGGACCGCAAAATCGCGATAGCGAACTGTTTGAGCATAAGCCATTTGCGGTTATATCCGATGCGCTTACACGCGCTGGATTCGCCACGCTTCGCTACGACGATAGAGGTTTTGGCGAATCGACGGGCAACGTGGCCTCGGCTACTGTAGAGACCTCTAAGGATGACGCTCTTGCTGGCATCGAATTTCTGCGCAAGC
Source organism: Bacteroidales bacterium (assembly GCA_017524185.1). GTDB lineage: Bacteria > Bacteroidota > Bacteroidia > Bacteroidales > Tenuifilaceae > RGIG6076. The sequence continues at coordinate 5,056 of JAFWUG010000036.1, forward strand.
GTTTCGACCGTGTTGGCGTCATCGGCCATAGCGAGGGAGGCACAATCGCCATGATGCTGGCCGCCGAGGGCAAGGCCGATTTTATTGTGAGCCTTGCAGGCATGGCGGTTTCGGGCGAGGAGACGCTCTTGTGGCAGACTGCCCTCGCGCTATCGGCTGCTGGTGTGGTGCAAAGTGATATTGACAGCTATGCACAGCTCCTTCGCGAAGCCTATTCGGCATTGCGCTCCGATAAACCACTACCCACAGCCGAGGGGCGCGATTTGACACCTATGCTCGCGCAATCGTACATGGGCGTAGTGCCTCACATGCATAACCCTTATTTCAAACATTTTCTGTCGCTCGATATGCGTCCGCAGCTCGGCGATATAAAATGCCCCGTACTTGCGCTCAATGGCACTAAGGACCAGCAGGTTGAGCCCAACAGCAACCTCAAGGCGTTGCGCGA
>JAFWUG010000037.1 GCA_017524185.1 Bacteroidales bacterium
CCAAATTGCCGCAGCGAACACAAATGGCGTGTACTTTTGTAACATGGTCGGCCACGGCCATCAGTTCGGGAATGGGGCCAAACGGATTGCCCTTGAAATCCATGTCCAATCCCGCCACAATAACTCGTATGCCTCTGTTGGCCAGTGTGTTGCATACATCAGTGAGTTGTTTGTCGAAGAATTGAGCCTCATCGATACCCACCACGTCCACATCGTTGGCCAGCAGTAAAATGCTGCTCGACGTGGGTATTGGCGTGGAAACCAGCGAGTTGGCATCGTGCGACACCACTTCCTGCTCCGAGTAGCGTGTATCTATTTGAGGTTTAAATATTTCGATGCGTTGCTTGGCGTATTTTGCGCGTCTAAGCCTACGGATGAGCTCCTCGGTTTTGCCCGAAAACATGGACCCCACAATCACCTCAATCATTCCCTTGCTTCCCGACGTATTGGGTGTTTCTTGATATTGCACTTGTATTCCGATTTTACTGTGTTCGATTGGCTACAAATCTACAAAAAATTAAAATTGAAATCTGCTGGGGTTATATGTATGGATTGCGCCAATTTTTTTCTACATTTGCCGTTCAACGGATTGTTTAGAGCGATGATAGACCTCACACAAGCAAAGCGTTGGCTCGATCAGGTGGCCAATATAATCGAAAGAGCCAGTCAAAACGGCCATTTTGTTGGTATTGAGCGCGATATTGCTCTGTCCAAAATGGCTCAGGTTTACGATATGCTGCTCAATGTTAGTGTTACGCCCTGTGATGCTGCATCGCCAACCATTGTGGAGCGTTCCGTTCCTGTTGCTCCCCCCGCTCCTGTTGTTTCGCTGGAGTTAGAGTCTGAGCCCATTTCAGCACCAATCGCACCTGATGCTTCCCATGTTAGTTCGCACTCTGATGCTGCTAGCGATGTGCTGCTTGCTGCCGCCGACGATTTGTTGGGCGAAATAGAGCTCGATATGGCCGACGAAGTTGCTCCGGTGGTTAGCCATTCCGTTGAGGCCCCCCCTGTCCCCGTGCCTACCCCTGCGCCTTCACCTAAGGTTGAGGAACCATCGCACGCTGAGATAGTATCCGACCGTTTCCGCGACGACACTAAGAGCCTTAACGAGCAGGTGGGCAGCGGTTTAGGCCAAAACACGTTGGCTAGCCAGTTACTTAATAAACCCATAGCCGATATTAGCAAGGCCATTGGACTTGGCGATAAGCATGTGTTTATCAAAGAGTTATTTGGTGGTAACGCCGAACTCTATGCGGCAACCATCAACAAGCTCAATCGTTTCGACGATTTAAACGCTGCTATCATCTATCTGCAAGAGAATTTCAATTGGAGTAGCGATAATCAGGCGGCTGTGCAGTTAATAGAGTTGGTGCGGCGTAAATATCTGTAACACATGGCTTTGATTAAGATGATTGGAGTGATAGCCCTCTTGTTGGGCTTTTGTATGTTGGGGCTGTCGGTTCGCATCTTGTTTCATAGGAGTCATCGCTTTGTCGATACTGAGGCGGGGCGTAGTCCCGCGTTGCGTCGGCGTGGCATAACATGCCCCAAGCACGATGCGTTGCAGCAGTGGCGGAGCGAGCAGGGGTTAAAAGCCACGTGCAGCAGCGATGCCTGTGAGGCTTGCGTGTCGAACTGCACCAAGTCCAATTAGGTGTGTTTTAGCGTTGTTCAGTTTTGGGCATAAAGAAAAGGCGGGGTATTAGCCCCGCCTTGTTATCTGTCAAGTCGCGCTTTAGCGTCGTTGGCATTCAATCACAATCATTTTGCAGGCGTTGCTGTTTTTACCCTTGCACGATTTCTGAAAATCGGAGCAGGCCTTGGGCTTGTCGTGCAGCTTCAGCAATGCCATGCCCCGGTTGTAGTAGGCCAGCGATAGGCTGGGATCCAGATCGAGCGCGTTGGTGTAGTCCTCAACGGCACTTTGGAAGTTGCCTGCCTTGTAGTTTGCCATACCTCTATAGTTGTAGGCATTGGTGTTGCGGGGGTCAATCTCCAGCACATTGCTATAGTCTTCGATGGCAGCATTAAAGTTGTTCAGGTTTAGCTCTGCAGCTGCTTTGTTCATTAGCAGTTGAATGGCTATACTGCTGGCGGGCTGCTGTTTTAGGCCGTCCTCGAACACCTCCACGGCTTTCTCAAAGTTGCCCTTGTGGTTGAGCAGTATGCCGCTGCGCAGGATGAACTCCGCGTTGTTGGGAAATCGATCCAATGCCATTTCGGTGTATTTCTGGGCGTTTTTGTAGTCGTTCGATAGGGTGTAGGCCCTGATTATGCCGTTGAGTGCATCCTCGTCTGACGGGTTTTGCGACAGGGCTTTCCTAAAGTTGTCGATGGCGGGGCTATACTCGTGCGATTTGATGTGCTGATTGCCCTGGTCCACCAACTCGGCCACGGTTTGCGCTCCTGCATGGACTACGTTTGCTATGAGGATTGCGGCAGCGATGATGTATTTAGTGATAGCCATTGTTTTAACGTGTTGCGGGGTGATATATTGTCTTGTTACCTCTGAACAAATTAAGCGCCTTTTTTTGATGCGGTTTACAAAAAAATACGGTTGAGGTTCAATTTTGGTTGTGTTTTTTGAGGTTTGCTGGGCGATATTTTTTATGCCCTTTGTGGAATGGCGATTTATAGCGGTACGCGGTTCACCAAAGCGCGGCCGAGTGTAATTTCATCGGTGCGCTCCAGTTCATCGCCAAACGATACGCCTCGGGCAAGCGTTGATACTTGTACTCCGCTGGGTTTCAGTAGTTTGAGCAGGTAGAAATTGGTGGTGTCGCCCTCCATGGTGGTGCTCAGGGCAAGTATCACCTCGCGCACGCCTCCCTGCGCTATGCGCGATTCTAGGCTGCTGATGTTCAGGTTTTGAGGGCCTACGCCGCCCATGGGGTCAATCACGCCGCCCAGCACGTGGTAGAGACCGTTGAATTGCTGCGTGCTTTCCACCATCATCACGTCTTGTATATGCTCCACTACACATATCAGCGAGGCATCGCGCTTGGGGTTGGAGCAGATGGAGCAAACATCGGTGTCGGAGATGTTGTTGCACACGCTGCAAAATTTTACTTCGTGCCGTAGCGCGGTGATGGCCTCGGCAAACCGATCAACGGTTTCGGGTGATTGGCGTAGCATGTGTAGCACCAGCCGCAATGCTGTACGGCGGCCAATGCTTGGCAGCTTGGCAAATTCATCAACCGCCCGCTCGAGCAGTCGCGATGGAAAGGTCTGTACGTTCATATATCCCAAAAACTTTGCAAATATACAGTATCTGCGCCAATTTCGACGCACCTGATGCAGTGGTTTGTTTTTATGACCAAATGGAGCTACCTTTGCACCCGCTGTAGCACTCCCAATTTAGGGAACGCTGTATGTAGCGTAAGTAACATATTTACAGATAAATAATCCATATAAATCCGATAATCATGGGCTACAATCTACTGAAAGGCAAAAAGGGCCTTATATTCGGTGCGCTCAACGAGAAATCGATTGCTTGGCAGGTGGCCGAGCGTGCTTTCGAGGAAGGTGCCGAACTGGTGCTGTCGAACACGGCAGTGGCCATCAGAATGGGTAATATCGAAGAGCTGGCTGCCAAGCATGGCTCGGTGGTGATTCCTGCCGATGCTACCAATGTCGACGATCTCAATAACCTGATTGATAAGACAATGGAGCGTTTTGGGGGGCAAATCGATTTTGTGCTACACGCCATTGGTATGTCGCCAAACGTGCGCAAGGGGCGCACCTACGACGATTTGGACTATGCGTTTTTGCAGAAAACGCTCGACATCTCGGCTTTGTCGTTTCACAAGGTGTTGCAGTGCTGCTGGAAGAAGGACGCCATAACCCATGGCGGCTCGGTGGTTGCGTTGTCGTATATTGCTGCACAGCGCACGCTCTATGGCTACAATGATATGGCCGATGCCAAGGCTTTGCTCGAGTCCATTGCGCGTAGCTTTGGATATATCTATGGCCGCGAGCGCGGGGTGCGCATCAATACCGTATCGCAGTCGCCCACCGAAACCACGGCTGGTAGCGGCGTGATGGGATTCGATGGTTTGCTCGATTTTGCCAACCGCATGTCGCCCCTGGGCAATGCCGATGCTCGCGATTGCGCCGATTTCTGCGTAACGCTCTTCAGCGACCTTACCCGTAAAATTACTATGCAGAACCTCTATAACGACGGTGGTTTCTCCAACATGGGTATGAGCAATAAGGCTATGGCAATCTACAACCGCAACCTTGAGGATTGCAAAGATTGTCAGTAGTTTAGGTTTATTTTTACGTAAACCTATAAAAAATGAGAGGCTGCTCCGTGATTCTGGGCAGCCCCTCATGTTTTTATACCACTTCGGCTACCACGAAAGCACTACCGCCCACCACAATAAGGTCGTCGGGCTGCGCCTTGCTGCGTGCCATTTTTAGGGCGTTGGCCACCGAGCCGCAGCAATGGCCGCGAAGCCCGTGGCGTTCGGCACGCTCGGTGAGTGTTTGCGCGTTGAGGGCACGGGGAATGTTGGCCTGCGCAAAATAGTAGGTGGCGTTGGTGGGCAGCAGCGATAGCATTGGCTCAAGATCTTTGTCGCCCGCCACGCCAAGCACAAAGTGCAGGTTGTTGAATGTGCACTGTTTTATCTGCTCCACCACTTGGGCAATGCCATCGGCGTTATGGCCGATGTCGCAAAAGATGTCGGGATGGGTTCCCAGCCGCTGCCAACGACCGCGTAGGCCAGTGGTTGATTGAACGTTGCGCAATCCATTTTGTATGTGTTCTGGGCTAATGCTGAATCCATGTTGGCGTAGCACATCGATGCTGCAAAGCACGCCGGGGAGATTTAGTTGCTGATATTGTCCCATGAGATCGATAGTCCATTGCGCCAGCGTTCCGTTGGGTAGGCGCACATCGATTAGTTGATGGTTAGCCGTGCGCGAGGCTATGCCCATTGGAAGATAGTGTTCCCACGCTTTTGTGAGCGGCGCATTCAGTTCCATGGCGCGTTGCTCAAACACGCTGTTGGTGGCGGGTTGGTTCTGTCCCAGCACTACCGGGACGTTGGGTTTGATTATGCCCGCCTTTTCGCTGGCAATCTGCTGCACGGTATGCCCCAGTAAATCTACGTGATCCAGTGCAATGTTGGTGATTACAGACAGTTCGGGGGTGATGATGTTTGTGGAGTCGAGCCGCCCGCCCAGCCCAACCTCAATCACCGCCACATCCACCTGCTGATGGGCAAAATGGCTGAAAGCCATGGCCACGGTTATCTCAAAAAACGAGGGTTGAATCTGTTTAAACAGCGGTAGGCCTTCGCTTACAAAGCGTACCACATCGTTTTCGGCAATCATTTCGCCGTTTATGCGGATACGTTCGCGAAAATCGCGCAGGTGCGGCGATGTGTATAAGCCCACGCGGTAACCTGCTTGCTGTAGCACGGCGGCTATGCTGTGCGATGTGCTGCCTTTGCCGTTAGTGCCAGCTACATGTATGGTGCGGAATTGCTGGTGCGGATGTCCGTAGTGCGCATCGAGCGCAAGCGTATTGTCGAGGTTTGCCTTGTAGGCTACGCTTCCAACGCGCTGAAACATAGGTAGCTGCGTGAATAAATACTGAAGCGTTTCGGCGTAATCCATTGCTGCTGTTGTTGTTTGCGGTGATATAATATAGGGTGCAAATGTAAGCAAATAGAAGTTTGTCCGTGCACCAAAATGCTCACAAACGCTAAAATATGGAGGTGAATATTTGGTCAGCCTCAAAATGTTTACTAAAATTGTAACCGAAAAAAAATGCCGCATTTGGAAATATTTGGCTTAAAATTAGAGGTTTACGAACTGGTGCTGGTGGCGGGATTGTTGGTTGGGTTGCTAATACAGCTCTACTACTATCTGTTGGTGTTTACGCGGGTGGCCGTGCGCAAACGGTCGTCGGCTACACCTGTTGATTGCCCCGTGCAACCACCAGTTTCTGTGATTATCTGCGCTCGCAACGAGGCTGAGAATCTGAAACGATTCTTGCCCCAAATTTTCGCGCAGGAATATGCTGATTATGAGGTTGTTGTGGTGAATGATTGCTCCACCGACGACACCGACATGCTGCTGAGTGCCATGTTGAGCCAGTACCCGCGTTTGCGCGTAACGAGCATCAATCAGGATGCTAAGTTTATGTATAACAAGAAGTTGGCACTCACCGTGGGCATAAAGTCGGCCAAGCACGACTGGGTGCTGCTTACCGATGCCGATTGCTACCCCGAGACACCGCTTTGGCTATCGTCCATGGCGCAACGTTTTGTTAAGCCCACCGAACTAGTGATAGGCTATGGTGGCTACGAGGCAGCGCCTGGATTGCTCAACAAACTTGTCCGCTACGACACCATGTTCAATGCGGTGCAGTACCTGAGCGCGGCCATCAATGGCCATCCCTACATGGCTGTGGGGCGTAACCTGGCCTATCGGCGCGACCTATTCTTTGGCAATCGCGGCTTTGCCTCGCACTCGCACATCCTCTCTGGCGACGACGACCTATTCGTGCGTGATGTGGCCACACGGACTAACACCGCCGTGAGCCTCCATCCCGACTCGTTCACCCGTTCAATTCCACGTCCCACCTATCGCGCATGGATAAAGCAGAAGGTTCGGCATGTCTCCACCTCCAGCCACTACCGTTTTGATGCCAAACTGCGTATAGCCCTTGAACCCATATCCCGTTTGCTCATGTTTGGCACGGCCATAACTTTGTTAGTGTTAAAATTTTATCCAATAATAATTGTTAGTGCATTGATTTTTAGATATATAATACAATTGCTGGTGATAAAAGGTGCAATGAATCGATTGCACGAACGAAAATTATTACTAATTTCGCCCTTGTGGGATTTCTACTCGCTCTATCTTTACGCTAAAGTATTACTGATAAATCTGTTCTCTTCAAAGAAAGCCCCGTCATGGAGGTAAAACAAAACGAAATAAACACCGACAACCTGTCGGATAAGGCCAAATACGACCTCGTTCTGATAGAACGGGCGCTTAGCGGCGATGAGAAAGCGTACTCCGAATTGCTCGGTCGCTATAAGGATGCCATCTACTTCATGCTCCTTAAAATGGTGAACAACAAGTGGGACGCCGAAGACCTTACGCTCGAGGCTTTTGGCAAGGCATTCAAGAGCATCAAGCAGTATACGCCCAACTACGCGTTCAGCACGTGGCTATTCAAGATCGCCACCAACAACTGTATCGATTTCATCCGCAAGCGTAAGGCCAACACTATATCCATCGATGGGAGCAATAGCTACGAGGATCCCGACGATGGCTACGCATCGCCCACATCCACTCTGCCCGCCAATATTCTAGACCCCGAGGAGCATCTAATTAAGATGCAGAACATACAGATGGTGCAGAGCGTGGTGTCGAAACTCAAGCCGCGCTACCGAAAATTGGTGGAACTGCGTTATTTTAAGGAGTACTCCTACGAAGAGGTGGCGCAAGAACTCGACCTGCCATTGGGTACCGTGAAAGCGCAGCTGTTCAGAGCACGCGAGTTGCTGCTCAACATCATGAAAAACCTCTCCGAGGACAACCGCCAAAGCGCATCTAACTAGCGCAATGGATTGTATAGCCCGATATTTTGCTGAGTTCACGCAGCAGCAGTTGTCCCAGTTGGGGCGGCTACAGCAATTGTTGCTGGAGTGGAACGCCAAGATTAACGTGGTGTCGCGCAAGGACGTTGAGCATCTAACCATACATCATATACTACACTCGTTGGCAATAGCCAAGGTGCTACAACCGCACAATGGTACACGCATTATTGATATAGGTACGGGCGGTGGTTTGCCCGGATTGCCATTGGCTATAGCCTTCCCCCAAGCACATTTCACGCTGGTCGATTCGGTTGGAAAGAAGACACTTGTGGCTCAGGGCATTGCGCAGGAGTTGCGTTTGCCCAACGTTCGGGTGCTGAACGCCCGTGTGGAGACCATTCCTGGACCTTTCGATTTTGCGGTTAGCCGAGCTGTGGCACCGCTGTCGCAACTAATGGCCTGGACGCAGCGTTCGCTACGGCCAGGCGGAAGCAACACGCTGCCCAATGGCTTGGTTTGCCTCAAAGGAGGCAATCTGGACGAGGAGTTGTGCCCCTACCAAAAAATAGCGCAGAGATGGAGCATCACCGACATGTTTGCCTACCCCTATTTTGAACAGAAGTATGTGCTGTTTGTCCCTAAATTATAGGGCTTATAGCAAATGTGGTGTAAAAAATGCGTGGTAGAGGTGCTAATGTAAGAGAAAAAATTGTACCTTTGCCGCCTGAAAAGGCCAGCGATATGTTGGCACTGCAATTAGTTGAACTAACGAGAAATAGCATACCGAGATGAAAAGAACATTCCAGCCCTCGAACCGCAAAAGGAGGAACAAGCACGGGTTCCGCGAACGCATGTCAACCCCCAATGGCCGCCGTGTGCTTGCCGCACGTAGGGCAAAGGGCCGCAAAAAACTCACGGTATCCGATGAGTTCCGCCACAGGAAATAGCCAATCAAAGGCTTACAGATAGGGCAGGGGCAAAGCCACCTGCCTTTTTTGTAGCTACAAGTGCAGTGTCAATGCAACACCATAATGCTCAGCTTCAGGCCATTGCTCAAAAAGTGGCCAAAGCCCATAGAATCGACGAATCAGAGGCACTATTGCTGTACCAGCAGGCCGACTTGGCTCTGCTTGCGCAGCTGGCAACCTTGGTTTGTGAGCGCAGCAATGGTCGTAATGTTCTGTATAACAGAAATTTTCATATAGAGCCAACCAATTGCTGTCGCTATAACTGCCAATTCTGTTCCTACCATAAGTCGGTCAATGATCCGCAGCAATGGACGCTTTCGCTTGACGATATAGCACAAATAGCGCGGCGTTATAAAGGTAGCGATGTAACCGAAGCCCATATTGTGGGCGGTGTGCATCCCGATTGGGATTTGGATCACTATTGTGCCATTGTGCGTGCTGTGCGCAATGAGTTGCCCCATGTGCATATCAAGGCTTTTTCGGCGGTGGAGTTGTACTACGTGTTTGAACATGATGGTGTTACGCCTGAGTATGGTTTGCAACGGCTCAAGGCCGAGGGTCTGAACTCCATCCCAGGCGGTGGTGCAGAGATATTTGCTCCGGAGGTGCGACAGCAAATATGCCCCGACAAGGCTACAGCCGAGCAATGGTTGGGCATACACGCGGCAGCTCATCGTGCTGGTATTCCTTCGAACGCTACCATGCTCTATGGGCATGTAGAAACCTATGCCCATCGCGTGGCGCACATGTCGGCCATAAGAGATTTGCAGGACAAAACGGGTGGTTTCAGCTGTTTCATCCCCCTGAAATATCGCGCAGCTGGCAACAAAATGGGACATTTGGGCGAAGTGCCATTATCGGAAGATTTGCGCAACTATGCGGTAAGCCGTATATTTTTGGATAACATTGCCCATCTGAAAGCCTATTGGCCCATGCTGGGAGTGTCAAACTTGCCCATGGCCATTTCCTTTGGAGCCGACGATATTGATGGTACCATCGATGATACCACCAAGATATACACCATGGCCGGTGCCACCGACAAGGAGGTGCGCCTAACCGTATCGGCGTTGCAGGAAATAGTCCGAAATGCAGGCAAAACGCCCTGTGAGCGCGATTCACTCTACCGTATATTGGGCCAGTGAGAGCAATCATTATTTGGCAAAAAGTGCCATTTTGTGGCTTGGGCTATATCCAAATTCAAAAAAATACGTAACTTTACCCAAATATACAGCCCCCTATTGGCTCGGTTTTTGATGTCATGAAGGAATGTCGCTGTGTAGAGGTAAGTGTTTGTAGAATAATTATTTACATGACAAGGATACGTTTGTTTCTGATAGCTATGCTGCTGTTCGCTACGGCAGTCAATGCCCAAACTAATAAGTTTAAACGGGCTGAGGCTTTGTATCAAGCGGGTGGCTATAACGAGGCTATAGATATATATAAGGACGAGCTCGATAAGATTAAGGACAAGCAAGAATTGGCCATGTGCTTCTTCAAAATTGGCAATTGCTATAGGCATATAGGCAATTCGCGACAGGCCGAGGGATTCTATCAAAAGGCCATAGCTCGTGAATGTCAGAACCCTAAGGTTTATCTCTACTATGCCGATATGCTCAGAATGGGCGAGAAATACGATCAGGCCATTGAGCAGTATCAGAAATACAAATCGTTGGTTCCAGGCGACAAATTGGCCGATGTGGGCATACAGTCGTGCGACTTGGCCAAGCAGTGGACCGAAACCCCTTCGGGCTACGAGATTACCAATATGCGTGGTCTGAACACCAAATTTAATGAGTATAGTCCTGTTTTCGCCTCGGCTGACTATACCACCATGCTGCTCACATCGTCGCGCGAAGGAACGGCGGGCAATAAAAAAGTGCCGTAACGGGTGAGTATTTCAGCGATTTGTTCATCACCGAGCGTAATGCGCAGGGAACGTGGAGCAAGCCCCAGTCGGTGAGCGATAATATCAACACCATTCACGAGGAGGGTTCGGCCACACTGAGCGCCGACTTTAACACCATGTATTTCTCACGTTGCATGGTGAGCAAGCGCGGCAAACAGGGATGCCAGCTCTATATGGCTAAGCGCGCCGAGCAGGGATGGCTCATGCCAGAGGCAATCAACGTGGCACACGATAGCGTGATAGTGGCGCATCCCTCGCTTTCTGACGACGGGCTTACGCTTTACTTTGTGAGCGATATGGTTGGCGGTTACGGAGGCTTGGATATTTGGAAACTAACGCGTGCTTCGGCGAGCGATAATTTTGGTGAGCCTGTGAACCTAGGTCCGAGTATCAATACGTCGGCCAACGAGATGTTTCCCTTTGCACATCCCGATGGCTCGCTCTATTTCGCATCGAACGGCCACCCTGGTATGGGCGGTTTGGATCTGTTTAAGGCCATGCCCGCTGGCAGTGAGTGGAGCGTGGAGAACATGCGCTACCCCATGAACTCGCCGTCGGACGATTTTGGCATTGTGTTCGAACGCGACCGTGAGGCTGGCTATTTCAGTTCACGTCGAGCCAAAGGACGCGGTGGCGACGACATCTATATGTTCTACCTGCCGCCGTTGATTTTCAACATGACCGGTAAGATTACCGACGACAAGACGCATCAGCCCATTGCAGGAGCTACGGTTAAGCTCGTGGGTAGCGATGGTGTGGTGCTTACGACTACCACAGCCGACGATGGCACGTATAAGTTCAATCTGCGCCCCAACGCCGATTATGTGGTGATTGCCTCCAAAAAAGGCTACTTGAATAACAAGGGTAAGAACACAACCAAGGGCGAGGGACAGAGCAAGGATTTTGGCCAAAACATTGCGCTCACCTCAACGGCTAAGCCTATTACCATACCTAACATTTTCTACGACTACGACCGTTGGGAATTGCGTCCCGAATCGCAGTCGGCTCTCGATATGTTGGTGGATATACTCAACGATAACCCCAATATTACCATAGAATTAGGCGCGCACACCGATAGTCGCGGCAGCGAGGAATATAACTACGATCTTTCGCAGCGTCGTGCTCAGTCGGTGGTTAACTATCTGATACAGAAAGGTATTGTGCCTGAGCGTTTGAGGGCAAAGGGTTATGCGCAAACACAGCCTAAGGTTGTTGATGCCGAGATGGCTGCTCGCTATCCGTTCCTAACCGTTGGCACAACGCTAACTCCGGGTTTTGTGGAGTCGCTGGGCGATGAGCAGCACAAGGAGGTTGTGTATCAGATAAATCGTAGAACAGAGTTCAGAGTGCTACGCGACGACTTTAGGATGGACTAGAAACCAATAGATATATGGCTAAAGGGCTAAAAATATTGCTTCTGATGGTAGTGGCCTTGCTGGCTCGG
>JAFWUG010000038.1 GCA_017524185.1 Bacteroidales bacterium
ACGAAAACCGAGAACTCAAACTGCTTCTCAACACCAACTGCGACGATATTGAAATCGATATAGAGCAAGATCTACTACCCTATCGCGAAACCACCTACGTGGCCACCACCGATTTGTACCTCCTGCTCGACCTGGATGTAATCATCCCAATCATATACAAAGACGACACCGTGGCCGGCTACGTGCTGATTGGCGACAGCAACGGTCTGAAACAAGGATTAGCAGCTTCGCTCACCCATAGCAGCTTCGTTGAAACGCTATCTGTTATCACATTTGTTGGCATAGAGAACCTCCGCCTGTTCCACCAAGCGTTGGAGCAGGAGTCCATACGCAAAGAGATGGAGCTGGCCTCGCGTATGCAAACCATGCTCATTCCCACGGCCGCCTCGATGCCCCACTTCCCTAACATCGACATCGCCTCGTACTACAGCCCGCACTTCGACGTGGGCGGCGACTACTACGACGTAATACCCATGGACAACGGCCAGTTCGGCTTCTGTATAGCCGACGTGTCGGGCAAAGGCATGTCGGCAGCACTGCTCATGTCGAACTTCCAGGCCAACCTACGCGCCCTTTTCACCGCCGACATACAGCTCCCCGAGCTGGTGAATAAACTCAACGAGCGCATCATGGCCACCGCTCAGGGCGAAAAATTCATCACCCTATTTGTTGGCCGCTACAACTGCGCCACCCACACGCTCGAGTACATCAACGCGGGGCACAATCCGCCCATCATCTACAGCAACTCCACCAACGAGCTGCACCGACTAAAAACGGGCTGCGTGGGCATTGGTATGCTCGACGAGATACCCATAATCAACGTAGGGCATATCACCATTACACCCAACACCAAACTGGTGTGCTACACCGACGGTCTGGTTGAACGCACCAACGGCGACTCGGTACTCTACGACACCCAATCTATTGAACAGCACCTAACCAACACCGACAGCATTGCCGACAACCTGGCCGCCCTCACCGCCAACCAAACCAAAGACCCCGAAGCCCAATCGGACATTTTCGACGACATCTCAGTGCTGGGATTTGAATTTAAATAGCACAGCACTGTTTGACCCGAGGTGAACCATAGGAACTGAACACAGTTCCTGACCATGCAGCGCAATTTACAGCCACAGGGCAAAGATAAAAGGGCAAGCATAAAAACCCAAAACCGATTTTTTTTGTACCTTTGCGCCCACAACCATCGCTATTTTTATATGGACGATTATCACCCTGAGTGTTAAACCTTGAATAGAGGAAAACATGTCATAACCTCTATTCAATCAACGAATTGGAGGTTTATAGCATGATAACCTACTGGAGGAACGGCAAAGGGATTGAACCCGCCGATCAATGGGAGCCAGAGTGCTGGGTACACGTTGAACAACCCACCCAAGAGGATCGTAAGTACCTCATCGAGGAGCTCGAAATCCCCGAAGAGTTCTACAACGATGTGGAAGACGTGGACGAACGCCCACGTATTGAGTTTGAAGACAACTGGTTTTTCATCTTGCTCCGTTTGCCATATCACAACCCCAACGACGAACGCGTACCCTACTCGGCTGTCCCACTGGGCATTGTATTCAAAGACGATGTGTTTGCAACCATCTGCTTTCACCAAACACCAATCATATCCGACTTCATTCAGCACACCGTGAGGCGCGGCATAAACTTTGCCGACTACTTCGACCTAGTGCTACGCCTACTGCTCTCGTCGAGCATATGGTTCCTAAAATACCTCAAGCGCATCAACGTGAGCATCACCGTGGCCGAGCGCGAGATGGAGCATTCGGTGAAAAACCGCGACCTGCAATCGCTGCTCCGCATCGAGAAAAGTTTGGTGTATTTCACCACCTCACTGCGCGGTAACGACATGCTGCTACACCGAATAAAAAACCTCCGCAACTACAAAAACACCTACGACGAGGAAGTGCTTGAGGATGTGGGTATTGAGTTGCGCCAGGCCATGGAAACCACCAACGTGTATTCCGACATCATTAGCAGCCTAACCGACACCTACAGCAGTATCATATCAAACAACCTAAGCGATGTGATGAAGCAGCTTACCATAATTTCGCTCATTCTGATGCTCCCCACCCTGGTGGCCAGCCTATTTGGCATGAACGTACCCAACGGCATGGAGAACAACCCCTATGGATTCCTAATCATTCTCTCCATATCGCTGGTGAGCTCGCTGCTGGGTATGCTGTTTATTGTGAAAAAACGCTGGTTCTGATTTCGTTTTACTGTTTATACGCATCTTGACAACGTGATTTATGGCTGACATTTCGGGCCGATGGATATTCAGCGAAGAGTTCGACTGCGGAACCGACAACGGATTTGCCGACATCGAACAGCATGGCAACCACCTCAGCGCCTGCTTCGAATACGAAGAATGTATCGACGATGAGGAGCCATTTACCATCAGACAGCACTACACCGGCACCATCGACGATACCCACATAACACTTGTGGGACAACGTGTTACCGACACAAACAACATCCCTTTCGAGGCCTACAACCCCGATACACTGGAGGGTACATACACCAGCGAGGGCAAAATAGTGGGGCATAGCTACGACAGCGCAAACATTTGTGGTGTATTTATCCTCACTCGCCCATAAAAATACAACTATCTAATACCCCCAAAAACACCATGAACAACACCATACGCGTAACCAAAATATTCCATTTTGAAATGGCCCACGCCCTCGATGGGCACGATGGCCTATGTCAGCACATCCACGGCCACTCCTACGTGCTTGAGGTTTGCCTCATTGGCAAACCCGACCCCAACCCGCAAAGCCCCAAGCAGGGCATGGTGATGGACTTTGCCGACCTAAAGGGAATAATCAACAGACTGATTATAAGTCGTTTCGACCATGCTCTGGTAGTACGGCAGGATAGCAATACCCATCGCCTACAGGCAAATAATCCCAATGCCCGCATAGTGGCAGTGCCATTTCAGCCCACCTGCGAGAACATGCTACCCTACTTCGCCAGCCTACTCACCCACGAACTACCGCACGGCGTAGCGCTACACCACCTGCGCCTACACGAAACCGCCTCGGCTTTCGCCGAATGGTATGCCTCAGATAATGACCATTAGTCCCGCACTGCCATGAAACAGTTGCTCCTGCTCGATGCCTATGCGCTAATCTATCGCGCCTACTATGCCTTCATAAATCGCCCCATGCGCAACAGCAAGGGACAAAACACATCGGCCATCTACGGATTTATCAAATCGCTACTCGACGCTAAGCAGCAGTTTGCTCCAACCCACTGGGCCGTGGGATTCGACCTGTCGGCTCCCACATTCCGTTCCGAACTATACCCCGCCTACAAAGCACAACGCGAGGCCACCCCAGAAGATATACGCTTTGCTGTACCCATAATCAAAGATATTCTGCGTGCCATGCGCATCCCCATAGCCGAGATGCAAGGCTTTGAGGCCGACGATGTGATTGGCGCACTGGCCACACAGGCCAACCCCAGCGAGTTTGAGGTAACCATCATCACCCCCGACAAAGACTATGCCCAACTGCTCGCACCCAACATACGCATAGCCAAACCTGCCCGCAGCGGCAAGCAAGCCGAAATAATTACCGACCAATCGTTTTGCGAGGCACATCAGCTCAAATCGCCCAAGCAATTTATCGATGTGCTTGCCCTTTGGGGCGACACAGCCGACAACATCAAGGGAGTTGACAAGGTGGGCGAAAAAACCGCCATGCGACTTATTGCCCAATACGGCAACATCGACAACCTGCTCGCGCACACCCATAGGCTAACACCAGCCCTGAAGCAGAATCTCGATAAGGCCCACGAACTGCTCGCACTCAACCGTCAGCTGGTTACTATCCGCACCGACATCGAACTACCCCTCAGCACCGCTGACCTAGCCGTGGCCGAGACCGACAACGAGCAGCTAACAAAAATATTCGATGAACTTGAGTTCCGCTCGCTCATGGTGGAAATGGGGCTAAAGAAAGCCGCGCCAACACCTGGTCTGCTCGATTTTGGCGAGCCAATAGCCACTGCAACCAACATGGCCACCGCCACACTCGACACAGTGGAAACCCTAAAGCCCGACTATCGCACCGCACAAACAGAGCAAGAGCTACAACACCTTGCTCAAATACTCAATCAATGCACCGAATTTGCTTTCGACACCGAAACATCGGGCATCGACCCATTCACCAGCGAATTGGTTGGTCTATCACTCTCAACCAAAGTGGGTTCGGCCTGGTGGATTCCGCTTCCATCGAATCGCGAACAAGCCATAAAGATGCTCGAACACCTTCGCCCAGCCTTCGAAAACGAGCACATAGCCAAGGTAGGGCAAAACACCAAGTTCGACATCAAAATGCTTGCGCAATACGGCCTAAACGTGCGCGGCCACATAGCCGACACCATGCTGGCTCACTATCTGCTCTATCCCGACTCGCGCCACAACCTCGACATCATGGCGCAAGACATTTTGAACTACAAAACCATATCAATAAACGAGCTCATCGGTAAACCCGACAAAAGCGGCCTATCGATGCGTAACGTACCAGCCGACCGCATTTGCACCTACGCCTGCGAGGATGCCGAGATAGCACTACGCCTAAAACAAGTGCTGTTTGCCGAACTCCAACAGCAAAACCTGCTCACGCTCTACAACACAATTGAAGAGCCGCTAATAGACGTACTGGCCGACATGGAACTTACGGGCGTATGCATAAACACAAACAGCCTACACGAGTTCAAGCAAACACTTACAGATCAATTGCTTAAACTCGAATCGGAGATACGCACCATGGCCGACGAGCCAACGCTCAACATATCGTCGCCCAAACAGCTGGGCGAAGTGCTATTCGAAAAACTCAAAATAGCCACCGATAATAAGACCAAAAAGACAAAGTCGAACCAATATTCAACCAGCGAGGAAGAGTTGCTAAAATACATCGATGCGCACCCTATTGTGCAACTCATACTCGACTATCGATCGGCTAAAAAACTGCTCTCTTCGTATGTCGATACGCTGCCCGAACTGGTGAACCCCAAAACTGGGCGCATCCACACCTCGTTCAACCAAGCGGTGGCCAGCACAGGTAGGCTCAGCTCCAACAATCCCAACCTGCAAAACATACCCATACGCGAGGCCAACGGGCGCGAAATACGCCGTGCATTCATCCCCAGTTCACCCGACCATGTACTGCTATCAGCCGACTACTCGCAAATTGAACTCCGCCTGATGGCCCATCTAAGCGGCGACCCACATCTGATTGAAGCATTCCAAAATGGAGCCGACATCCACGCAGCCACGGCCTCCAAAATATTCAAAACTCCACTGAAGGAAGTAACCCGCGAGCAACGCAGCCGCGCCAAAACAGCCAACTTTGGTATGATTTATGGTATATCGGCCTTTGGACTATCCCAACGCATGGGCATAAGTCGAACCGATGCCAAAACTTTGATAGACAACTATTTTGAGACATACCAAGGCGTAAAACGCTACATGGACGAGAGCGTACAGCGAGCACGTGAACAGCGGGCTGTGTTCACCATGTTCGGACGACGTAAGTCCCTCCCCGACATCGCATCGAGCAATGGCACAGTGCGTGGCGTGGCCGAGCGTAACGCCATAAATGCCCCCATACAGGGCAGTGCTGCCGACATCATTAAATTAGCCATGATTCGTATCCATACCGAAATGAAACGCTTAGGGCTACAATCGAAAATGATTGTGCAGGTTCACGACGAATTGGTGTTCGATGTGCTACGCTCAGAACTCGACACCATGCAACGATTAGTGAAACAGGGTATGGAACAGGCCGTGAAACTCTCCATTCCGCTGGAAGTGGAAATGGGCATAGGCCAAACATGGCTCGAAGCGCACTAACCTCGCTACACAGCTAAGGCACAGGATCATATCCCGAGCCTCCCCACGGATGACAGCGCAGCAACCGCCTAATGGTGAGGTAGCCGCCCTTGATTAGTCCATGCCGCCTAAACGCCTCAATGGCGTAAGCCGAACAAGTGGGCGTAAATCGGCAACTGGGCGGAAACAACGGCGATATGAACATCTGATATAGCCGTACGAAAAAAATGGGGATATTGGCCAACCAACGCATTGCTACTGGGGGTTGTTTTCGCTATTAAGGCCTCCATTCGCATCGATTGCAAGATGCTTTTCAATCGCTGCCAATATTGACCTCACACTGTGTTCAATCTCTGCGTACGTAGCCACACTGTTACGACCAACATAGAGCAGAGCCAAATGCAATCGCTGTCCCTCTGGCAGCAAAAGACCTGGCGCATTAAGCCTATAGGCTTCTCGCATACGTCGTTTTGCCAAATTTCGCATGTAGGCGCGTTTCAGATAGGCTTTGCCCGCCACAATCAACACCTGTTTTGTTGGCGCATCAGGACTTTCGGGTAGTAACCTATAAACACCCTTAACAGGAAACACAAAAGCCCGCTTACCCTCTTTGAATATTGGCGATATTTCGGACTCTTTCCGTAGCCTATGCTCCTTGCGAAAAAAATAACGCATCTGTTGCGAATAGGTGTTTTTGTTCGTGTCTACATGCTTGTTCGCACTCCTGCTTCGCACTTATTTTTTAGCAGCACCTACCTTTTTATCCACATTTGCGGTGCCCCTGCTTGCAGTTGTTTTGGCGGCTACTTTCTTCGCATTAACCGTAGCCTTTGCTGCTGCGGGCTTGGTGGATGCTTTCTTGGTGGCTGTGGCCTTACTGGCATCAGTTTTGGCGGCTACTTTCTTTGCATCTGCCTTAACAGCAGGTTTAGCCGTAGCCTTTGCCGCAGCGGGCTTGGTGGACGCTTTCTTGGTAGCCGTGGCCTTAATGGCGGCTACTTTCTTCGTGTCTGCCTTAGCAGTTGGTTTAGCCGTAGCCTTTGCCGCAGCAGGCTTAATGGATGCTTTCTTGGTAGCTGTGGCCTTGCTGGTAACAGTTTTGGCGGCTACTTTCTTCGCATCTGCCTTAGCTGCTGGTTTAGCCGTAGCCTTAGTTGCAGCGGGCTTGGTGGACGCTTTCTTGGTAACTGTGGCCTTGCTGGCAGCAGCTTTGGCGGCTACTTTCTTTGCATCTGCCTTAACTGCTGGTTTAGCCGTAGCCTTAGCGGCAGCGGGC
>JAFWUG010000039.1 GCA_017524185.1 Bacteroidales bacterium
ATCGCTGATACATAAGCAATTATATTGTAATTAAACAAAAGTTTATCGTTTCCAATGTAGCAAAAAATTAGCACAATTCAAATCACAACTGGAATTTTTTCTTGCAACGCTATTTTTGCAATGCCACTATCTCCCGCCTGTTGCCTCCTATTTCCGTACAAAAAAACGGTGCCGATACAATAGCATCGGCACCGCTTTTATTGCAAACGTTGGGAACTTCTACTTGCCATGCTGTATGCTGGCCTGTGCAGCGGCCAGACGAGCTATGGGCACACGGAAGGGCGAGCAGCTCACGTAGGTGAGGCCGTTCTTGAAGCAGAACTCCACCGAGGCGGGGTCGCCGCCCTGCTCACCGCAGATGCCCACCTTGAGGTCGCTGCGAGTGCCACGGCCTTTCTGTACGGCCATCTCAATGAGCTGTCCAACGCCATCCTGATCGATGGTCTGGAACGGATCGGCGGCCAGCATCTTGTTGTCCAAGTAGTCGTCCATGAACCCACCAATGTCGTCGCGGCTGAAGCCGAAGCTCATCTGGGTGAGGTCGTTGGTGCCAAACGAGAAGAACTCGGCGGTTTTGGCCATACGGTTGGCCAACAGGCAGGCACGAGGAATCTCAATCATGGTGCCATACTTGTAGGCAATCTGTACGCCAAATTTTTCGCACACCTCAGCGTAAACGCGGTCGGCAATGCGCTTGGTGAAGTCGAGCTCCGACACATCGCAGGTTACGGGTACCATGATTTCGGGGCATGGCTTGTGTCCCTCCTTGAGGAGCTCGGCAGTGGCCTCAAAGATGGCGCGTATCTGCATCTCCGACACCTCGGGATAGGTAACGCCCAAACGAACGCCACGGTGTCCCATCATAGGGTTCGACTCGTGCAGGCTCTCGCCGCGCTTGGCCACAGCCTCGGGGCTAATGCCAAGAGCTTTGGCCAGCTCGGCCTGCTTCTCGGCACCCTGGGGTACGAATTCGTGCAACGGGGGGTCGAGCAGGCGGAAGGTAACGGGCAACGTATCCATGGCCAACATGGTGGCCTTCATGTCCTTCTTAACAAATGGGAACAGCTCGTTCAGCGCGTTGCGGCGCTCCTCTTGGGTGCTGCTCAGAATCATCTTGCGCAGCAAGAACAGGGGCTGCTCCGAGTTTTTGCCGTAGAACATGTGCTCGGTGCGGAAGAGGCCAATGCCCTCGGCACCGAACTCGCGAGCGGTCTTGGCATCGTCGGGCGTATCGGCGTTGGTGCGAACGCCCATCTTGCGATGTTCATCAACCAACTTCATAAACTCCTGGAAACGAGGATTTTCAGAAGCATCCATCAGGCGTAGCTCGCCAAGATAGGTGTAGCCCTTGGTGCCGTTCAGGGTGAGCTTGTCGCCCTCCTTGATAACCACATCGGTGCCAGCCACTTTGGCGGTTTTGGCGGCCACATCAACGTGCAGCGCACCAGCACCCACAATGCAGCATTTGCCCCAGCCACGGGCCACCAGAGCGGCGTGCGAGGTCATACCGCCACGGGCGGTCAGGATGCCATCGGCTGCACGCATACCCTCCACGTCCTCGGGGTTGGTTTCCTCGCGAACAAGGATTACGTGCTCGCCCTTACGCTGCCAAGCCACAGCATCCTCGGCGGTGAACACCACCTTGCCCACAGCAGCACCAGGACCAGCGGGCAGACCCTTAACCACAGGGCTAACCTTCTTCTCCTCGGCGGGGTCGCAGATGGGGTGCAGCAGCTCGTCGAGCTGAGCAGGATTTACGCGCATAACAGCGGTTTTGGCGTCGATACGCTTCTCGTGGAGCATATCCATGGCCATGTTGAGGGCAGCGGTGCCGGTGCGTTTGCCCACGCGGCACTGCAGCATGTAGAGCTGACCGTCCTGTATGGTGAACTCAATGTCGAGCATGTCGCGGAAAGCCTCCTCAAGGATGTCGCGTATGCCGCACAGTTCCTTGTAGGTGCTGGGCATAGCCTCCTGCATCGAGGGCAGGTGCTTGTTCTGCTCGTTCTTGGTGTCGTTGTTCAGAGGGTTGGGGGTGCGGATGCCTGCCACCACGTCCTCGCCCTGGGCGTTGATTAGCCACTCGCCATAGAACAGGTTCTCGCCGGTGGCAGGGTTACGGGTGAAAGCCACACCGGTGGCCGAGGTCTCTCCCATGTTGCCAAACACCATCGACTGCACGTTTACAGCCGTACCCCAATCGTCGGGAATACCCTCAATGCGGCGATACGACACGGCTTTCTTGCCATTCCAGCTCTTGAACACGGCCTTGATGCCGCCCACGAGCTGCTCCTTGGCATCGTCGGGGAACTCCTTGCCCAGCACAGCCTTCACTTTCTTCTTGAACTCCTCGGCGAGGTGCTTCAGGTCGTCGGCGGTGAGGTCGGTGTCGGAGGCATAGCCCTTCTGATGCTTGTAGCCGTCGAGCATGTCGTCGAGCTGCTTGCGGATATTGAACTCCAGCCCCTCGGCCTTCTCCATCACCACATCGGCATACATCATGATGAGGCGGCGGTACGAATCCCACACAAAGCGGGGGTTGTTGGTCTTTTTGAGCAGGCCAGGGATGGTGGCCGAGCACAGACCGATGTTGAGCACGGTGTCCATCATACCGGGCATTGAGCTACGTGCACCCGAGCGGCAGCTCACCAGCAGGGGATTTTCGGCATCGCCATATTTCATACCCATGGCCTTTTCGGTGTTGGCCATAGCAGCCCAAACCTCGTCGAGCAGCTCTTTGGGCAACTCGCAGCCATTGGCATAATACTCGTTGCAGGTGTCGGTGGTGATGGTGAAACCAGCGGGGACAGGCAGTCCCAGCAGGCACATTTCGGCCAGGTTAGCACCCTTGCCGCCGAGCAGATTCTTCATATCTGCTTTACCCTCAGCCTTCTTTGCGCCGAAGGTGTAAACGCGTTTTGTGTTAGACATATCTATTTATCGATTAGTAAATAACTGCATATAAATAATTTAGCACCTTGGTCTGCAAGGCTTTGTACTGCTATTTTCGCATCGAACTACATCCTACAAACGGCACTTTTAGGGCAACCGAGAGCGATGCACGAAGCGCAAGGACAATATAGCAATTGCGGCACAAATATAGCGTTTTTCTGCAAGAAATCAGCACACCTACGCCCTGAAATTGGGGCGTAACTCGTATAATTCCAAACCCTACCCCACACAACACATTGATTGCTAAAAAGGCAAAACACAAA
>JAFWUG010000040.1 GCA_017524185.1 Bacteroidales bacterium
CAGCCTCGCAGCCTCGCAGCCTCGCAGCCTCGCAGCCTCGCAGCCTCGCAGCCTCGCAGCCTCGCAGCCTCGCAGCCTCGCAGCCTCGCAGCCTCGCAGCCTCGCAGCCTCGCAGCCTCGCAGCCTCGCAGCCGAAGAGCACACCTATATACATAGGCGCACGGCATTCGCACAAATATCTGATTTCCAGTATGAAGCATCTAAAGTCCGCCATCGCCACCATAGCCAGCGCGGGCATCCGCCGCATGGAGCTTGAGCAGCCCCTGCCGCTGGGGAAACGGGCGGGCAGGGGCGCAGAGCATGGCTGCGGGCCGTGCTGCAAAAGTTTCCGAGCCGTTGCGCTCGCGGAGGGGCGAAGCCCCAATGAGCGCTGGCATGCTGCGGCTTTTTAAAGTTGACGGTATGAGCAGTTTTTGTACAAATTTTAAATTTTTGAAATCATGAAGTTTAAAGTGATAGAACCCAAACGCAATTGCGTAGAACCCGAACTTGCTGCTACGCCTTATATTCTCACCGATGAGGAACTGAAGAAGATTGAAGGTGGTGCTGTGTGTGGCATATACATCAAGTGCGGGGAAGTAGGGAAAAATTCTTGTGAGCCATTTGATTGTTCAAATAGAGATTCGTGTACCACAAAACGTGTTTGGAGAGAGGATTTATCAATCTATTAATAATTAAACAAACACTGATATAGTTAATAGGGCGCAGGGCACGCCTGCGCCCTATTTTAACCGCTAAAGACTAAAATTATGAAGTTTAAGATAATAGAACGCAGACGCACCGCGATAGAGCCTGAGTTAGATGCTACGCCATACGCCCTTACAAATGATGAACAGAGATTTGTAGAGGGAGGACATGAATGTACCTGCTATGGTGATTACGGTAATCGCAAGAAGTCTTGTAAGCCCCATGAAAGTGGAGGAAATATTTGTGGAAATCGTACGTGGATAAGCGAAGATTTTGGTCAAGAATAAATTTCCACGACATAGTCGTTAAACTGGGTGGTGGACAATCCGCTGCCCAATTTTTAATTACATATCATGAGAAAGTTGAAAATTTTTCCTATTGTTATGCTTTTTTTCGCATCATGTGGCAATAATAACAGTACCACAGTGCTCACCCAGCAGCAGATGTGGGAGGATTTTGAATATACCATGCAGAAGCTTCACGACTGCGGAGCAATGTTCCATACAAAGGAGTATCTCACAGGCATTAATCCTTTCAACGAAGCACAGCGTGTATTTGAGGCAAATATTGATACAGTCACAACATTTGAAGGATTCTATGATGTTATGCAGCGAGTGCTGAGTTGCATGTGCGACCAACATACAGGATTTTCAACTCCCGATGAGAGTTTTGTTCATATATCCGATGAAATAAAGAAAAGAAACGAAGATCTTTGGGAATGGGTGATGTTCAATAATATGGGTGGTTTGGCTGCAAAATACATTGATGGCCACTATTATTGTTGGTATAGCCCTTTGATGATAAGAGATAGAAAAAATAAAAATATTATTGACACTCTACCATTAGGCACTAAAATTTTAGGTATAAATGAGCATGATATGCATTGGTTTGAGCAAAATTTTACAAACAATAAGTATAGATGGTGCACAAAAGACAAGCACTACGTGTTAGATGATATTTTAATTCCTTTTGAAAGCAAAACATGGCAGATACAAAGACCTGGCTGCACTGAAATAGAAAATTTAAACATGGTTGATGCAGGAACAGTCATCAATGGAACATTGTACAAAGACTACTCCACCCATAAAGTTGAAGTATTCCCAGGAAATGTGCTTTACATTCGTATTCCGCTCATGAAAGTGCAAGATTTTGAGCCAGTGGCTCAAAAATTTGCTCAAATGCAAGGTTTTAAGCCCAGCAAGGTGATTATTGATGTGCGCCGCAATCAGGGCGGCAGCGATCTTACTTGGATGAGGTTGCTGTCGTTGCTCATTGCCGAACCTTTTGAGATGCGGAATCAACTGGTATTGCCGCGCACCAAGGCCGTGGCCGACATGCTCGCGCTCTACCCCGATAGGTATAATGCAATGTCTGATTTTAAGCCATTTACGCACCAATTTTTGCCCACTGATGTGGAGTTTATGATGTGCGAGAACGTTAGGTGTATTGAACCCGACAGCGCATCGCTGCGCTACGATGGCCCAATATATCTGATGGTTAGCGACCGCATATACTCATCCACCTTGGCGTTCTTAGCAGCGTTCAACCGTATGCCCAACGGCATCAGCGTGGGCGAACCTACGGGGTGGTACGGTGGCTGTGGTCTCGATCCTTTCTATTTCTGCATGCCCAACTCGCAGCTCACTTTCCGCATGGAGGCATTCGCCGATTTTACGGATGTGCAGCAGCCCGAGGACTTGCTACACGACCGAGTGAAGGTCGAGATTGTACCCTCCATAGCCGAACGTGCTCACGCAAACGCCTTTACCGGCGAGCGCTACAGCTATGAGTACATGAGCCAGCACGATACCGTTTTTAAATACGTGATGGCGCAGTAGTTTTTTTAACCACATAAATTTTAATTTTGCCATGAACCAGCAATGGTCCAAATACAACCGTATTGCCCAAATCAATGGTGCGCACTACATCTATAACTCCCTGTCCAACGCGCTTTTGGAGCTCGACGACGAGAGCCTGGCACTGCTCCGCAAATTAGAGAATGGGGGCAGCCTCGAAGATGTTCCAGCCGAAGTACGGCAGCAGCTGGAGGACAATAAGATAATAGCCGACGACGAGGCCGAACGTCTTCGCATAAAGTTCCAAACGCAGCGCAACCGTTTCGACACTTCACAGTTGAGCCTCACCATCAACCCCACGCTCGACTGCAACTTCCGATGCCCATACTGCTTCGAGGCCGATGCCCACCACAAGCACTACATGACCGAGGCGGTGGAGGATGCCATCGTTAATGCCATAAACACCAAGTACAGTAACGTTGAGGGCATTTTTGTAACATGGTTTGGCGGCGAGCCGCTCATGAATTTTAAATCGCTAAAATCGCTGTCGCAAAAAATCATAGCCATAGGCAAACCTTTTGGCGCAAAAATGATTACCAATGGCTATCTGCTTACGGATAAAGTTGTAAACCAGCTCGATGAGCTAAAGATAAATAGCCTACAAATCACCGTTGATGGACCCAAAGATATACACGACTCTCGCCGTGTGCTGGTAGGCGGTGGCGGCACATTTGATATAATTAATGAGAACATCCAACGCGTGCTAAAAAATAGCAAGGCACATGTGGTAGTTCGCGTGAATGTTGATGGCGAAAATGCCGATAATTATGTGGAGGTGAGCCGTCATTTTTCAAAAGCCATTGCGCCAGAGTATTACGAGCGTTTCTTCGTAACCCCTGGTTTTGTTGATGACGTTGCCAACACCTGCAAGAGCAGCTGCAACTTCGACCGCCAGCGGCAGGCCGAGTTTCTGCTCGATATTTTCAAGCGCTACAAATTGGCTCCTTGGGGCTTCTACCCCAGCCATAGCCGCTACGAGTGCCCCGTGCGCAACCTCAACACCATGGTGATTGGCCCGCAGGGTGAGCTCTACAGATGTTGGAACGATGTGGGCCGCCCCGAGAAGACCGTGGGCAGCATCGTGGGCAACGCCCGCCCCACGGCGCAGCAGAGCCGTGTGCTGCTCGACTACCTGGCCGCTGGCGATGCGCTGGAGGATGCCACCTGCCGTGGCTGCTTCCACTTCCCCACCTGTGGCGGTGGCTGCCCTTACGAGCGCATCCACAACCAGCACCACCCCGAGCAGCCCGCCGACCCCTGCCCGCACATCCTGGGCAACCTCGATGCGTTCATGGAGGCGCATATCGCGTTGCGGGAGCTGCAGGCCAAGCGGGAATAAATATTTTCACACTATAACCAAGCAATACCATGAAAACTTTGGCAAAACTGCTTGCAGTTAGTCTGTTCTTGTTTGCACCTCGTTTGTTGTGTGCGCAGTCGAAAGAGCTCACCATCACCCCCGCCGATAGGGCATATCATTTGTCGCGGCTGTGGAGCGAGATGAAATATAATTTCGTGAATCTCGACCAAATTAAGTTCGATGCAGATAGCCTCTATCGTGCATGTCTTGATGAGGCATTGGACGCGACATCAGACGATGACTATCTGCGTATGCTGACGCGTTTTATGGCTGCATTTGGAGATGGGCATACGGAGTTTTATTCGAGATATGGACGAACCAATAAAGAAATGGACTACGTACCCTGTATATTTGATTTTTATGGCGACAGGTTCTACATTACAGGCGTACCACAGAGACCAGAATTCGAAAAAAAGTGGTTAGGAGCAGAGGTGTAAAAGATAGAGGGCGTCCCCACGCAAACATATATGCAAGATAGCCTATTTCCGTATATATCAGCATCAACAAAACAGCATAGGTTGATGCAATGCTACTCTGAATTGGTTTATAACGAAAAAAATAGGCCGTTGAATTTGGAAATACGCCAGCGCGATGGTAAAATAAAAAAAATAAGCCTACTACGCAATGGAGAAGCTACACGAAAAATTGATGATAAAATATGGGGATTAGCAGCTAGAACTCCAAGTCGGGCAGTGGAGTACTATCAGCTCGATGGCGGATTTTCGTACATGATGATACGCAGTTTTAGGGAGAGAAATATTCCTGAAATTGCTAAACGTGTTGGTGAGATAAACAGGAGCAAGGGTTTGGTTATCGATATGCGATATAATGGTGGCGGTACTACCGATGTGGCCTGGTATTTGCAATCTTTGCTTACGCCAGCAGGTGTGGATACAATTTTAAATTTTGCATGGCAAACGCGTGTGAACGATGGTGTGAAAAAGGCCAACTCCAATTGGAAAGAGGAATATAAACCCTATTATACCTACACGGCACTGCGCAGCGAAGAGCCTTATAAAGTGGCCATTTCTGACACCATTGAGCGAATAAAAGTGCCTGTAGTGGTGCTTATAGGCCGTTATACATTTTCGGCTGCCGAGGATTTTTTGGTGAATATGTACGAAGTGCCTGGCCGGCCTATGTTTATTGGCTCGGAAACGGGAGGCAGCACTGGGTCGCCGCTAGTGATTGATGGTTTACCGCATGGAAGCTATGCTCGCATTTGTACGCGTAGGGTGTGCTATCCATATTCGGGCAAACCGTTTGTGAACAAGGGTGTTACGCCAGATTTGGAGGTAACAGAGACTATCGATGATTATTTGAGGCTGTGCGAGTTGAAATTGCCGCCTCTAATTTCGCCAGCGCAGATAGATGATGCTGCCATGCTTGAGCGTGTGAATAGGGAGCAGTATGAATATTTTAAAGTGCTTTTGCCTCACGATGTTGTGGTGAAGGCCGCCGTGAAAGAGCTGAAAAAACTGGTTAAGTAGGTTGCTGCATCGTTAAATTTTCCCTATCTTTGCCCCTCCAAATGCTCGCCAATGCGTTTTATCCACTACAGCCAGCACGATGCCATGGACTGCGGGCCCACCTGCCTGCGCATGGTGGCGCGGTACTACGGGCGGCAGTGGAGCCTCGAAACGCTGCGGCAGCGGTGCTACATCACCCGCGAGGGCGTAACCATGCTGGGCATCAGCCGCGCCGCCGAGAGCATTGGCTTCCGCACCTTGGGGGCTAAGCTCAACATGGAGCAGCTCACGCTGCAGGCTCCGCTGCCCGCCATCCTGCACTGGAATCAGCAGCACTTTGTGGTGCTCTACCGCGTTACGGGACGGCGCGGGCGCGAGGTGCTCCACGTGGCCGACCCCGCCGGCGGGTTGGTGCGCTACCCCCGCGCCGAGTTTGAGCGGTGCTGGTGCAGCACCACGCAGGAGGGGCAGCCCGCGGGCATTGTGCTGCTGCTCGAACCCACGCCCGAATTCCACGCCATTGAGGGTGAGCCGCAGCAGCGTCGCAGCCTGGGGTTCTTGCTGCGCTACCTGAGCCCCCACCGTCAGCTGGTGGTGCAGCTCATGTTGGGGCTGCTGCTGGGTAGCTTGCTGCAGCTGTTGCTGCCATTCCTCTCGCAGGCCATGGTGGACCAAGGCATTGGGCAACGCAACATCAACTTCATCTATTTGGTGTTGATTGCCCAGCTGGTGCTCACGCTCAGCCGCGTGGCCGTGGAGTTCATCCGTGGATGGATTTTGCTGCACCTGGGCACCCGCATCAACGTGTCGCTCATCTCCGATTTCCTGGCCAAGCTCATGCGCCTGCCCATGCGCTTCTTCGATGCTAAGATGACCGGCGACCTTCTGCAGCGCATTGGCGACCACTCGCGCATACAGAGCTTCCTTACCGGCACCTCGCTCAACGTGGTGTTCTCGGCGGCTAACATCATCATATTCGGCGTGGTGCTTCTTTTCTACAGTCGTTCGATATTCGCCGTATTCTTTGTGGGTAGTGCCCTCTATGCGCTGTGGGTGCTGCTTTTTTTGCGCCGGCGTGCCGAGCTGGACCATCGGCGTTTTGCGCAGATGTCAGCCCACCAGAGCAACCTCATACAGCTCATTCAGGGCATGCAAGACATCAAGCTCAGCGGCTGCGAGCAGCAGAAACGCTGGGAGTGGGAGGGCATACAGGCCAAGCTGTTCCGCGTGAGCGTAAAGGGGCTGGCGCTGCATCAGTACCAGCAGAGCGGGGCCACGCTGCTCAACGAGGCCAAAAACATACTCATCTCCATAATGGCCGCCAAGGCCGTGGTTGATGGTCACATGACTCTGGGTATGATGACCGCCGCGCAGTATATCATTGGGCAGCTCAACGCCCCCATAGAGCAGCTCATTGGCTTCTTCAATGAAGCGCAGGATGCCCGCATCAGTTTGGGTCGCCTGAGCGAGGTGCACCTGCGCGACGACGAGGAGCCGGCCGACAGCTCCATGCTGCATGAAATACCCGCCGATGCGGGGCTGCGCGTGAGCAACCTGTGCTTTGCCTACGATGGTCCCGACGGTCAGCGCGTGCTGAGCGATGTGAGCATCGACATACCCGCCGGCAAGCAAACCGCCATTGTGGGCACGTCGGGCAGTGGCAAAACCACGCTGGTTAAGCTCCTGCTCGGATTCTATCCGCCGCTGAGCGGCGAGATTGCGCTAGGCGACATCAACCTCAGCGCCTACAGCCTACGCGCCTGGCGGCAGGAGTGCGGCGTGGTGATGCAGGATGGATTCATCTTCTCCGACACCATTGCCCGCAACATCGCGCCGGGCGACGAGCGTATCGATCAGCAGCGGCTCATTGAGGCCGCCCAAGCCGCCAACATCTACGACTTTGTGATGCAGCTGCCGCTTGGTTTTGGCACCAAGATTGGCAGCGAGGGGCACGGCCTGAGCCAGGGACAGCGGCAGCGCGTGCTCATAGCCCGAGCCGTGTACAAGAACCCGCGCTACATTTTCCTCGACGAGGCCACCAACTCGCTCGATGCCACCAACGAGCGCACCATCATGCAAAACCTGAACCAGTTCCTCAGCGGTCGCACCGCCGTGGTGGTGGCTCATCGCCTGAGTACCGTGCGCCATGCCGACCAAATTGTGGTGTTGCGCGATGGTCAGGTGGTGGAGGTGGGCACCCACGACGAGCTCGCCCAGCGGCGCGGCGAGTATTATACGCTTGTTAAAAACCAGCTCGAACTCTGATGCCCACCATGCCCGAACCTAATATCGACCGTCGCTCCGAGCCAATGCAGGAGATACTCGGCACACCGCCGCGCTGGATTGTGCGCTGGGGCATCAGCCTGATGCTGGCCGTGGTGCTGCTGGTGCTGGTGGGCTCGGCCTTTTTCCGCTATCCCACCATGGTGCGGGCCACAGCTCGCATATCGGCGCAGAACCCGCCCGCCGTTCTTGTGGCCCGTGCCACGGGTAAAATGCAGCGCATATTCGCCGCCGATGGCCAGTCCGTTGAGCGCGGCGACACGCTGGCCGTGGTCGACAACCCCGCCAACTACCGCCACATGGCGCAGCTCGCCGCCCTGATGGCTCAGTTAGATGCCTGCGCCGCTTGGTTTGAGGCCGACACCGCCCTGCTCGATGCCCTCTGCTTGCATGGCTTTGCGCTGGGCGACGTGCAAGCCGCCCACACCTCTTTGGTGCAGTCCATGGCCGCCTATAGGCTGTTCCATAGGCAGCAGCTCCACCAGCAGAAGCTGCGAGCCATGCAGGCGCAGGTGCAGGCACAGCAGGGGCATATAGGGCTGCTGCGGCATCAGCTACGCCTTGCTCAGGCCGACCTTGGTTTAGCCCGCCGCCAGTATGCCCGCGACTCGCTGCTCCACGCCCAGGGGCATGTTGCGCCCGCCGAGCTCGAACAGGCGCAGCAGGGACTGATTGCCAAGCAGCAGAGCACCGAGAGCATACGGCTCACCATCTCCAACGCCGCCATTGCCGTGGAGCAGCTGCAGCAGCAGATTGCCGAGGTGCAGCTCGACCAGCAGGCGCAGCAGCAGCAGCACCTCACCGCCGTGGAGGCAGCCCTGAGGCAGTTGCGCACCGCCATGGCCCAGTGGGAGCGTTCCTATCTGCTCGTAGCCCCATCGGCAGGCACGCTCACCCACATGACCATCTGGAGCGACCTGCAGGAGGTGCAGGCGGGTAGCCCTGTGTTCGCCATCACGCCCACCGACATGGGGCAGGTGCAGGTGCGCATGGTGATTTCGCCCGAGGGCGTTGGCCGTGTGCATGCGGGTCAGCGCGTCAACGTGCGTTTGGATGCTTACCCCTACCTCGAGTTTGGCTCGGTCGAGGCCACGGTGCTCAGCGTGTCGGCAGGCCCCACGCAGGAGGGCTTTCCCGCTGTGGCGTTGCTCACGCAAGGCCCCGTAACCACCTACGGCACACCGCTCGACCTTGAGCGCGAGCTCACCGGTCTGGCCGAGATTGCCACCGACGAGCAGTCGGCACTGCAACGTCTCTTCGGCCACCTGCGCTACGGGCTAAAACAGGGGCTGGGCGGGCGATAGCGGTTGTTGGGCCAAAAGATAGGCAAATTATATTTGGATTTGTGCTATGCATGTGCTATTTTTGTCATTATATGTGCCTTACGGCATGAGCGTGGAATAGTAATTTTATTTTTATGCGTAAAGTTCTGATATTCATAGTAATGTGCGGTGCAATGCTGCTCGTTAGCATGACGACCAAGGCGCAGTATTTGGTGCAGAGTGGTGCAATAGTAAGTCAGGGGCGTTGCGTTGATGCACTCCGTGCTTTGCAGAGTGAGAACAGCGATTCGGTGGCCGTGGCGCAGCTGTACAAGTACTACGTCTTTAGCCAAGGTGCGCTTCCACGGTTGCAGCCGCAGCAATGGCGGCGCTCCCTCGATGCCATTATGGCCGACACCACGCGTTGCTGCGTGCTAAAGACGGACTATTACCAGCAGGTACTGCTGCAGTTGTAGTCTGTGCGCGTTTGAGCCGCGCCGCACGAAACATTTTGCGCCTAATCATCGGTATAATTCACCGATGCTCATCGTTTTTTTTGCGTTGAGCGTTGCGTTTAAACACCTAACACTCTGATGATTATGAAACTACAATTTGCTGCGCTATTGGTTGCCCTGTCGGTGTTTGCCCTGTCGGCAATGGGCTGTAAGGACAAGGAACAATCCGAGCTAAATACCGACACAAACGTTGAGGTAAACATCAGCGACCCCGAAATTCAGGCCGTGTTTACACGGCTCAACGCGTTCAGATTGAGCGATGAGGCCAACTATTTGGATAAGGATAACAGCACGGTGATTAGCCTTGTGGGGCAGCTCAAGGCATTGGAACTCGATGCCGACCTGTGCAAGGCGGCGCAGGTGCGCTCCAACGAACTTTTAAAAAAGTGGTCGCACACTCGTCCCGATGGGCGCGATGCGGTTACAGTGCTCGCCGATTTGGGTATAGCATATACGACGTGGGGCGAAAACATTGCAGCGGGCAAAAAATCGGGCGAAAAGACTTTTGTGCAGTGGAAAGAGGACGGTAAGGACTACAGCGAACAAGGGCACAGGCGCAACATGCTTGGCAAGCAATTCACCAGGGTTGGGCTGGCCTATTCGCACGATGCAAACTCGCAGTATAAGTACTACTGGACAATGATTTTGGCGAAATAGTACTTTTGCATATTAGAAAAAAAATAGGGTGGTGAAAATATATATGATTATCTGCAATCACCCTCAACACGTAAACGCAATGGTATGTTTGGGGCTTTGCCCCAAACCCCACATACTTTTTGGCATTGCCCCAAAAAGTATGCAAAAAGGTCTAGGAACGACGATGCTTTGCTACTCCGATGGACATCGGGGTTAAGCCTTCGGAATTTGCCTGCCCTACGGGACAGGCTCAAACAGCCGAAGCCTTTTAACGCCCCGCTGTCCATCTTCGTTTAATGCTCACCATCGTATGTTCCAATAAGTTACCGTGCATTTCAGCGTCCATTAGGTGCAATTGCGGATAGTAATTAAATTTATTCGCCACCCAAATTTTTATTTTTGTTTCAGGTTTATTTTCGTTCCAGTATGCCCGAATCTTTGTCCTCGTTCTGCATTTTATGTTTGGCATTGCCATATTTTTTGCCAAATGCAAAATTATAAACCAAATTGAAATACACCATGTTGGCAAGGTTGTCGATGTGTTCCTCATTGGTGCGCTTAATAAGGCGTGAGCCTACAATTTCTGTGGTCATTTGGTACGATTTATAGAACGGATAGCGCACGCAGGCCGACAGCGTGAGGTTGGGCACTGGGCGGTACGACATTTCCACCGATGCCATGCTGGGCACCATGGTGGTGGTTTGCCCCACCAGCGTGCGCCTCGACGTTTGATAGAACACCTGCGCACCCCATTTTTTGTAGTTTAGCATTATGGTGCTTATGTTCACCACGTCCCATAGCCCCCAGTTCTCGCCAGCGTAGGCGTTTTGTGTGCGCTGCACCTCCACAAACGTGCGTAGCCTTAGCATAGGGTTCTGTAGCGGTATCCATTGCGCAAACAGGTTGGCCTTGTAGGTCTGGCTGCGGCTGAGGTTGGCTATAGTTTCTATTAAATTTGCGCTATCGCTCGTAAACACAGGCGCAATGGCGTTGGGCGTATGCCTAAATGACATCTCGCTGTTGAACGTAAAACGCGGCGACATTTTTATGTAGAATAGCGACACGTTGTGGCCATGGCTCGATTTTAGCGCAGGATTGCCCACATAAATATAGCCAATATCTTTTAGGTATGGATTGTAGGTGAGTTCGGAAATAGCAGGAGTTTGTGTGTTCACCTCGTAGTTAAAATTGAGGCTGCTTGCGGGCGAAAACATATAGGCTATGCGCACTTGCGGGCGAAAATATAATGAGGCATGATTTCCAAAAACGCTGTAGTTCACGCCCGCGCTAACGCTGTAGTTTATCTGTTTGCTTAGCATTCCACCCATGCCCACGTAGGAATATAGCTCGTTCGACATGAGGGTATTGTTTCCCGAAATGTTGTTTTGTTGGCTGCTGCTGTGCATATATCGGCTACCCACAAATAGCTCGCCCACACGTGTTTGCAGGCTATAAACGGCATCGCCAATGGCCGAATATTTGTCCATGTCGATGCGGGTGCTGGTGCCAAACACGGGTGTTTGGTCGGCAAGCCATTCGTCGTAGGTGTAGCGATAGTCGGATTTGTAGTAGGTGGCCACGGCGTTGATTGCAATGCTGTGCCTTTGGGCAAATCGCTTGTCGAAATACACATCAAGCACCGGTCGGATATATTTGTTTTTGTTAACGCTTTGCCCAGATTTGTTGACTGTTGTGTCGATTTTTTGACATATATTTTGAGAGGCGTATTGTCGGCGGTTGAGCGATTTGAGCGACAGCTTGGTGCTGAATGTGTAGCTGTTGGGCTTTATGGCGTTGAGCTGCAGTTCGCCCATCTGCTCCTCGTAGCCCGTCAGGCTATTTAGCCCCGTGCGTTCGGTGCTTATTTGCTTTGCACCTGCTTGGTAGCTGAATTGCTCGTCGAGGCGGCGGCGGTTCAGGTGGCGATAGTTGATGTTGTAGGATGCGCCCACCTGCATCGCGCCGTTGTTGTAGCGTAAGCTTACAATATTGTTGCCAAATCCAGTTGTAACGGTGTTTTGCGTGTTTATGCCAATGCTTCCACCCACATCGCGTTTGGTGATTACGTTCACCACCGCACCAAGCCCCATGTTTTGGTACTTTACGGGCGGATTGCTATAGTGCTCCATCCTAATTATTTCGCCAGCGGGCAGTGTGGCCAAATCTTGCGCCGATGCGGGCATCCCGTTTATTAGTATTTTGATGGCCTTTCCGTTGATCGATTGCACATTTTGGTCCA
>JAFWUG010000041.1 GCA_017524185.1 Bacteroidales bacterium
ACAAAGTTAGAACTTTTTTCTTTGTTACCCAAATTTTTTTCGCATTAACAAGATATAGTTATAAGTAATTATAAATCAAAATATTACATTATTCACCTGGGTCAGATCGTATTGCGCCTTGTTCGATGTAGGCTGCGCCAACCTCGCAGAAGAGGCACTTTTTCGCCTCGCAGCGTGTTGTTTTTAGGTGAACAACTGCCTGTGTGTCGGCTGCCGATTCGAGTTTTAACCCCAAGCGGCGGAAATTGCTCACCACACTGTTTTCTTCGGGTGGCATGGTTTCGAGCAGCCGTAGGCTCTTGTCGCGGAGCGAATCGTCGGAGCGGGCCGCTCCGTAGGCAAACATGAACGGCACGGTAGCATTGAGGATTATGGTGTGTTTCAATGCGCTACCTATGGCCTTATGCGTAAGCCGTTGCTGCTCGCGTCCACCAAAGGTGTAGTGCGTAGCCCAAAACTCCGATGGCGTAGCATTTAGAAGTTGTTCAAGGGCATCGAGCGAGTTGGCCTCCATGCAGCGCGAAAATAAGCCCGACGAGCCGCTGATGAGCGCGGCCAGCTGAGCCAACCTAATGGAGGGGAACGAGATGGGGCGCATACGCATAAACCTCCATTGCGACGAATCGATGGGCGTTAGGGCATATTTGTGTGATAGGAAGGCGTACTCGCGCTGTAGGCGCGATGCATAGCTGCAAGCGGAGGCGGAGGCGGCCAACAGCCCAGCCTGACCAAACAGCAACGCCTCTATTTGAAAAAGGCTATTCTTATGCTTGGCCAGCACAGCCAGCGGGAGCGAGCGTGCCAGCAACTCGGCTGGCTGGGCGTTCACCTTTAGCCCAAAGCAACGTGTTACCGCACGATAGTAGGCCTCTTCCCAACTTCCCTTGCATCGCTCCACCTCGGCCAAAACCATCTCCGATTTTTGCTGCAAACGCTCCACCATCAAGCGTTGCAGCATGGCCAACTGTTGCAACCCATTGAGTTGCGCCAAGTGGCCATGGCACGGAATCCATCCGCCCCCAGCCATGAGTTCGTCGTGGCGAGTTTCGATGTCAATGGGGCGAGGCACAGCCAGCGTGGGTACAGCCTGTCCGCTAGCGCATAGGGCTGGACGGTCGGGCGTAAGCACCACGTGCAACACCACATTATCGTAGCGCGGGTCGGTATGATGGCCATGGGCATACCAATCGGACGCCTTGAGATGCATCTCTACGTTACCCGCCCACAGCTCGCCATTGAGCTTAATTTTGGCATTGAAAAAATCGGGACCCGCATCGGTGTTGGGCAGCCCCGCATCAATCACCTCAATGGTCTGCCCCTGCTCGGTACGCAGCCCATTGAGGGTGAACGGACGATGTTGCCAGATGAAATGCAGCAGCGATTCGGTCATACGTATACAACGGGGTTTGTAGCGTTGTTGGGATGTAAAATCTGACCAAAATTACAACTTTGTGCTACATTTGGCGCAAAAAATAGTAACTTTGTGCGCAGTTTTAGATGCTCGGCGTCGCCCAAAGGTTAGAAAACGGGGTGTAGCGCAGTCCGGTTAGCGCGCTACGTTCGGGACGTAGAAGTCGCGAGTTCGAATCTCGCCACCCCGACCAGCGACAGAGCATCGCCCAGCAGGCGCGTAGCAATACGCGCCTGTTTTGTTTCTATGAGTTTATGTACTAAGGTAGGATTATATACAAAAAACTGAGCACCACACGGCATATAAACAACTATAAAACAACACTATAAACAAAAACCAAACGCTCAACATGCCGTGCGCATAATATGCACATATACAGCGCATAGGCAACTAAAAATCAACGTAACGCATGCAAAAAAAGCCGCAACAGATGCTGCGGCTTGGTTGGAACGTATATCCCCGCAAACTACTCAGCTGTGGCCAGCGGTGAGGGAACGGAGTAGGTGCGAGTGGCCAAGTCCTTATCAAGTAGATATAAACCCTGTCCTAGTCCAGCCATATGGCGCAGGGTGTTGAGGATGTCGCCCACGCTTTGCTCCTCCTCCACCTGCTCGTCGATGAACCAGCGAAGCATGTTCTGCGTAGCATAGTCGTGCTCGGCCTCGGCCTGCTTGGCCAGCTCGTGAATGAATGCGGTTACTTTCTGCTCATGCTTTAGCGTATCGGCAAAGGCAGCCTGCAGGCTTTCCCAGTGCTGCTGCACTGGCTCAATGGGCTGCAAGGTCACACGGCAACCCTGGGCATTGAGGTAGTTCATGAAGATGCGGGCATGATCCTGCTCCTCGCGGAATTGCACATAGAACCAGTTGGCTATGCCCCTGAGTCCCTCAGCCTCAGCATCCATAGACATGGATAGGTAGAGATAGGCCGACCATAACTCACGGTTAATCTGATTGTTGATAGCCTGCGCCATCTTGTCGCTTAGCATAATGTATTGTTATTTAGAAAATTAGACTTCAAAAAATTATCCCACATAGCGGGACTGCATAGTTATACGTTAGGAACGGGAAAAAGATACGTAACCCATACCCAAAACTACAGATTATAATGAAAAAAATCCATAAACTCTTTGTCGCCAATATGGGAACAAGGAGGGCTGCCCCAGAAGGACAGCCCTCGCAAGTATAGCCCTATATGATTTTACCTTTAGGGGTGTTCGTGGTTTGACCAATTACGGAGCTGGTGTCACAGCCTCGAACTGAGCCGTTACCTCTACCGCGTAAGCAGGCATAATAAACTGATTCTTACTAATGGTTACCTCAACGCTGGAGTCATCCTTCTTGTATGCCTTCAGACTACCCTCCTTCAGCCGGTAGCCATCAGCGGGAGTTACAGTCAGCTTTACAATATCATCCGCAGCGGCTTTGCTCGGCTTAACCGACACCTTGCCATTGGCTATGCCACTGGCTACTGTGATGGCGTAGGTGGTGGAGTCTTTCACTGTAATCTCGCAGGAAGCAGTAACACCTGTTTTAGTAGACACCGTGATGATGGACTTGCCAATGGTCAAACCCTTTACCATACCATCCTTAACCGTAGCAACAGCGGCTGTGCCACTCTCCCAGGTCAAATCCTCGCTTGCATAGAACGGTTTTACAACAGGCACCAGCATTATTGAATCTCCCATTTTAACCGAATCTCGCTCTAATTGAAGGCTCGTAATGGGGTACGAAACGGCATTAGCTTTTGTGCTGAGAGCGGGTAAGGCTTTGCTCCAGTTTGCGTTCTGTTCTACGCCGAAACCAGCGTTCACCTCGCTGCTGGGAATAGGGTAGCAAAATCCGCTAACATTCCAAGCATAACCCGTAGCACGATAACGTGTTGGCCTATTCGTGCGACGAGCATCGTACCAGCGATGGCCCTCGGAATAGAGTTCACGTATACGCTCCTCCTCTATAAAGTCGAGCAATGCTTCCTTGGTACTGGGCAGATCGGCCTCCGAGGCTATGCTCGCATCACGCTGAGCAGTGAACAACAGAGCAGTTTTCGCACCTGCTAGGTCGTCCTGCTGAGCCTTGGCCTCGGCCGTAATTAGATACATCTCCGAGGTACGGAATATCGGGATATTGCTAGTGGCGGCTGATGTAGACAAACCCAACCATTTTACAGTAGCATTATCATCGTTTGGAGCCACCATCCTTTTGCGGATGTCAGTATCGGCCATCAAATCGGTTACTGTACTCGAGATCCGTCCTCCATACGAGCCGTACTGAGTATTAATGGAGTTAGCCGAAAGGTTGTCGTCTTCAGACTTAGCAATGGCGAAGATAATCTCATCTGTGAGGGCTATGCTCCGCCACATCTCTTGGTAGGTTTGGTCGTTTACACGGGCACGACCATCCAAAGCCTTTGAGGCACAGGTGGCAGCCGTAGCCCAGTCGCCCTTATAGAGGGCTACACGAGCCTCCAAAGCAAGCAGTCCTGCCTTATTAATATAGAAAGCATTGGGTTCTTCACCCTGGGCGTCCATAAATTTGTCGTAGTACTCGTTGGCCTTCTTGATACACTCGTCAATATGAGCGTACACCTCGGCCACCGTGCTGCGCGAAACCTGCGCGAATGCCTCTACGGGAGCATCCTTCACTATTACAATGCCGGGACTAGCGTTGGCAGCACCTGCCCTATAGGGCAGGGCAAAAATGTTCACCAAGTAGAAGTTGGACAGAGCTCTGAGGGCGTAGCCCTGGTAGAGAACCTTGTAGGCAATGATTTCATCTTCTACTTCTGGCTTACTGGCCAGCAGCGCATTGGCTCCCTGCTCCAAACGTACACAGCGGTCTATCACCTTATAGCCGTAGTTCCAAATCTCACTGAGTTCGTCCTGGGTTTCCGTAACGTTATACCTATGTATACCCAAAAAATGCCCCGAGGATGCACTGGCAGTGGCCAAGTCGCCTGCAAAGTCACCTATGCAGATAGCATACTTGCCCAGAAAACGATAGTTACCAAGCGTGTAGTATGCCCCAGAGAGCCCAGCCTCCAATTTTTGCGCCTCATCGTAAGCTTCATCCAAGGGGATGTAGTCCCAGATTTCTGGCTCCTGCTTGCAGGAGGCCATAGAGAAAATGGCTATGGCCACCAGCACTATATTTAATAATCTACGTATCATGTCTTTTTCCTAATTTTCAGGTGAACAAATTTAGAAACCTATGTTCAGGCCAAGGATAAAACTACGGGCCTGCGGGTAGTTCCACCAAGCCGAACCATTGGCACCAACCGATGAGGGGTCAAAACCACGATAATCCTTAGCATGGAAGGTGTACAGGTTTTCGAAGTTGGCGAATATGCGCAAACTCTGCATGTGCAGAGGCTCTAGCACCGATTTAGGCAGGTTATAACCAACCGATATAGATTTAATCTTCAAGTAGTTGCCGCTCATTAGGTAGCGGGTAGATGCGCTGGACACTCCAGACTGGCTGCCAACCGCATCCATAACAGGCACCTTGGCGTTGTCGCCGGGCTTCTGCCAGCGGTTGTCATACACCCACTGCGTAGTAATGGCATCAAAGCCAGTGGTATTCTCATCGTAGCGCAGGTGGTTGCCGTAAATCTTGCGGCCCAGCGAAGTGGTGAGCAGCACCGAGAAGTCAATGCCCATGAACGACAGGTTGGAGCTGAACGAACCTTCAAACTTGGGAGAGGCGGTGCCCACATAGCGCTTGGCGGCCTCATTATAGTTGTTGGTGGTCTCATCGCCAGTCTCATTCTTGTACCACAAACCCTCACCGTTCTCGGGATTCACACCGGCCCACTCCTTCATCTTGAACTAGTAGATGTCGCGTCCCTGTTCATAGATTTGGAAGGTGTATTCCATAGGCTTGTCGGTGGCCAGCTTCACCAACTTGTTTTGGTTGTGCGAGCCGTTGATGGTAACACTCCAGTTGAGCCGGTCACCCTTGATGATGTTGGCCGTCAGCGAAGCCTCGAAGCCTTGGTTTTGGAGTTGACCGACATTTTGGTCAAGAGCTGTAAAGCCAGTAACCCTTGATAGGGGCACCTCGAACACCATGTCCTTGGTTTGATGGTTGTAGTAGTCGGCCGTGATAAAAAAGCGATCGAACAGCGTGATGTCGAGTCCCACATTGAACTTGCTGGTATACTCCCACGACAAATCGGGGTTAGCTATCTGGTATGGAGCCATGCCAGGCAGTTTGGCGTAACCATAGCCAAAGCCCGCTAGACCACGCGAAGCGTAATAGCCCGTGCCAACAGTCTGGTTACCTGTGGTACCATAGCTGGCACGAATCACCAGCGTATTGAGCCAATCCTCGGTGCCCTGCATGAAACTCTCGGCCGAGATGCGGTACTTTGCGCCTACCGACCAGAACTGACTCCAGTAGTTCTTGCCAACGAAGCGCGACGAACCGTCCATACGGAACGAGGCCGAAAGATAGTACTTATCCTGGAAGTCGTATTGTCCGTTGAAGAATACCGACTGTAGAATCTGCTCGCTCTGGTTGGTGGAGGCCGAACTAGGCACAGAGGCCAAGGCCACATCGTTCAAATAGTCCACTGGATAGTTACTAGCCGCCAAGTAACTCTCATCAATCTTAGTGCGCTGCGCCTCATAGCCCAGCATCAGGTTCAAATTGTGGTCGTCATTAAGGGTTTTCACGTAGTTCAGCGTATTGGTACTGGTGGCCAGGTAGATGTCGGAGGTACCCTGCTCGCCCATGCCCCTCATATCCTTACCCTGTGGCTGCAGGAACGACCAGTAGCCAAACTCCTTCAATAGATAGGCATCGATACCTGCCCGTGACACGAAAAACAGGCCGTCCGCGAAATTCACGCGGATGTGGGGCGACACCGTCAGACGTGTCTGCGTCGAGAACGACTTGTCGCCTAATTCCGAACGCTGAGCCACAGGGTTGTACCCGTTGTAGGTACCGAAGTTCCACGAGCCGTCGTCGTTCTTCGGACCGTATACGGGCAACTGCATATAGGCCTGGGTGATGGGGTCGCTATAGTAGCCGCCACCTGCGCCCATGTTAATTTTAGTTTGGCTGATGTTGGTATTGATACCGTAGCCAAACCACTTGTAGGGCTTCTGCTCAAGGTTCAAGCGGGCCGAAAGTCGGTTCATATCCTTGCCCCTCACAATGGCCTGGTTGTCGAGGTAACCCATCGAGAAGAAGTACTTAGCTGAGTTCTCCTCAGCACCGCCGCCGCTTATATCCAGCGAGTACTCTTGGTTGAAACCCTTACGGGTAACCTCATCGAGCCAGTTCACATCAGTGCCCAATTTCTCATCGTAACCGTAGAATTCGCTGTACATTAACTTGCGGAATGCTATCGGGTCATCTCCTGTAATGGACTTCACCAAAGCTAAGTTACTCTTACCGAAATTTCTTGTAACGAATGCATCCATGTAGGCCACTCCGCCAACCTTTATTGCCTCATCCGCCAACTCTAAATGCTGGGCAGCATTAATCAGCCTATAGCTATGGGGGATGATGGGCATCATGTCAAGACCCCACTTGGCGTTCACGTTCACCTTGAAGGTGCCCTTTTTGCCCTGCTTGGTCGTAATCACGATTACGCCGTTGGCGGCTCGCGAACCATAGATAGAGGTTGCGGTAGCATCCTTTAGCACTGTCATGCTCTCAATGTCATCGGGGTTCAGCGTCGAGAGCGGAGAAATTTCTTGGCTCTCACTGCTACGCATACCCTGTGCGCCAGCAGTGAACGGCACACCATCGATGATGTATAGCGGTTGAGTACCCGAATTCAGCGAGTTACGGCCACGGATAAAGATGGTGGTAGGCGCACCAGGCTGGCCCGAGTACTGCGTCATCGATAGGCCAGCCACATTACCCTCAAGAGCCTTGATAGGGTTGGTGCTGGTAGTCTTGCCCAACTTATCGCCGTCAATAGCCGATGCAGCACCAGTAAAGGCCGACTTGCGCACCACGGCGTAGCCAGTTACCACAACCTCCTCTATATCCTCGGAGGCTGAGGCTAGGGCCACGTCCACATTGGTGCGGCCGGCCAGGGCCACCTCCTGGGTGGCGTAGCCGATGTAACTGAACACCAGCGTTTGCGCATCCGACGGCACGTTTAGCGTGTATTTGCCGTCCATATCTGTTGCGGTACCAATGGTGGTACCCTTCACAATCACCGAGACGCCCGGTATCGGCATCCCGTCCTCGGCACCCGTTACGGTACCGGACA
>JAFWUG010000042.1 GCA_017524185.1 Bacteroidales bacterium
TATTATGACAAGCGAAATGTAAGAAGGAAAAAGAAATAGATGTTAGATTGTTTTGTTAGGAGGGGAAAAAATATCTAATTTTGCGGCTTCGGAAAGGATAGTTTTTGTTTTTGTAATCTACTAATTTATAGTCTTATACACTGTTTGTATGAAGAAATTGCTCTGCCTGATGCTGGTGGTGATGTTTGCAGCGACTTTGTTGCGGGCGCAAACCGCTGTGGTTGGTCGTGTGTGCGATGTTCGCGATACGGCTATTAGTTTGCCCTATTCGGCAGTTATGTTGTACCAAGCGGTGGATAGCACTCGCATGGTGCGCAGCGCGGTTGCCGACGCCAATGGTCAGTTTGCCATTGCGGGGGTAGAGGAGGGGCAGTATTTGTTGCGAGTATCGAGTTTGGGATATGCCGAGCAGCGCGTGTTGGTGAGCCTGAGCGGTGAGCAGCAGCATGTCGATGTGAAGCTGTGCGAGGTTAGTCAGGACATTGACGAGGTGGTGATAACCAGCGAGCGCACGCCAACCACCATGGCGCAAGTGGTGCGCCCAGTTACCGTGATTGAGCGTAATACGCTGGCCACTATGCCCCAGCAGGCCCTGGCCGATGTGTTTGAGTATATTCCCTCTGTCGATATTCGCCAGCGCGGTGTGCTGGGCGTTCAGGCCGATTTGTGCATCAGGGGTGGAACCTACGATCAGAATGCGGTGCTAATTAACGGCATCAATTTCACCGATCCGCAAACTGGGCATTCGAGCCTGTCCATTCCGCTCGATGTGGACCATGTGGCGCAGGTTGAGGTGGTCGAAGGTCCAGCGGGACGCGCCGTGGGGGCTAATGCCATGGGAGGTGCTGTGGGTTTCGTAACGCCCCGCGATGCCGATTTTAATAT
The DNA here is from genome assembly GCA_017524185.1 of Bacteroidales bacterium. Taxonomy (GTDB): domain Bacteria; phylum Bacteroidota; class Bacteroidia; order Bacteroidales; family Tenuifilaceae; genus RGIG6076. The sequence goes on from JAFWUG010000042.1 coordinate 886, forward strand.
GACTGCCAATGCGCTTTACGGCAGCCATGGGTTGTACAAGGCTGCGCTCTCGGCGGTGGGGGGCAACTCCCGAGCCCATGGCTTTGTGGCCGCATCGGCCATGGGGTCTAATGGATATATACACAACACCGATTTTAACTCCAAGAACCTGTTTGCACGGGGTACACTCAATTTGGGCGGTGCTGAGCTTAATGCTCAGTTTGGCTTTGCCGACAAGGCGTTTGGCAGCAATGGGTTCTACTCGCTGTCGTACCCCGAGCAGTATGAGGAGAACCAAACGTGGCTCGGCAGCGTGGGGGTGTCGGCGGGAAGGCGGCTCAATGTGAGGGCAAACGCCTATTGGCGGCGGCTCGATGACCGCTATTTGCTGGTGCGCGACAATCCGTCGTTCTACGAGAACTACCATCTAACCGATGTGCTGGGCGGTAACCTACAGTTGTCGCTACGTTCGGCGTTGGGTATAACCGCGCTGGGAACCGAATGGCGCAACGAGGGTATTGTGAGCACTCGTCTGGGCGATGAATTGGCCGAGCCCCGTGCCATTCGCGGCATCGACAGCGTGCGCTACAATCATGCCTATAGCCGTACCTATGCCACGGCGTTTGTGGATCACACCTATCAGTATGGACGCTTACGTCTATCGGGTGGCGGCATCATGTATGTTGGGGTTGAGCCACGGGCAGCGGCACGCTTCTATCCGGGCGTCGATGTTAGCCTACAGGCTACTGGGCAGCTGCGTCTGTTTGCATCGCTCAGCAGCGCGTTTAGGCTACCCACGTTCACCGATCTGTTCTATAAAAGTCCGCTGAATGTGGGTAACAGGGAGTTGCGCATGGAGCAGGCCTACATCTACGAGGCTGGCGCGGCCTTTGCCACTCCCATGCTCAGCTCCAAGGCCAAGGTGTTCTACCGTCAGGGAACCGATATAATTGATTGGGTGCGTACAGCCGACACCGCGCTCTACACCACCATGAACATGACCACGCTTAACACTTTGGGCTACGAGTTGGGGCTTACATTGCGACTGGCAAGCCTCACTACCCCTAGCAGTTGGTTCAGGCTCGATCGCGTGGCGGTGGGCTATGCCCATATAAGCACCACCAAGCAGTCTGGCGACTATCAATCGGTGTATGCTTTGGACTATCTGCGGCATAAAGCCACGGCCACGCTCGAACTCACACTATTGCGTCGTTTGAGTTGCGCCGCCATGCTGGTGTATCAGCACCGCAATGGCAACTATGACGCCGAAGATCCTGTTAGCCATGTGGTTACGACCATTCCGTTTGGTGGGTTTACTACACTCGATGTGCGTTTGGCCTGGCGCATGGCGCATTTCACGCCCTACGTGGAGGCCACTAACCTAACCAACGCCAAGGCTTTCGACTATAGCGGATTGATGTTGCCGCAGCGGTGGTTCAGGGTGGGTGTGCGCTGGAATTTCAGGAAATAGTACGATTGCATTTGCATGGCTCGTTGGGCAATGTTCGCCATAACGTTGTGGTGAGCATTGCAGTCGCAGCGGTAGTCCCCCCCCACCTCGCCTCCCCTTTTTTAGGTATTTTGCGAGGCAAAAGTCCCCTTTTTTGACTATTGACAGCCAAACTGGGGTGGTATAATTTTGTGATTTAAATTTAAATCACAGTGGGACTATTGAACAAGTTTTTCCGCAATGCCCGTAAGCCCGAAGGGCTGTTGGGACGGATGATGGTGAATGGAATGAATGGGGGCTCACATGCTCGACTGGCCGAGTGGGGGTTGGAATGTATTGATTTGCAGCCCAATGCACATGTGCTCGACATTGGTTGCGGTGGCGGGGCCAACATTGCGCGTTTGCTCAAACGAAGCCCAAACGGTGTGGTGCGGGGCATCGACTATTCGGCCATAAGCGTGGCAAAGAGCCGTAGGCTTAACGCCCAGGCCATTAGCAAAGGACGCTGCATTGTGCAACAAAGCAACGTGAGCAACTTGCTGTGCGATACCACTATGTTCGCCGACGGTGCTTTCAACCTAGTAACGGCCTTCGAAACCGTCTATTTCTGGCCCAACATCGACGATTGCTTCCGTGGGGTGCGGCGCGTGCTGTGCAGCGGTGGCCTATTCCTGATAGTGAATGAGGCCGATGGAACGGGTGCAGACAGCGCGAAATGGGAACGCTTGGTGGGCGATATGCACACCTACACCGAGGACGAACTCCACAGCCTGCTTATAAAGGCTGGATTTAGCGATATTACAATCTGCCGCGACACTCAACGGCATTGGCTGAAGGCGATAGCAATAAAATAAAACACAAA
>JAFWUG010000003.1 GCA_017524185.1 Bacteroidales bacterium
CGTATGATGCGGCGGGAAGCAGTTCGCCGCGTGGCTGTCCGTGGTATTGTATGTGGTCGATGAGGCTTTGCGGATGTTCCACTCGTAGCCCCATGGCGAATGGCTTTTGTTGTAGTTCTACGCCTTGTCGCTGTAGCATTTCATACACGTCGTGAGCCGAATGTCCTGTGGCTAACACCACTGCGGCAGCCTCTATGCGCTGTCCGTCTGAAAGTTCTACACCTGTGGTACGTTGGGAGTTTAGCAGCAGTTTGTGCATACGGGCATTGAATATTATTTGCCCTCCGTGTTCTTCGATGGTTTGGCGTATTGCGCTGATTATTAGCGGAAGCTTGTCGGTGCCTATGTGCGGATGTGCTTCAAACAGTATGGTGGGCGATGCACCATGATGGCAAAGCACATGGAGTATTTTGTGGTGGTTGCCGCGTTTTTTGGAGCGGGTGAAGAGTTTGCCGTCGGAGAATGTGCCAGCACCGCCTTCGCCAAAGGCATAGTTCGACTCTGGGTTAAGCCCAGCGTTGCGGCAAAGCGTGGCCACATCGCGCTTGCGTTCGCTCACGCATTTGCCGCGCTCCAGCACAATGGGGCGGTAGCCCAATTCTATCAGTCGTAGGGCGGCGAATAGTCCTGCTGGACCAGCTCCTACAACTACTACAGGCGTGGCGTTGCGCACGTTGCGATAGGTTGGGGCGGGGGGAGGAGCGGGTATTGGTTCGTCGGCCATCAGCACGCGCAGCCCAATGTTGTAGCGCACATGGCCGTGCCGAGCATCAATCGAGCGCCGTGTGATTATGATATGCCCAATTTGGTTAGCATCTGTTCCTATGGCACGCGCAGCTTCGCGGCGTAGTTGCTCAAGGCTAGCGGCTCGGTGCGGTGGGAGCTGCAGCGTGATGTCGGTCATGGCTACTCAAAGTGGAATTTGATGCACACAATGCGCGAGCGCAGGTGCTCGATGGAGTTGCGGAAAGGGGCTGCGCCATCGGCATAGTCGTCGGATATGGCGTTGAGCAGCCCCGCCGACCATAGCAGCTCGGTGGAGAATTTGAAATAGGGCAGGAAGAAGTCTATTCCTACGCCCACTTCGTAGTAGGCATCGTGTTTTACGAGGCGAATCATCACGCCGTCTTCCACCTTCATGCGCTTGAAAGCGGCTATGTCGATTCGGTAGTTGCCTCCAGCATAGAGATACGGACGCACGTTGCTGTGTCGCTTTGAGGCCAGTTTCAGTCCCAGTGGAATCTCCACAAAACTCGATTCAATTTTCATGGTCGAGTGTGGTGTTGCGCCTTCGGCGGGGTTGATGCTGTAGAAGTGCAAGTCGCGTTGGCTCAGGGCGTAGCCTGGAGTAAAGCGGAGGTGCAGCAGCTCGGTGAGACGTAGGTTGCAGATGGCGTTTACGTTGAACCCAGGGCTAACCTTGTTGATGTTGGCAAAATAGCGATACACATTGCCCTCGTCGTCGATTTGGGTTTCGGTGGAGTTGCGCACATCAAAGTCCATGAAATTTAGACCCACCGAGAATCCGAAGTGCCACCTACGGTTGATGTCGTAGTTTGGCTTGTTCAGAATTTTCTGCGGGCGATACTGCGCCGAGACCGTGGTGGCCAGCAGCATCAGCATTATGGCGAAAAGGGGCAAACGTTTCATCGCTATGTAGAACACGTTGCAAATATAGCGTTTTGTTGGTAATTCTATAATGTATAACGCTTCAAAGCCATGCTTATTTTGTGTTGAGCCACAAAAAAATGTGGGTGAGACGCAAATAAAAATGGGTTGCAAACAATTGCAACCCATTTTCTTGCGGTGTGGTGCCACCAGGAATCGAACCGGGGACACAAGGATTTTCAGTCCTTTGCTCTACCAACTGAGCTATGGCACCGCCAATAGTCATTTAAAAAAGCGGTGCAAAGATAGGGCATAATTTTCAATTTGCAAGGGGTGAGTGGCATTTTTTTGAAAAACATCATCAGCGCATAGATGTAATACATTGTAATATAGATGTTTGTGTTTATAAAAAAAATTCTTGTTTGCTTGTTTGCCATGTTTCTGTTAGGTTTGTGGTTGTGTTTGGGTCGATATTTGGGCCCAAGGAATGCTTATGGATTTTGAACTATTCACGCTGTCAAACGGCATAAAAGTGGCGCATAGGCGTATCGATTCGCCTGTGGCCTATTGCTGTTTGATGGTGAATGCGGGTACGCGCGATGAGAGCGAGCAGGAGCATGGATTGGCGCATTTCATTGAGCACATGATGTTTAAGGGTACGGCCAAGCGTCGTGCCCATCACATTTTGCGTCGCCTCGATAATGTGGGCGGCGAGCTCAATGCCTACACCACTAAGGAAGAAACCGTGGTGCATTCAACCTGCCTGCGCGAGGACTATGCGCGGGCGGTGGAATTGATTGCCGACATTGTGTTTTGCTCGGCTTTTCCCGAGCGCGAGATACGCAAGGAGCAGGATGTGGTGGTGGATGAAATAAACTCATACCGCGATAGTCCGTCGGAACTAATCTACGACGATTTTGAGACCATGGTGTATGCGGGACATCCGTTGGCGCATAACATATTAGGTGTGGAGGAGTCGGTGCGCAGTTTTGGGCGCGAGCATTTGCGGCGGTTTGTGGCTGCACACTATTGTACCGACCAAATGGTGTGGTGTTCGGTGGCCGATGTCCCCACATGGCGTGTGCGCCGCCTGATGGAGCAGCATCTGGAGCCAATTCCAGCCAACAGGTGCAAGTCGAAACGTCCGCCAGTAGGGATTTACACGCCAAGCCATAGGCTGCGCGATATGGCCACGCATCAGGCGCACTGCTTGATGGGCGCACCTGCCTACAATCTGCACTCCGACCGACGCCATGCGCTGTTTTTGCTCAGCAACATACTGGGCGGACCAGGCATGAACTCGCGCCTCAACATTGCGCTGCGCGAACGGCACGGCTTTGCCTACAGCGTCGAGTCGGCCTATCAGCCCTATTCCGACACGGGTCTGTTCACCATTAGCTTTGGCACCGACCCTAAGCTCTATCAGCGTGCCTATGGCGTGGTGCACACCGAGATTGACAAGCTACAGCAGCATCCGCTCACGGCCGTGCAACTTTCGCGTGCCAAGCGGCAGCTGGTTGGGCAGTTGGCCATAGCATCCGAGAGCAACGAAGCCTTGATGCTATCGGCTGCCAAGGGTTTTTTGGTGTACGATGAGCCCGAGGATGCTAAGCTGATAAACGAGCGTATTGAGGCCATCACCGCTAACGACCTGCTGGCCGTGGCGCAGGAAGTGCTAAATCGCGATTCCCTATCATATATCACCTACGTTACGGACAACGCGCGGTAAGAGCCTTAATTATGAGATTGAATACCGACTTTGAGCATTATATTGAATCGCACACAACGCCCGAGGATGAGGTGTTGCAGCAGATTCACCGACACACCTATCTCACCACCTACAATCCGCGCATGATTAGCGGACCATCGCAGGGTAAGTTTCTTGAGTTTATATGTAATATGCTGTCGCCCAGGCGCATATTGGAGATAGGAACATTTACGGGCTATTCCACCGTGTGCATGGCGCGAGGGGCAATGCCCCATGGGCATATAGACACCATAGAGGTGAACGATGAATTGGAGGGGCATTTGCGTCGCACATTTACCGAGGCGGGGCTGTCCGACTGCATCACGCTCCACATAGGCGATGCCAAGGCGTTGCTGCCCACGTTGAAGCCTGGCTATGATTTTGTTTATATAGATGGCGACAAGCGCGACTATCCGGCCTATTTCGACCTCAGCCTACCGCTATTGCGTTGCGGTGGCTACATGCTGGCCGACAATGTGTTGTGGGGCGGCAAGGTGTATGCCCCTGGTGCCCCCGACGATGCACACACCCAGGCCGTGATGGAGTTCAATCGTATGGTGGCCGAGCATCCCGAGGTTGAGAACACGCTCATCCCCAGCCGCGACGGACTGATGCTGGTGCGGAAAATACTGTAGTACAGTATTTTATATATTGGGATATAAGTAAAGCACCACGGCGTTTAACCGTGGTGCTTTGTCTTGATAAATATCTGTGGATTAGAATGTTTAGTTGTTATTCACCACAAACTCCACGCGGCGGTCGTGGTCGGCATTGCCGGTGGCCTCGCTAATGCCTTTGCCCTCGTATTGTAGGCGGCTGCGTTCAACGCCCTGCGAGGCAAGGTAGTCCACAATGGTTTTGGCGCGTGCCTCCGATATGCGCTGGTTGAACTCTAACGAGCCCTCCTTGGAGGCATGGCCAATCACCTTTAGGGTGGCATCGGGGTATTCTTTCAGCTTGCTGGCCAGCATGTTAAGTGCCTCTTTCGACTCGGGAGTAACTGCAGCCAGACCTTTTTGGAACTGCACGTTGGCAAATTTCTCGTTCAGGGTGCGTTTCACCTCTTCAACGGCTTGCTCCACGGCCTGCTGAGCCTCGTTGGCGGCTTGCTGGGCATCGGTGTTGGTATCGGCGTCAGCGTTTGCATTGGAATCAGCGTTGCTGCTGGCACTGGTGGTGGCGTTGGCATCGGCGTTGGCATTCGCGTTTGCGTTTGCATCGTTCCCGTTCATATTGGCAAGCGATTGTTGTTCGGTGTTGGCCTTGTTGTTGCATGTGCCGCTACAGCATCCGCAGCAACGTAGTATTAGTAGCAGCAGGATGATGAGCAGGATGATGAGCAGAAGCCATAGCCACCACCGCGTTTTTTTCTTGGCAGGCTTGTCGGACTGTGCTTTATCGCTCTTGTTGGTGCTTGATTTTTCGGGTTTGTTGAGCAATGGGGTTGGGGTATCCAGTTCTTGGTCGGTTTCGGGGTCGGCCAGGCGGTATCCGCCCTTGGTGAACGCCGACGATGTTTTTTTCTCGGCCACAATGATGCCGTATTGCTTAGCATGTTCTACAAAGCGTTCGTAGTCGCCCTTTGTCCATGTTTTGAACATTTTGGCCTTGCAGTCCTTGAGCTGTAGCAGTTCGTCGGGTTCGTCGAAATAGATGTCTTTTTTGGGCTTGCCATCGGCAGGCTCGGCTGTTTCGTCGGCGTTAGCGAATATCAGCCCCGCGTTCGATGTGAATAGCGTTTCGGGAAAAGCCTCGTTGAGGGCGTTTAGCGTGGTGTTTGGATTGAGCCTGAGATAGGCGTTTACAATGCCAAGCGCGGTGCGGTTTTGCGCCGTGCCATACACTCTGATTTTTGGTTCGGACATAGGTGTTGTGGTGGATTGGTTAGTTTGTACCTATGTAACGATAAATGCGGCATTTGGTTGCCCTGTTTTGAAGTTTGGATGTAAAAATAAAGGCTGATAATCTTCTGACTATCAGCCTTTTTGTTGAATGTACCCCGGGCGGGGCTTGAACCCGCACGGCCGCAATGGCCACAGGATTTTAAGTCCTGCGTGTCTACCAATTCCACCACCAGGGCAAAATCGGTGCAAATATAAGGTTTTATATCTATAGTTGAAAGCGTTTTTGTTAATGATTTATGCTAATATGCTGATATATAGCAAAATAAAATATAACTTGTTTTGGACATGGTGTGTTTTAGGGTCTATCTGCCAAATTTTTGTACCTTTGTCCCTGTTGGAATGTCAATTTTCAAGCATTAATAGTGTGCGTAGGTTGTCGAAATATATGAAATTGATGCTGTTGATGGTAGTTGCGATTGCGTCCTTGGCGGGATGTAATCGCAAATATGTGCAGGGCGGCGACAAGAAGAAGGCCTACAAGCGTCGCTATAAGTGTAAGAAGTGTACATCCAGCGATACCACTTGGTCGGCGCAGCAGCTTGCAGCTCTGGTGGCGGCCAATCACTCTGTTGAATATTAACTACAAGGCATGGAAAGTTCTACAAAGAAACGGGTATCGGTGATTGGCAGCGGAAGCTGGGCCACCTCCATTGTAAAAATACTGCACGAAACGCAGGAGCATGTGGGGTGGTATATTCGCGAGCCCGAAATAGTGAAGCATGTGCAGCAATATCGCACCAATCCTTGCTTCTCTAGCACCATTGATTTCGACTTGAATAGGGTTACCCCATCGAACGACTTGAATCAGGTGGTGCGCGACTCCGACGTGCTGGTGTTTGTGGTGCCAGCGCAGTATATGAAAGTTTGGATGGAGCCGCTCACCGAGAGTTTCGACAACAAGTTCATCGTGTCGGCCATCAAGGGCATAATTCCCTCCGACGATTTAACCATAGCCGAGTATTTTAATCAGTGCCATGGCGTTCCCTACGACCGCATTGGCATTGTGAGCGGGCCCAGCCATGCCGAGGAAGTGGCTCAGAGCCGCCTGACCTACCTCACTTTCTCGTGCAAGCGCATTGAGAAAGCCCAGGAATTGGCCGAACTTTTCAGCGCTCGCTATATTCGCACCCACACAGGAACCGACATCTACGGCACAGAGTATAGCGCCGTGCTGAAGAATATCTACGCGTTGGCGGCAGGCATTGCCCATGGGCTGGGCTATGGCGACAACTTTCTTTCGGTGCTGGTTACCAACTCGTTGCTCGAAACCGAGCGCTTCCTGAATAGTTCGTACCCAAGCCCACGCAACCTAAGCACATCGGCCTATTTGGGCGATTTGCTGGTTACTGCCTATTCGCAGTTCAGCCGTAACCGTATGTTTGGCACTATGATTGGTCGCGGATATTCCGTGAATGCCACCATTCAGGAGATGAACATGGTGGCTGAGGGCTACAACGCATCAAAATGTATGCACGAGATAAATGCCCGCTACAATGTGCCAATGCCCATTGCCAATGCGGTTTACAACATATTGTACGAAAAAATATCGCCAGCAGTAGAAATGCGTCTGCTTGTTGATCAACTAATCTAATTCTATTCTGTGATAACCCTAGAGCGCATACAGCCCGCCATTGAGCCATCCGAACTAAAAGCATTGCTACATGAGGCGCACCAGTGCAATCAGCGGCTCGAGGCTGGCACAGGCTTAGGAGCCGACATGCTTGGATGGCTCGAACTGCCACAGCAGCAAACCTCCGACGATATTGCCCTTGTGAATGCTATTGCGCATAGCCTGCGCTCTCGTAGCGACACCGTGGTGCTGGTGGGCATTGGAGGCTCATATCTGGGCGCAAAGGCTGTGATTGAGGCACTTAGCCCGCTCCATCGCGTTCATGGCTCCGACATCCCCGAAGTGCTTTATGCGGGCTGCAATCTGTGCCCCGACTATCACTCGGACCTGCTCGATGCGCTCGACCATCGCAACTATTCCGTGGTTGTGGTGTCAAAATCTGGTTCAACCATAGAGCCAGGGCTAGCATTCAGGCTTGTTAAGCAGCATTTGGAGCAACAGGTTGGTAGGCACGAGGCTGCCCAGCGTACCGTGGTTATCACCGATCCCGAAAAAGGTGCGCTCCGCGAGTGGGCCAAGGCTAAGGGCTATCGTACTTTGGCCATACCCGCCAATGTTGGAGGGCGTTTTTCGGTGCTAAGCCCTGTAGGCTTGTTGCCCATGGCCGTGGCAGGCATCGATATAGTTGCCCTAATGGACGGAGCAAAACAGGCGCAAACTGACACATCGGTGGCCGTTGCTCCAGAGCTGAATCCCGCCTGCCTCTATGCAGCCGCTCGCAATGGGCTATACCGCAAGGGTAAGCGCATGGAGTTGCTGGCCACGTTCTCGCCCAAATTGCGCTCGCTGGCCGAGTGGTGGCGGCAGCTGTTTGCCGAGAGCGAGGGTAAAGATGGCAAGGGCATATTCCCCGTTAACTCCAGCTACACCACCGACCTGCATTCCATTGGACAATATGTGCAGCAGGGCGAACGCTCTATGTTTGAGACGTTTGTGGATATAGTTCAGCAGAACAGCCGTTTGGTTGTGCCAAGCGATAGCCGTAACCTAGATGGATTCAACTATTTGGTTGATAGGTCTATCGCCGATATAAACAGCATCGCCATGCAGGGTACAATTCAGGCGCATCACAAAGGCGGTGTGCCTGTCATAGAGATGCGTTTGCCCCAGTTGTCGGCCTACACCATGGGCTATTTGCTCTACACCATGGAGCGAGCCTGCGCTATTAGTGGCTACATGTTGGGCGTGAATCCGTTCGACCAGCCCGGAGTGGAGGCCTACAAGGCTAACATGCAGATGCTGCTTAACAACGGTGCTGCCGTTTAAACTAGCCCAACGCCAATGAGTGGTGCGGTGAAAATATCGGCGGTTATAATCGCAAAAAACGAAGAGCGTAACATTGGTCGTTGTTTGCGCTCGTTGCAGCGTGTTGCCGACGAGTTGCTTGTGGTGGACTCTGGCTCCACCGACCGCACTGTGGATATATGCCAGCAGCACGGAGCGCGGGTGCTACAGCATCCGTTTGAGGGCTATCGCGATCAAAAAAACTACGCCACTGCGCAGGCCATCCACGATTATGTGCTGAGTTTAGATGCCGATGAGGCTCTTTCGGTTGAACTCGAACGCTCCATAATGGCCGTAAAGTCCGATTGGCGTTGTGATGGCTACACATTCAATAGGCTTAACTACTTCTGTGGCGATTGGGTGCGCCATTCGGGCTGGTATCCCGATTGCAAGATACGCCTGTTCGACCGCCGTCGAGGACAGTGGGTTGGCGGCAACATCCACGAGGTGGTGGGCTTAGAGCCATCGGCCACCGAGGGGCATTTGTCGGGCGATTTGCTCCACTGGAGCTATCATTCCTACACCGACTATTTGCGCAAGCTCGACCCCTTTAGCACCATGCAGGCGCAATGCTATGCCGATGCGGGTAAGCGTTCGTCGTGGCTAAAACTATACATGGACCCAATTTGGAAATTTTTAAGGTCCTATATCCTGAAATTAGGTTTTACGGGAGGCTATAACGGTTTATTTATAGCCCATGCCGATGCAATGGCCACGCGAGCCAAATATGCTAAACTGCGTGAACTGCGTAAGTCTGATGCAGCCAAGCCGCTGGCCGCGAAACAACCCCAGCAGGCCACGCCAGGACTTAGGATTGCTATAGATGCCAAACGTGCCTATTTCAACCGCAGCGGGCTGGGCAACTATAGCCGTAACCTAATATCGGCACTGTGCCAATGGGGTAGCAACGCGCTTTCGCTATTCCTGTTCACACCGCGCCTGAAAGGGCGCATGAATTTGCCCGAAGAGCAGGATTTGTTTGTGGTATATTCTAAACACCACAGGTTCAGGCTGCTACAGTCGGTTTGGCGCAGCTGTACATCCACGCGCGATGTGCGACGTTTGCGCATCGACATCTATCACGGATTGAGCCATGAGTTGCCCTGGGGCATACATCGCACCCAGGCCAAAACCGTGCTAACCGTCCACGACCTCATATTCATGCGGCATCCAGAGCTTTTTGGGCGTATCAATGCTTGGATTTATACCCGCAAAATACGCTACGCTTGCCGTGTGGCTAATCGCATCGTGGCTGTTAGCACCCAAACCAAAAACGACATTGTGGAACTGCTTGGTGTTGAACCACAGCGCATTGAGGTGATTCCGCAAAGTTGCAATAGCATATTCAGGCAACAGGCATCGGCTGAAGAAATAGCGCAGGTGCGCATAAAATACAACTTGCCAGAGCGTTACATGCTCTATGTTGGCACGGTTGAGCAGCGTAAAAATATACTCACTGCCATAAAAGCCATAGATGAGCAAAACATTGATATACAGTTGGTTGTTGTTGGGCGTAAAACGTCATACTATACCAATGAGATTGCGCCCTATGTGGCTGCGCATGGCCTTGAGCAGCGCGTGTTGTTCCCCCAATATGTACCCGACGCCGATATGCCTGCGTTGTATCAGGGGGCATGGGCGTTCATCTATCCTTCAATCTACGAGGGTTTTGGCATTCCGATAGTTGAGGCTTTAACCTCTGGATTACCTGTGATTACTACTCAGGGCGGATGTTTTGAGGAGACAGGGGGCGATGCCTGCCTGTATGTGCCGCCCACCGATGTGCGGGCCATGGGAGAGGCCATGCGCAAGTTGATGAGTGATAGCGATTTAAGGCAGCATTTGGTGGCGTGTGGTAGAGTGCATGTGCAGCGATTTAGTCCCGAGCGCATAGCGCAGCAGTATATTGATTTGTATAAGTCGCTTTGAATCAGTTATTAGCAGCGTGTAGCCATGTGTAGTAAGCGTCTCAAAGTTTGTTTCATCAGCACTGCTAAGATATGGGGTGGGGGCGAAATTTGGCACTACAAAACTATTTGCGAGATGCGTGGGGAGATAGAATCTTTGGCCATTGCGGCCCCCCATAGTCCTTTTCATCAGCATGTTAGTGCGATTGATGTGCCAACGGCAACTATAAGAGGCGGCAAGTTTGCATGGCTTAATCCTTTTAAATTGCTAAAAGCCATTGTTTTGTTGCGTCGCTTGCGTCCCGATGCCATATTGTTTAATGGTTCGGCTGATTTTAAACTATTTGCTTTGGCGGGTCGCCTGGCAGGTGTACCTAAGCGTGTTTATAGGCGCGACAATGGTAGCGTGATTAAGCCGCGCCCGTTGAATTTGTTGATTTTGCGTTGCGTTACGCATTATATCTACACTTCGCAGTTGCTGTTCGATAGGCTTAGCCCCGCCGTGTTTCGTGCTTTGCGCCATGCAAAGGTTGAGCATATATGCAATGCTATTAGTTTGAAAGCATGGGAGGAGCAAATGCCTGAGCCGCTGCGCGATAGGCAGCCAAGCGAGATGGTGTTTGGCTGTTTGGCACGGCTTTCGCTAGAGAAGGGTTTGCTCGATATTCCTGAGGCTGTGGCCAGCCTATCGCAAAGCGAACGCCCTTTCCGTGTGTTGATTGCGGGCGTTGGTCCGCTCGAAGCTGAACTGCGGGAGCGCATTGTTGAGCTGGGGCTGCAACAACGCATCGAGTTGTTGGGGTTTGTAGATAACAAGGCGTTTTTGCGGAGTATCGATTGCTTGTTGCTGCCGTCGCGGTGGGAAAGCCAAGCCACGGTTGCTATTGAGGCCATGGCCATGCGGTTGCCTGTGGTGGCCTACAATGCGTCGAGCAACCCCGAGGTGGTGTGTCATGGTCAAACAGGTTTGCTGGCCGAGGCTTTTAATGTTTCCGACTTTGCTGCGCAGATGCGTTTCATGCTCAACCATCCCAGCGATATGCAGCGTATGGGCTACGAGGGGCGTTTGCTCATGGAGGCAAAGTTTACCAAGGAACGTACCAATGCGCAGTTGCTGGCCTATTTGCGTTGATTGCTTGCGCTAATCGGGAATCACGTAGCGATTGGGGAATAGTCGGCGCACGGAGTATTTGAAATACTTCTGAATCAAAAAGTTAATTCTGCGCTTCAGCGATTTTGAGCGGGTTGATATGGGGCCTTGGAGCAGCCCGTTGTGCGAACCCTGCTCAAATAGGGGCGGATGCGCCCAGTACATGCGCAGCACATTGTCTATACACATCATGTAGTGCCACCAATCCACTGCATAGTTACATTTGTGCTGCTGTAGGTCGGCCAGGGCGTTGGCTGCACCTCTGCGATCAATCAGATAGGCACCGGCCATTCGTCCGCAGATTGCGCGGTAGAGTACGCGGTTGCGGTGCGTTTGCCATACCGAAGGTGCTGTTAGTGATGTGTTTTCTAATGATACTATGAAGCCAGGTTCCAGCAATCTAACCTCCTGCATGGTGCGGCTCAGGCGTTGCTCAAAATTGCGTAGAATGCATGGGTCGTTCTCAAGCACTAATGCATACTGGTTTTCCGAAGCAAGCAGGCGGCGGTAGGCCATCATGTGGTTGAGCGTGCACGATATAACCCCCAGTTTGTTTGTTGCTATCAGTTCGGGGGTGAAGTGCGCATGTAGCAACTCGTCGGTGAATAGGCTCACATCGCCCTCGGTTACCAGTTCAAAGGCTATGCCCAGTTTGCCCAACACTTCGTGCAGCCGTGCCTCGTGCATCTCATAGCCTTTTAAGGCGTGCACCACGTAGACTCCGCATCCCGAAAGCGACTCGTTTATGGTTGTTTGGTTTGCCATTATGGAGGCAAAATTAGCAAATAGGGCGGTTTTTGCCATCGTTTCGGGACGATTATTTGCTACATTTGCGTCCGTAAATCAACCTCAATAGGGCTATGAAAGAAGTGTTGACTCAGACAGTTGAGGTGCTGCAACGTGGCGGCATCATTCTCTATCCCACCGATACCGTTTGGGGTATTGGCTGCGATGCCACCAATGCCGAGGCTGTGGCGCGTGTGTTGGAGCTCAAGCAGCGTTCCGAGGCCAAGGGTTTGATTGTGCTGGTCGATACGTCGGCTCGCATCGACCGATATGTGGACGATGTGCCCGACATTGCCTATGATTTGATTGATTTGGCCACCAGTCCGCTAACCGTGGTGTTCGATAGGGGTAAAAACCTGGCCAGTAATCTGTTGCCTGCTGATGGCAGTGTGGCTATACGTGTGGTTCAGCACGAATTCTGTAGGAGGCTGGTTGAACGGCTTGGGCGTCCATTGGTGTCCACGTCGGCCAATGTGGCTGGGGGCGCAACGCCGCGTGTGCTGGCCGAGGTTGACGAGCGCATTGTGCGCGGGGTCGATATGGTGGTGCCAGAGCAATTTCATTGCCCTGTGAGCAGCCGTCCGTCGGGCGTAGTGGCGGTGCAACGTGGTGGCGTGGTGCGCGTCATACGCGAGTAGTTACTTGGTTTGAAATATATATGAAAAGCAGAAGAGCAAAGGGGAGCAACCGTAGTTGGTGCCCCCCCTGCTCATGAATAAACTTTCTGTATTTTGAAAAATGAAGACTCGATGTGGGTGTAACTACTTCTTCGACATCATTGCTTTGATACGCGAAATCTCCTTCTCAATGTCGCGTCCCTCGGTGCTGCGCATGTAGTCGGTCTTTATCGATTCGTAGAGTTTCAGTGCCTTGGCGTGGTTGCCTAGCGCGGCGTAAACCTGACCAGCCTTTTTGAGGAATAGGGGCGTGGTGAAGTCGTTTTTCTCATACGAAGCGGCTTTTTCGTAGTATTGGGCAGCCTCGCTCAGTTGCTGTAGTTCAACGTAGCAATCGCCAATGGCACCGTAGGCCACAGGGGTAAGCACCTTGTCGTTGGCGTCGAACTTTTTCAGGTACTGAATGGCGGTTTCAAACTCGCCCAATTGGCGATAGCATATACCGCAGTAGTAGTTGGCCAAATTGCCTGTGCGCGAAGGTCCATATTGCTTGGCTATTTCCAGAAAACCGAGGTCGTTCTCGGTGCCGTTGAGGGCTAAGCGGAACGAGTCGCGTTCGAAATGGTATTCGGCGTTGAATATTTGCGACTGTGCCTCCTCTTCCATGGGGGCGATGTACCAGTTTTTGTAGCCAAAATAGATGGCCACAATGGCCAGCACGGCGATTACAATCACGGTAAGGCTTTTCTGATTGTTCTCGATGAACTGCTCCGATTTCGATAGCGCGTTCTCTACAACTTCTGGAGTATTGGGCGTTTCGTTGGTTGCCATTTTCTGTTGTTAATTTTTGCAGCCGCAAAGGTAATGGTTTTTGCTGGATTTAGAAACACTTTGGACGTATTTTTAGCGTGTCAGCGTTAAATTTTGTATCGTATTGTCTTCTAGGAGTTTATGTGCGTGTAGAAAAAATCTATTTCCAAACCTAAAAAGGTTTGGTTACCTTTGCACTTTGCGCTATTGCCCTTGCAGTTATGTATATCCAGAAACTCAGCGTGTTGAATTTCAAGTCCATTAGGCAGCTCTATTTAGAGTTTACGCCTAAAATCAACTGCTTTGTGGGCAATAACGGACAGGGCAAAACCAATCTGATTGATGCCATCTACTATCTGTCGATGTGCAAGAGTGCATTCAATCCTAATGACAATCAGGTGCTTACTCATGGCGAGCAGTATTTCATGTTGCAGGGCACCTACAGCCGTCGCAACAGCGAGGAGCGCATATCGTGTGGATTTAAACTCAACAGCGGTAAGGTTTTCAAGCGTAACGACAATGAGTATTCAAGATTGGCCGAGCACATTGGGCTGCTGCCAGTGGTGATGGTGTCGCCCGCTGATATTGCCCTGATTGCCGATTCGGGCGACGAGCGCCGACGCTACATGAATAGCGTGATTGCCCAGTATGATCGTCTCTACCTCGATGAGGTGTTGCGCTATAATCGTGCGTTGAGTCAGCGTAATACGCTGCTCAAGTCGGGTGCGTTTAGTGCCGATTTGCTCGAGGCCATTGATGTGCAGTTGGCCACCTACGGGCAGCGGATTTATGATAAGCGTTCCTATTTCATCGATCAGCTGATTCCCATTTTCAGGCAGCACTATGCCCGCGTGTCGGGGCGCGAGGAGAATGTGTCGTTGCAATACCGCTCGCATCTGCATCAGGCCCCCCCCGACGAGTTGCTGCGCCTGAGTTTGGACAAGGATAGAGTTTTGCAGCACACCTCGGTGGGCGTACACCGTGACGATATGCAGCTAACGCTCAATGGTTTCCCTATCCGCCGCGAGGGGTCGCAGGGGCAGCAAAAAACCTACCTCATAGCCCTTAAACTGGCTCAGCTCGAATTCATGGCGCGGGTGGCCGAACTCAAGCCCATTTTGCTGCTCGACGATATATTCGATAAACTTGATGCCGACCGCGTTCAGCATCTCATATCGCTGGTGGCCGATGAGGAGTTTGGGCAAATTTTTATCACCGACACCAATCCGTTCAGGTTGCGCGATGCAATGGAGCCTAATGGATTGACTTATAGTTTGTTCCATATCAACAACGGTGCTGTCGAAGAGCATCCAGCTTAGGGTCATGGACTTGCATTTTAACAACATAAAATCGTTGGGCGAGGTTATTGAGGCCTGGGTGGCCGAGCATAAGATGCAGGCCTCGGTGCAGCAGTCGCGGCTGGCGCACGATTGGCCCCAAATTGTTGGTGAGGCCACTGCTCGGGCCACCACCGATTTGCTGCTGCGTAACGGTACGCTCACCGTAAAAATGGCATCGGCTGCACTTCGGCGCGAGTTGCACATGCGCCGTTCGGCTTTTGTGGGCAAAATAAACGATTTCTATGGTAGCCAGGTGGTGTCGGAGGTCATATTCAAATAAACCCAAGCGCATAATTGTTCGTAACATACGGTCATGATGCTTAATCCCCAAACAGTATCGCAGCTTAGGGCTGCCATTGAGCGGGCCAACCGCATAGTAATCACGGCGCACCACAACCCCGATGGCGATGCGCTCGGCTCAACCTTAGGGCTGTGGCACACGCTACGAAACAGGGCTAAGGATTGTACCGTGCTGTTGCCCAATGGTTTTCCCAACTTTTTGGCCTGGATGCCTGGTGCCGACAGCGTGGTGCGCTACACGCATGGGGCAGATGTTGCGCAACGTTTATTGAACGAAGCCGATATAGTTTTCTGCCTCGATTTTAATACATTTGCTCGTACCGAGATGATGGCCACGGCATTGGAGCAAACGCCCGCCCTCAAGGTGCTTGTGGACCATCATCCATTGCCCGATAGTACTTTTGGTATTGCTTTTTCGTACCCCGAGGCGAGCTCAACCTGCGAGCTTGTTTACGAATTGCTGTTTGCGCTCTATGGAGCAGGATGCGTTGGGCAAGATGCCGCGCTGTGTCTCTACACAGGTATAATGACCGACACTGGCTCGTTTTGCCATGCCTGCAATTCGGCTCGCACATTCCAGATTGCTGGCGAACTGGTGGCCACTGGTATTAGGGTTGATAAGCTACATTCGTTGGTGTTTAGCAATTTCTCAATTAACCGTATGCGTATGATGGGGCATTGCTTGCTCAACAAGTTGGTGATGCTGCCCCATAAAACTGCTTACATTGCCCTAAGCATGGCCGAGCAGGAGCAGTTCTCGTATCAGGTTGGCGACACCGAGGGTTTGGTGAACTATCCGCTATCGATAAAAGGCGTAGCCTTTTCGGCTCTTTTTGTCGAACGCCCAGATTTTGTTAAGGTATCGCTTCGTTCGCGTGGCGAATTTCCCGTGAATGAGTTCTCGGCCAAGCACTATAATGGGGGCGGCCACATGAATGCCGCTGGCGGTAAATCCTATCGCTCTTTTGCCGAAACGCTGGAGCATTTTGAGCAGCAGGTGAAGGAGTTAGACGATTTGCGATTGCTAAATTTCAAGAACACCTATTAGTTTGCAGTTATGTCGAGGCGTGTGTTATTTTTGGTTGTGTGTGTGGTTGCAATGCTGATGCTGGTTGCTTGTAGGCGCAGTCAGTCCACGGGACCGAGCATTTCGCGCAGCGAGGCCAAAGAGTTGCTCATGCGCATAAACCAAACGCTCAGTACCGACGATCGCGTTGCGATTGAGCAATATATTGAGCAGAGCGGATTGCAGGGGGTGCGTCAATCGCCCACGGGCTTGTTCTATTTGATTGAGGGCGATACTAGCGGACAGCGAGCAGCATTGAATAGTGTTGTGGAATATCGCTACAGCATTACGTTGCTCGATAGTACGGAGTGCTATGCACCAGCCGAGCCGAAGCAGATTATGGTGGGCAAGGGCGGAGTGGAGTCGGGTGTTGAAGAGGCGCTGCAGCTCATGCACGAGGGACAACGAGCAATGCTCATAATCCCACCCCATTTGGCGCACGGACTGGCTGGCGATGGGCAGCAGATACCACCCCGCGCCATAATTGTGTATCGAATTGAATTGATGTCGGTTGTGGCGCGTTAAACACGCTCAATCAGAACCACGGCGTAGGCCGATACGCCTTGTTCGCGTCCAACAAAGCCGAGTCGTTCGGTGGTGGTGGCCTTTATCGACACATCGTCGGGACTGATGCCCATGGTTTCGGCCAAAGTTTGCTGCATTTTGTCAATGTAAGCACCAATTTTAGGGCTTTGTAGGCAAATTGTGCTGTCGATGTTGCCCACACGGTAGCCCTTTTGTGCCACTAAGTCGATGGTGCGGCGTAGCAATATTTTGCTGTCGATTCCGCGTAGCATGGGGTCGTTGTCGGGGAATTGGTGGCCTATGTCGTGGAGATTGGCCGCGCCCAGCAGCGCATCGCAGATGGCATGGATTAGCACATCGGCATCGGAATGGCCCACTGCACCGCTGTGGTGGTCGATTTGTATGCCGCCCAGCCAAAATGGGCATCCAGCCGAAAGGCAGTGCACGTCGTAGCCGAAACTTACCCTAATGTTCGTTGCCATGCCTATTTTAGCCCTTTTTTGGCCTTCTTGCTCTTGCTCGATTCCACATCAACGCCAATGGTTATGCGCACTGTGTTGGCCAGCGGACTATTGTTGCCAATGGTGGGGATGAGGTACGAAAAGTCGAGCGTTAGGATATTATAGCGTAGGCCTGCGCCCACGGTGAAATACTTGTTTGGGCCTTTGTTGGCGTGCTGGTGGTGGTAGCCCGCCCTGACGGCAAACTGCTGGGCGTACCAGTATTCAATGCCTAAGCCTATCATAATCTCCTGCATCTCCTCTTTGAACCCGCTTGGAGCATCGTAGAATGATTGGAATACGCCCGTCATAACGCCCACGTCGTGGTCGTGGCCAGCGATTAGGGTGTCGTTGACGTATATGCCAGGTGTGGGCACAAGCAACTTGTTTAGGTCGATGTTGAACGAGAAACTGTTGTACTCATCAATATTCATCGAAAGCCTGTTGGCAATGCGTAGGTTGGTGGGGATAAATTCTTTCTGATGATCGTCGCTGTACGACATTTTTGCACCCAGGTTGGTGATGCTTACGCCTAATGCATATTCGGAACCAGCTGCGCCAATATTTATGGGTGTTTGGAAGTACATTGCCATGTCGGCAGCGAATGTCTGACCTGCTGTGGTGTTGGAGTAGTCGTTGGAGTAGCCACCGGTGAGGTTTGAGCGCGTGTAGCGGAACGCCAAACCGCTGCTTATTTTATCGGAGAAACGGCGCGAGTAGCCCACGTCGATGGCAAATTCGTGAGGCGTGTATTTTTTTACTTGGTCGCCATATAGGTTGGTGAAAATAACCTCGCCCATGGTGAAATAGCGTAGCGATGCGCTGATGGCCTGCATTTCGTCGAAGCGGTAGTAGCCCGCGAGGTATGACAGGCCAATGCTATTGTCAAGGTTTTTGAGCCAGGGTGTGTAGGTGAACGAGGCTCCGAATTTTTTATCCTTGAGGAATGGATATTTGGCCACATTCCAGTGCTGCGAGTTTACATCTGGTGTTGAAGCACCACCCACATCGCCCATGCCCCCTGAGCGTGTGTCGGGGGCAATGGATAGGAACGGCAGCGATACGCGGAGCGAGTTTAGTCCGCTCACATCTATTTCCCGCTCACTGCCTGGGATTTTGAAAACCTTTTGGGCACTTGTGTGGGAGATAAAACATAGTGTTAAAGTGCTGATTATCAATAGTAGTTTACGCATATCGTGATGTGTGATGCTCAAAAGTAGAGCGGATTGCAAATATATAGAATTCTCCGAGGCTATAACGCATGGTGGCGTTTTTTATTGTCTAACCACTATAAGTTTTTGCTGTAGCGTGATGCGTTGTCTGTCGGGGGTGGTTATTGTCATGCGGGCTATATATACGCCGCTTGCTACTTTTTGTCCATGATTTCCGCAGCCGTCCCAGCGAATTGGGCCAAATCTAAAATCGCCCATGTTGCTGCGCGGAAGCTGTATGCGCCGCACCAAAGTACCCGTGATACTGTAGATTTGTAGGTCTATTTCGAATTCGGTTTGGCTCTGGTTGTGCTCGAAATAGAAGTCGGTGTAGTTGTGCAGCGGATTGGGGCAGCTGACTAGGTTTTGGGCAATAAGTCCATCGCCGTTCACCACAGTGAACGAGAGTTGCGCGGTGGAACTGTTGTTGTAGATGTCCCACACCTTAACCCGAAGGTTTTTGGTGCCTTCGCTCAGGTTGGTGAAACGGTAGATGGCTTTGCCCTTGAGCGGGTTGTCGAGCTCCGATTGGTAGTAGTTGTTGAGGTTGAATGTGTTGGTGCCATTGGAGCTGGTGAGTGTGGCCACAAAATCGTGTCCAATGCCTATGCCAGATGTGTTTATGCCCGATTCATCGGTCAGCAGCACCTCAAGGGTAGGGCTGGGGTGGCATATACCACCTCGGCTAAAATCTTTGCCGTTGAGGAGCAGCGTGATTTCTGGTCCACGCGTGTCGGCCCAGGGCGTAGGGTTTATTCCGCCCACCACCACGTTGGTGCAAACGCCCATGGCTGCCACCTGATTGTTGCCCGCAAGCATGCTGATTTTTCCAGGCCCATGACTAAAGTTTATGTCTTTGGGCATGGTGAATGTTATGTCGAATTCACCGTTGCGTACCGATGCCGAGCCGCTGAATAGCATATTTTCTTGGCTTACAAAGGGCATGGGGTCGCCGCCATCGTTGGCTAGGGTGTAGTTGGTTTGCGCTTTGTCGTAGAGGGTGATATGCACAGTGCCGTTGAAATCGGTTAGGGTTACGCTGTCGTTGGTGCAAACGTGTCCGTTTAGGTGTACTTGCGATAGGGCACGCAGCGTGTCGGTGGTGGTGGTGATGTCCGTTCCGTTCACTTGGCGCAGTACTACTTTGTGCGATGGGTGGCGTAGTTTGAGCGCGGGGTCACCCAATAGGCTGAAATTCAGTTTGTTGTTGCCAGTAGTGGCGTTTTTGCTTTGCCGCACTAAGTCGCCAAGGGAGTAGTATTCGCCCGAAGCGTTGGTTTCCAGCACGCGTTTAATGAAGTTGTAGTTTAGTTCGAAGTTTGGGTTGGAATACACCACGCGGGTGGTTGATAGCAGCGCAATGGCACCGCCCGATGGCGAGAACAATGCGTGTTCGCCCGCTGTAGTCATGTGGTAATCATCGAATCGGCTAAATTCGCAGGTGGCGGTGATGAAGAGCGGTAGCCCCTTGAAGTTTTGCCATGTGAGTATATCGTTAATCATCAGCACTTTTTCGCTCGACAGCCATCGCTCGTTGGCGTGGCCCGTGTAGTTGAGCAGCAAAGCACCGCTATTCATGCGCGAGTTTATGGCTTGCGTGGCCATGGGGTAGCTTTGTCCCAGCGATGTAACCTCCTGCTGATAGGCGTCGAGCAATATTTTTTGCACATGGTAGGCGGGGTAGTTTTGCATGATGTGGTCGGCCAGCGTGTTGGCATCTGTCATGTGCATGTTGTTGTCCTCGTCGTCGCCCACAAAGCAGAGTATTCGCTGCCAATTGTCGATATTTTCGCTGCTCATGTAGGTGGTTAGTTTGGCCACGGCAATGTTGGCCTGCTCGGCGCTGTGCGCAGGTATGCGTCCCACCCCAATGTCGAGCATACCGTTCAGTTCGTGTTCGTTGGCCTCGCCGTCGTCGAGCAGTCCAAAAAAATCGTCGCTTTGATAAGAGTTTACGGGACTTATGGAGTTCTCCGACTGAAAGGTGGGAATCAGGTTAGTGTTGGTGGCGTAGCGGGCTATGTTGTTGTAGGAGCCATCGCCAAACAGCAGCAGGTAGCGTGGGCGTTCGGAGTTGCTGGTTGCGCGTAGGTGTAGCATCCGCATTAGGTTGCGAATGGCCGCTGCATCGGTGTTGCCCGATGCAAATTCGTTATAAACCTGTTCGGTGCTAAGCACTGTAACCGAAAGTCCGTCGTGGCTACGATGCAGTGCGGCCACCTGCTCGGCCTGTTCCATGAATTGAGGGGAAGCTACAATCACCATGTTGGGCTGTCCCATGCCGTGCAGGTTCTGATTTGGTACGCTGCTGGCCGATGTTATTGGCGTGGCGTTGCTGGCTGTGAACGCCACAAAACGCCGAAGCGTGTCGGTGTTCAGTGTAAAACTGCTGCCCTGCATATTCACGCGTTGGGTGTGGTTGGCGTGGCTAATATCCCACACCATTAGACTGTTGGGGGCATTCTGAATGTCGAAACGTGTGATGTTGCCCGCGCCCGCTGTTTGGTTGTCCCAGAATATCAGTTGTTTATCGGCATAGCGCAGTTGTTGGCGTGAGTTTATAACCAAACAATTGAGCCATCCCACGTCGGTTTGCGCAGCTTTATGGAACGTTAGCCCTATCACAGCTTCGTTGCTGGGAGCAGCTACGGTGAACACCTTGCTGTTAATGCTGGCCACATCGGCGTAGTCGGTGGTGGGCAGTGCGGCCATGGCGAGTTGGCCAATTTCTGCTCCGTTCATATCGACGCTGAAATTGGTGATGTAGTTCGATACGCCAGCCGCCTGTAGCCAAACTCGCATGTTGCTTCCCGATTCAGGGGCGTTTAGCCCGGTATTATAGGTGTGGTGGGTGTTGAAGTCGAATAGGTCGCCAAACCATTGCCGTCCCGACTTGAGCAGGTTGGTGTCGCGTGGAGCGAACACTGCCAAGGCGGTGTAGCTACTGGTGCTGCGGTTGGCGGCTGTGGTGGCCGCTGGTGCAGTAGCCATAAGGCGTTGAGGCTGACTGGTGGTGATGAAATACGAGGCGGTGTTGCTATAGCTGTGCTGTTTGATAGTCCACATATCAACATCGGCTTTATATTCTGGAACGTTGGGACCATCGGCGTAGAACAGAATATAGTCGCCGTCGTTGAATATGCCATCGGCACCGCGTTCTATATATATAGGTATGGGTACCAAATCATCGGGACACTTGGCCTCTGGGGCTATGGGCAGTTCGCCGCCGCCGTAACCCCAAACGCTCACATGCTCCAGATTGTCGAATCCCCAGCTGCGCAGGTCGCTGTAGGCTATGCGATAGATACCGCATTGCTCCACGTTCACCTTAGCCCACGTGCCGTTGGCCAGCACCGATTGTTTTTTAGAACTACCAAAACGCGTGTTTGTGGACAGTGTGGCTGTTTTGGTGGGTCGAAGTATAACCCCAGCGTTTGAGTTTACGTTATTAGCAAAAGCACTATTGCTAAGACGAACCATGGAAAGCCCTGTCGTAAAACGCTCAACAGCCGCTGCATCAGCGATAAACGTGAAGCATAGCACTACGCTAAGCGCAATGTTTTTGGCCTTATATAAGATGTGTCGGTGTTGAACTATGAGGCGCATGGAATTTGATTGTTAGGTGCAAAAATGCGATTTTTAAAGATAACTATAGATGCTGTTTGGCAATAAAAACGAGAAAAAACAGTTGTTAGTGTATTAGACATTCAGTCCGCACGATGGCGATGCCCGTTTTTGCAAAGCCCCGTTTGGCAAACCGAACACCATGAAGAAGAACATTTTGTTCATATTACTTGCAATAATATGCGTATCCAAGCGTTTTATCTACGCACAGGATCCCGTATTCTCGCAGTTCTTTTTCAACCCTGTGTTCCTGAACCCAGCCTACGCCGGGGCCGATAAGTCGATTAGGATGGGAGTGGTGGTAAAAAGTCAGTGGACCACGCTCAACATTCCCTACTCCTCCATCGGTGTTAGCTATGATCAGGCTCTGCTGCGCTTCAACGGGATTGGCAACCGTGGCAAGCGCACCACCAACAAGGTGGGCATTGGAGCCAACATCATCTCCGACGTAGAGGGTCGCGGAACATTTGCTAGGACAAATGTCGATTTTGTTTATTCCTACGGCTTTCAGCCTAGCTACAACTCCAGCCTGCGATTCGGGATTCAAGCAAGCGCATTGATGAGGAATAGAAACTATTACAATCTAACGTTTCTCGACATGATTGACCAAAACGGCACCATAACCGGCACATCGGGCTTCACGGGCCAAACCACATTCAACTTCGACTTGGGGTTGGGTATAGTTGGCGACTGGGAGAACCTCTACGGTGGCGTGGCTGTGCACCATCTGCTCGAACCCCACGATGCCAATTCGCCCAACTCATATCTGCCGCGTAAATACACCGCCCACGTCGGTATCGACATAAACCTCTACAGTTGGTATCGGCGCAAGGACAAACTCATACTATCGCCCAATGTGGTTTTCATACAGCAAGGACGCTACTACAATATGCTCCACATGGGTGCCTACATCTCCTACCGGTCGGTGGTGGCCGGGCTATGGTATCGCAACAACATAAACTTCAAGGGACACGCATTCATGGCCACCATAGGCTACGCCGATGATGGCCTGCGAGTGGGCTATAGCTACGACTTTAGCATACTTCAGCACGGGCTAAAGGGACTCCCCACCTCATCGCACGAGGTAACCGTTGGATGGAACTTTGCGTACAAAAAGGCGAAACGGCGGTATAGAGCCGTGAAATGCCCTAAATTTTAGAGGTCGATTTGGCCTATATTTGCAGAATTAGTAAATTTGAACCGACTTTTGAGCATAAAGTTTTTCGCTATGAACAACATGAATAGAATACTAACGATAACCCTACTGGGCATTCTGCTCGCAGCAGCATCGTGCTCCAGCAAGAAAGCCGGCATATCATCGAAAACGGGTTGGAACTATAACGATCCCGAATATGGCGGTTTTGAGGTAGTACAGGGCTACAAGCCCATCACTGGGCCTGGACTGGTATTCATCGAGGGTGGTACATTCATCATGGGACGTACTGAGGAGGATGTGATGAACTCGTGGAACAACATTCCTCGCCGCGTTACCGTGAACTCGTTCTACATGGACGAAACCGAAACCTGCAATGTGGACTGGCGCGAGTATCTCTATTGGCTACGCCGTGTTTATACCGACTACCCGCAGGTGTATAAAAATGCCCTGCCCGATACGCTGGTATGGCGTTCGCCGTTGGGCTACAACGAACCCTACGTTACTGACTATTTCCGTCATCCAGCCTACAACGATTACCCCGTGGTTGGCGTGAGCTGGTTGCAGGCTTGCGACTACTGCCTGTGGCGTAGCGACCGTGTGAACGAGATGCTGCTTGTGGAGAAGGGCATATTGTTCCTTGAACTGGGGCAGAACAACGCCGACAACTTCAACACCGATGCCTATTTGGCAGGCCAATATGTTGGTTCGGTGAACAAGAACCTAAAGAACCTTGCTCCTGGAGCCGATGGTCAAGGACGCCCTGTGCGCTTTGAGGATGGTATTCTACTATCGAAATATCGCCTCCCAACCGAGGCCGAGTGGGAGTTTGCCGCATCGGCATTGTGGGGCAATACCTACGACGAGCGTATGGTAGAACGCCGCATATACCCGTGGAATGGCCACAACGTGCGTCAGTCTGAGGTTCGCGATCGTGGTAAGATGATGGCCAACTTCGTAAGGGGTAGGGGCGACTACATGGGCTTGGCTGGTAATCTGAACGATGGATATGCCTACACCGCACCAGTTAAATCGTTCTGGCCCAACGACTATGGCTTATACTGTATGGCAGGCAACGTAAACGAGTGGGTGTTAGATGTTTATCGTCCGCTATCATACGAAGATTTCGATGAGTTGCGTCCGTTCCGTGGCAACGTGTTCTCAACGCCCTACGATGAGAATGGCAACATGATGCGTAAGGATAGTTTGGGACGTATTCCCACCCGCGAGGTAACCGAGGAAGAGGCTGCCAACCGCCGTAACTATACCCATGCCTACTACATCAACTACAAGGATGGTGATATAGGCTCAACGCTCGACTATCGTGATGGCCAGACCATCAAGGATCGCGACTCCGAGCGCATGTATGCTCAGGGTAAGGCCAGCGACCGCCATAAGGATATGACCACCCTGATTAACGACCACGTTCGTGTGTACAAGGGTGGAGCTTGGAACGACCGCGCATTTTGGCTTAGCCCTGGTGCTCGCCGTTTCCTCGACGAGGCACAGTCGACCAGCGACATCGGTTTCCGTTGCGCTATGGAGGCAGTGGGCGACCCGTCGGCCAGCAAGCGTAAGTAGTTTATAAACACAATGTTCATGGCATAAGAGGCTCGTGCGTAAAAGCGTGAGCCTTTTTTTTCGTATCAACCAAGAACTGCCAAAGTGTTGGCAATACTTATAAACCGTATATTTGCGAAACGATAGGTATGTGTGTGTGGCATGCCTTTGCAAACGCAAACCAACAAGTAGATTTAGCGCAATGGAATTGGCGAAATGCAAGCAGGGAAAATGCTCAATATCTGAGCTATACGATGTATTTAGGTGTAGTTCGTGTGTGTGTACCGACACGCGCTCAATTGTGCCCAACAGCCTTTTTTTTGCACTGAAAGGCGAGCGGTTCAATGGCAATGCGTTTGCGCGTCAGGCTTTGGAGCAGGGCGCAAGGGCTGCTGTGATCGATGAGGCAACCTATATGGTTGAGGGTTGCATTTTGGTCGATGATGCGCTGGATGCCTTGCAGCAGTTGGCACGGCATCATAGGCGGCAGTTGGGGGTGCGCGTGGTGGGTATCACTGGAACCAACGGCAAAACCACGACCAAGGAATTGTTGGCCGCTGTGTTGGCAACCAAATATTGCACGGTGGCTACGCGTGGCAACCTGAATAATCATATAGGCGTTCCGCTCACGCTGCTTAGCCTTACGCCCGATGTTGAGGTGGCAGTGGTTGAGATGGGAGCCAATCATCCCAACGATATAGCCGAACTCGTGGATATAGCCGAACCCAATTGCGGGCTGATAACCAATATTGGGTGTGCCCACCTGGCTGGTTTTGGTTCGTTTGAGGGTGTTGTGCGGGCAAAAACTGCGCTCTATCGCTATCTGGCGCAGCATAACGGCATGGCGTTCTATAATTCTGAAAGCGAGGTGCTTGCCGAGCAGGTTGTGCAGTGCGGGCTGAAGCATGCCATTGCCTATAGCACCTTTGCAGATGGTCCGGTGCGCGTTGCTGAGCGCAATGGTTTTCTGCGTATAGAACTGTGCATTGGCGGCGTGTCGCACTGTTTGGATACCCATTTGGTGGGAGTCTATAATGCCGAAAATGTGATGGCTGCCCTTGCAGTGGGCTTGCATATGGGCGTGTTGGAGGCTGATGCGTTGGCGGCCGTTGCGGCCTATGAGCCTTCGAACAATCGCTCACAGCGTATTGATACGGGGCGTAATGTGGTGATAATGGATGCCTACAATGCTAACCCGTCGAGCATGGTAGCGGCTATAGGAGGCTTTGCTGCATTGGCTGCTGGCAACAAGGTGGCCATTGTTGGCGAGATGCTTGAACTTGGCCATTATGCGGCGCAGGAGCATAGGCGGGTGGTGGAGCAGCTGGCGGCTGCGGGCATAGACCGGGTGATGCTGGTTGGCGGTGGTTTTGCAGCAGAACATCGGGATTTTGAGTATTTTGCTACGGCAGCCGATTGCGCTGCAGCCATTAGGCAACATCCCATTGAGGGGAGCACTGTGCTACTGAAAGGTTCACGCGGCGTGCGTTTGGAGCAACTGCTCGATTTGCTGTAGTTTTGATTGATTTAGGAGGGGGGCTAAATATATGCCCTGATGGATGTAGGCGCATCTCTGTTGGGTACGGTGTGGCTTTATTCGCGTGTATAGCATTGAAAATGCTCTATATATTGGTGTTTTGTGCGCATATCGTTATGGTGTTATGTTGTGCTGTAGTGAGCGTTTGCTATTCGGATTTACATGTCGGTGTGATGAGTTAATATATTGATATACAGTTATTTATCTTTGTTCTACAATGTTTTTTCCCGTGTTTATTGGGCTTGATATGTGTGTGGCAGTGTATGCTTGAAAGCATACAATCGAACTTTGCATGTAAAGTGTTGATTTTTAGTTGTTTGTGTCAGAGTGGGCTAATATTCTATAAGAAGGTCATGTGCGTGGATATAAAATGAACCGTGATGTGTTTAGTGTAGAATATTCTTCTAAAAACGTAATTTTATACGTTTAGATATTGTTTTTGCAGGTTTGGTTTTGTA